>DQCI01000222.1:27674-31630 GCA_003545125.1 Paracoccaceae bacterium
CCGTCGCCCGTCGCCCGCCGTCGGTCGCCCGTTGGCCCGCTGCACAATCTGGGACCACCCTTCGCACGGCGCGCCCGCCGCCTTGACGGGCGCCGGTGACTGCGGCGGTGCACGCGATGCGGCTGGCGGCTGGTGATATGCCTTTCCCGCACGGGATTGACGAGCGGTTGCCTAATGCGCTTGCGGCCCAGCCGGAATGACAGCCGTCGGACCTCGGTGCCGATGCCTTGCGCCGGACACGACCCGGGCGGTCGGTTTCAAGCCGTTCCCGCGTGGGATCAACGAGCGGTTGTCCAGCGCGCCCTCAGCGCAACCGGAACAGCGCCGTTTTCGGGCGCGGTGCCGGCACCTGTCGCCAGCCGACCCGGTCGCCCGGGTTTCCAGCGTCGGGAATGGCTTGACGCCGGCGGTGCCGCGCCTGGTTGGTTTCAGTCGCTGGCGGGGGCGCAGGCGGCGAGTGTGTCCATCGCCGCGCTGCTCCCGAACAGCGGGAGGCGTGCCTCGAAGGCGGCGCCGGTCGCGCGGACATCGAGGAACATGCCCCAGCCGAGGCGCTCTGCGGCGGCGTCGAAGGGCCCGAGCGACTTCTGCCAGCCGGTGCCGTCCCAGCGCCCGGCTGTGGCGGTCCATGGCGCTCCGTCAATCACCGCATGCAGGAGCGTCCTGCCGGCCTCGGCGGGAATGGCGGCCGGGGCGATCCGCAGAACCAGATTGCCGTCGGCGTCGACCGAAAACGAGAACCGGCCCTGTTCGACCGGCACCGCGACAGTGCAGGCCGTGCCGTCCTGCGTCCAAAGCGGGGCGAAGGCATTGCCGAGCTGGCCGAGCGCGCGGCATTGGCGCAGGACCACGGACGCCGCGGCACCAAAGGATGCCGAGATCCGCGGTGCGCTGCCGTCGGTGGGCGCAGGCGCCAGTTGCATCTGCGGGGCCGCGGCTGGCGCCAGCGGGCTGGCACAGGCGAATGTGCCCTGCCAGGTACCGGCCGCGCCGGTTTCGGCCCCGGCAATCGCGCATTCGGTATCGAGCGGGTTGAACAGGTAGACCCGGCGGCTGGTGACCAGGATCGTGCCGAGCGCCGGCCCGTCGAGGGGGTTCATGTCCGGCAGGACCGCGTCGATACGGGACGGGTTTTCGATGGTATCGAGATAGGTCAGGCAGGCGGCGAGGGTGGGCGCGTAGATCCCGCGCAGCTCGACCGGGACCTTGGCGTCGGCGACCGGGTCCGGGCGATCGGGGAACGCGACGGGCGCGGGGGTGTCATCCCCGGTCGCGCTGTTCGCGGTCGCGGCCCCCCCGGGCGCGTCATCCGGGCGCGCGTCCGTTGTGGCCTCGGGCGGCGCGTCGCCGGCGGCGGGGGGTGGGGCCGCGATGTCGGCGGGCGCATCGTCGTTTTGCCCGCTGGCCTCGGGGGTGCCCGTTGCGGTGACGGCTGCGCTCTGCGAGGCGGGGGCCGGGGCCGCACTTTGCCCGTCCTCGGCGTTCGGCGCCGGCTGCGCCGCCGGCGCTGCGGCAGGGGCCGCGGATAGCGGGGCGTCGGCGGGCGCGGCGGTGTCCTTTGGCGCCGGGGCCTCCGGTGGCGTGTCCGCGACCGCGGCCGTCGCGCCAGCGGCCGTCGCGTCCGGGGCGATCTCCGGGGCCAGGGCGATCTCGGGGGCGGGTACGATCGCGGTCAGTTTCTCGGCGAGCTCCTGCGGCCCCAGCGAACTGCCGTTCAGCACCCAGGCCGGCCAGGTGTCGAGCAGGTTGACCCCGCGCCAGGCGCCTGCGTCGCGGTGCGCCTGCCAGTCGGCGAGGTAGCGCGTGGCGCCCCCACGGTCGAGCGCGCAGGACCGGACCAGACCTTCATCAATCCCCGCCACACTGTAGGCTGCGTTCAGCAGGCGTTCGAGCGGGGCGAAGTCGCCGGTCCCGGCGGCGTCGAGCGCGGCGCGGCCGGGGGCGTCGGAAAGCGCCGCATGGGTGGCGGCGAAGCCGTGCGTTCCGGCGCAGATCAGCGCGCGGTTGCCCCAGATGCTGGCGTCGTCGCCGGTATAGGTGAACAGATGGACGATGCGCAGCACACCTTCATCGACCGCACGGTCGATGAGAGCGGGATCGAGCGCGGCGAGTTCCGGCGCAAGGTCGGTGGCGGCATGGACGATGTAGAGCGTGTTGGGCGCCGCCGCGTCGCCGTCTTGCACGAGGAAATCGTCGGAGGGCACCGCTTCGGGTCCGAACTGCACCCGGGCCGCCGCGCGCTCGGCCTGGGAGGCGACCAGCGCGTCGCGGGCGCGGGCAAGATCGACATCGTCCGGCGTGGCGGCGAGCGCGGCGTCGTAATCGGCGCGCGCCGCGGCCGTCATTCCGGCGCGTTCGTTCACCGATGCCCGCAATGCAAGCACCTGCGCGTCGCCCGGCGCAGCGGCGAGGGCCGCGTCGAGGTCCGCGCGGGCCCGGTTCCAGGCGCGTTGGGCGTCCCAGATCTCGACCCGCGCACGCAAGGCGGGCAGATTTGCCGGGTCGGCGGCGAGGATCGCCTCGAGATCGGCGAGCGCGAGGGCCGGGCGCTGCATTTTTTTGTGTAGCGCGGCGCGCGCGAGACGCGGCGCGGGGGCGGCGGGGTCTGCCTCGATCGCCGCGCCGAGCTCTTCGAGCGCCGCCGGAAAATCGAGCTGCGCGACCGCGGCGGCGCCCGGGGGGGCGGGCGCGACCTCTTGTGCGGCGGACGGCAGGGTGAGGCTTGCGGCCAGGGCCAGACCAAGCGCGCCTGTCCAGGTTCTGTGATTACGCCGTGTCATCAACCGTGCTCCAAACTGCTCCACGAAACGCAAGCAAGTCCGGCCGCCGCTGTCAACAGAAGGCCGCTCACGGTGCGGCGATGCGCGGGCGGGTGTCTGCCCGGTCCCGGACGCTGGAGAGGACCCCGGATGTGGCCGTCGCAGCAATCAGCGCCGGCATCCGGGCATCATGCCCGCCGTTGCGCCTGCCGGGTTGCGACGTGACACGCTCTGCGTCACCGCGCTTGCCAAGTTGCCATCGGCCGGGCCTTGATGGCCAACCCGGATCCGATCCTGTTCGATGAGATCCGCCGCGGCCTCGCCCCGATCATCGTCGGTGCCATCTACCGAGACCTGCCGGGGATCATAGGTGAGGGGATGAATGCAGTGATCGTCGAGCAGGACATCCCCATGGCGCTGTCGGTCTCGGCGCGGGTCCATAATCTTCAGGAGGCCGGGTCTTGCGCGTAGGAGCGTCCGTTTCGGTCTCGCGCGATGACATCTCACACGGCTGTTTCGGGACTTTGGCTGATGGATTGGCCGAACGCACGCGTACAGGGCACAGGGCTGGGAGGGTTCTGCGCGCCGTCCCGATCGCCGCGGCCTGGTGGGCGGAGGCGGGCCGACATGCGGCTGACGGGCGCGCTTTTCCTCTACCTCACGTCGCCATCGCCGCAGCGGGGCTGGGCGCACTGATTTCTCTCCCGGTGGCAGCGCTCATCGTCCTGCGGAAACTCGGAATCTCGCCCGACCCGGCGTGTTCCGTCAACGACCGGACGGTCTTTGTGATCTTCACAATGGCGATCGGCGGGATCGGCACGATCGAGGGGCCGATCGTCGGCACGCTGATCTTCTTGGCGCTGCGCGGAACGCTGGTCGATCTCGGCACAGTCTGTCCGATGGTGCTCGGCGCGGTGGCCATCGTCGTCTTTCTGAAAGTGCCCAAACACGCCCGGGGCTTCCTGCGGGCGCGGTTTCATCGGCCGCTCTTCCCGCTCGGTTGCCGCGTGACCCTGGGCCCGACCTCAAAGGAGCCGTGATAGGGCTCGCCAGAAACCCATCATCACCTGCGCCGTCACCGGGGGATCCACACGCCGGCGATGTCGGGCGCGCTGCCGTGGACCCATGACGACATCGCGGCCCAGACGATCGAGGCGGCGGGGGCCGGGGTCACGATCCTGCACCGGCATGCGCGCA
>DQCI01000158.1:0-2938 GCA_003545125.1 Paracoccaceae bacterium
GGCCACGCCTTCGCCAACGACGCCCGCCCGGCTCATGTGGCGCAGGCGGCCGAGACGGCACACGCCCGCGCGCAAGCTTTCCTCGAAGCGCATATCAGCTGACGGCTGCGCGCGTGGGCGGGCAGGCCCGCATATGAGGTGTCCGCAAACCTGCATCGGGGGGTCGGGACGGAGCGCAATGGCGTGTCGCTCAGGCTTGGGAGACCGCCCGCAAGTTTGCCCGCCCGCCAAGAAAAACCGGGCGCAGGGTAGCCCCGCGCCCGGTTTGAAACTCCGATCGTCCGATCACTCCGGGATCAGGCTTCGATGACCTTGGCTTCGATGTCTTTCGACGAGGCAATCTCGATCCGGCGCGGCTTCAGCGCTTCGGGCACTTCGCGCACGAGGTCGACATGCAGCAGGCCGGTCTCGTGACTGGCACCGGTCACCTTGACGTGTTCGGCCAGCTGGAAGCGGCGCTCGAAGGCGCGGGTGGCGATGCCGCGGTGCAGATACTTGCGGTCGGTCTCGTCAGCGGCCTTGCGGGCCGAGATCACGACCGAGTTTTCCTTCACCTCGACGCCGAGTTCGGCGTCGGTGAACCCCGCGACGGCGATGGTGATCCGCCAGGCGTCTTCGCCGGTTTTCTCGATGTTGTAAGGCGGGTAGGTTTCGCGGTTCACGTCCTTTTCAAGAACCCGGTCCATCATCTCGGCGAGCTGGTCGAAGCCGACGGTGGCACGGTAGAGCGGCGAAAGGTCGAAATTGCGCATGGGTTATCCTCCATTGAGCGACAACTGTGTTGGAGCCCTCCCACAGGGACGGGCGGTGGCCGGACCCGGCATGCGGCGTCCGTCTCACTCACGTAGGAGAGATTTTCCGCCCGTCAAGGGCACCGGCCATGCGGGGGGCGGACGGAGGAATTTCGCGCCCGTTCCCTCCGTTTCGCGCGCCCCCGGACCGATGCGGCGCGGTGTGAGGTCGCGTTTCGGGAACACGCCCCCGCCGGTCGCGAAGGCGTGGCGCAGGGTGTCGACGGCTGCGGGCAGGTCCATGCCGAACGCCCGGCCCTCGCCGCCCGAGGAGACAAGCGAGACGACGCGGGCGGGCGAGACCGAAAGATCGAACACCGGCGCACCAGAGGAGCCGTGGGTGACGGCGCAATCCAGCGCGACGAGGCCCGGGGCACGGCCGAGCACCGAACAGGCCGCCTGGCGCGACGGCGCCTCGGCCCGTCCGGCACCGTAGGACACCACACTCACCCGGGCTCCCGCGTCCGGCGCCGCGGCGACCCGGAAGGGTGCGGCGGTGGCGGCGGGGATCGGCCGGTCAAGCTCGACCAACGCCACATCTGCGGCGATGTTTTCGGCCGTCAGACCTCCTGCGCGGTGGTAGTCCGGGTGGATCACCGCGCGCGCCACACCTGCCTCCGCCACCGCCGCGCCGTCGCTCAACCCGGCCCGGAAGCGCAGGGACCGGACATCGCCGCGGACGCGGGCCGGTTCGAGGCAATGGGCGGCGGTAAGCACCCGGTTGGGCGCGATGAGCACGCCCGTACAGAAGCCGCCAGAGCCGAGATCGAGCCGACCCACGCCTTCCCAGCCAAGCAGATCGTGGCGCAGAGTGAGCCTGTCGAGCACGGCTGGGCCGGCCGCTGCCGGGCTCGCGAGCAAACAGAGGATCAGGAGCGCGGCGAGGGGATGCATCGGCCCGGGGAATGTCAGGGGCGGACGAATTTGGCACCGGTCGCGGCAACGGATTCGGCCCTCTCGAGCACCACGGCAGGGGCCTCGGGCCGCGTGAACACCCCGTCGCCCGCTTCGAGCAGCGCCTGCATCTCGGCGAGCGGAATTTCGAGAGCGGTGCCGAGCGACACTTTCTGATCGCCCACCTCGCCCTTGGCGGACACGACGGAAATGATCCGCGGCGCCCCGTCGGACAGATCGAAGACCGGCGCGCCGGAGGACCCGAAATCGACATCGCAGTCGAGCACAAGGGTGCCTTCGACCCGGCCCAGCACATTGCAGGTATCCTGCATCGAGGGCACCTCGGCGCGGTCGTGGGCATAGGACACCACACCCACCTGCCGCGACAGGAATCTGCGCTTGCCGGTCTCGTACGGAAGGATGGAGGTGTTGCGGATCGGCCGGTCGAGTTCGATCAACGCGAGGTCCAGCGACCGTTGCGTGCCGTCTTCGACATAGCCGGGATGCACCACGAGACGCCGCGCGCCGCGATAGGCCGCCGCACGACCGCCGCGCCAACCGGCCAGGAATTCGATTTCGTCGGGGCGCGCAAGGACGCCGGTCGCCTGATCGTAGAGGCAATGGCCGGCGGTCAACACCAGGTCTTCGGCGATCAACGACCCGGTGCAGAAACTGCGTGACCCGATGTTCAGCCGGCCGACCCCTTCCCAGCCACGGCTTTGATCAGCGGTGACGAGGCTCTTGAGATCGGACCCGCCGGCAATCGTCGGCAGGACGGCGGCGAGAAATGCCGCAAGTATGGCGATTGGTTTGATCATGCCCGGCCCCGCGCTGTGATGGGTCTGCCTAGCAGGGGGTTTGGGCAAGAATGTGGCGGATGGGGTGCGATTGGCCCTTTGGTGGCACGGGCGCGTCCTCGAGTTTCGGCGGGCGGGAACCAGCGGACGTGAACGATAAGTTAACGCCGGGAGGGGTCTAGGCCTATGATAAATAGAGACTACCCTCAATCCACAGGGGACCAGTTTCCTAGGAAACTGGGCGGAGCGAAGTGGTTGTGCGCACCTGCCCACGCAGCGGCGGGCCAACCGGTGAAACCGGCGGGCCGTTGAACGTACGGCCCGGGTCGGTGGCCCCACCCCATCCGGCGGCCGTTAACCCAGCTTGGCGGGCTTCGGTCCGCCCGTCGCCCAGTCGAGCAGCTCGACCGTGTGCACCACCGGCAGATCCGTCGCCGACCCGATCTGCACCATGCA
>DQCI01000158.1:3048-12429 GCA_003545125.1 Paracoccaceae bacterium
TCAGCCGGCTCGACCACCTCGAAACCAGCGCGCCGCAGCAATGCTTTCGGCGCGTCCGTGATCTTCTGGCCGTGCTGGAGCGAACAGGCGGCGTGGTAGGCCACCCGCAATCCCATGTCGGCCTCGGGAAGACCGAGCGCGTCGAGGTATTCGGTGACGTCCTTCGCCAGCCCCGAGACCTTGGCCGCGTCGGCGGCGAGCGGGTCACCCCGGAACATGTGGCCGTAATCCTTGACCGTCGTGCCGCAGCCGGAGGTATTGATGATGATCGCATCGAGCCCCTCGCCCAGCACCTCGCCCATGAAAGCCCGGATGTTGCGCGCGGCGCTCTCATGGGCGTCGGCCTCGCGTCCCATGTGATGGGTAAGCGCCCCGCAGCACCCCATGCCCTGCGGCACCACCACCTCGACGCCAAGGCGGGTGAGCAGCCGGATCGTGGCATCGTTGATGTCGGTATCGAGCGCCTTCTGGGCACAGCCTGTCATCAACGCGACCCGGGCCTTGCGCGCGGGCACGGCGAAGGTCTGGGGCCGGTCGTTCGGGCTCGGCGTCGGCAGACGCGCCGGGGCCATGTCGAGCATCGCGCGCAACCGCGCGTCCGGCATCAGCCGCTTGAAGGGCCGGCCGAGGTGCGCGAGCCGGAGCGACAGCCGGAACCGGCCGGGATGGGGGATCACCAGCGCAAGAACCCGGCGCAGGAGCCGGTCCATCAGCGGGCGGCGATGGGTTTGCTCGATATAGGCCCGGGCCTGATCGACAAGGTGCATGTAATGCACGCCCGAGGGACAAGTGGTCATGCAGGCGAGGCAGGAGAGGCAGCGGTCGATATGGGTCACCGTGCGCGCATCCGCCGGGCGGCCGGACTCCAGCATGTCCTTGATCAGGTAAATCCGGCCGCGCGGGCTGTCGAGCTCATCGCCCAGCACCTGATAGGTCGGGCAGGTGGCGGTGCACATGCCGCAATGCACGCAGCTGCGCAGGATCTCGTTGGCGCGTTCTATCCGCGGGTCTTCGAGCTGTTCGGGGGTGAAGAAGGTCTGCATCTCACACCCCCATAAGGCCGGGATTGAGCACACCCCGGGGATCGAATTTCTGCTTCAAAGCGCGCGTCAAAGCGGTGACTGGGGCCGATTGAGGTTGGAAAACATCAATTGAGCTGCGTACCTCCGGCGCGCCGCGCACCAGGGTCGCGTGGCCGCCGACCGCTGCCAGTGCGGCTCTCACTGTCGCCGCGCCTGCGTCTTGCGCGGTGGTTTCAAGCTCCAGCCAGGCAAGCCCGCCCCCCCAGTCGAAAATCCCGCGATGCGACAGCCCGGCGGCCTCCAGCGCGGCCGCAAACCCGGGCGCGTCGGTCGGCTTCAGAGAGACCCGCCACACCGGCCTGTCGCTCCCGGCGAAGGGCGCGACATCACGGACATCGGCCCAGAGCGCCGCGCTGGCCGCAGCGTCGATCCGCTCCCAACCTGCGAAACCGTCCTCCAGAAGCGCCCCGGCACGGTGGTCGACCATGCCCTGGAGGCCTTCGATGCGCACCAGCGTGGTGCCGCCGTCGAAGCCGAGATGGGCCGCACCGGTGACATCGTAGGGCGAGCCGAGGGCGCGCGCGAGCGCGGACACGCCCTGTTCGAGCGCCAGCCCCCGGACGATCAGCGTTGCTTCCGTTTCGGGCACCGCCTGGACCTTGAGGCTCAGCTCGGTGATCACGCCCAACGTCCCCCAACTCCCCGCGAGAAGTTTGACCAGATCGTAGCCGGTGACATTCTTCATCACCCGGCCGCCGTTTTTCAGCACCCGCCCTGCCCCATCGACGAAGCGCATGCCGAGCGCGTGGTCGCGCGCTGCGCCCGCCTGGATCCGGCGGGGCCCCGAGACATTGGCAGCCACGACACCACCGATGGTGGGCACACCTTCGGTGCCCAACAGGACCCGGTGATCCATCGGCTCAAAGGCCAGCCGCTGCCCCTCGCCCGCGAGCAGCGTTGTGACCTCGGCCAGCGGCGTACCGGCCCCGACCACGAGGGTGAGCGCGGCCGGCTCGTAGAGTTCCACGCCGGTGATCGCGACCTTCAGGAGATCGCCCGCAGTCGGCCGGCCGATATCCCGCGTCCCGCCGCCCCGCACTCTCAACGGCCCTTGGGCCCCGGCAATTGCCTCGGCCAGCGCGCTCTCGGTTGTGACTGTCATCTTTTTCTTGGTCCAAATACTCCGGGTGGGTGTCGATGTTGCGCCATTGTCCGAGTGACAATGGCGACGGGTCCGACCCTCCCGGTTCTAGCCTCTCCGACCCGCGCTCGCGTCGAGCGGGAACACCTTCGCCGGGTTCAACCCCCAGTCTGGGTCGAACACGTCCTTCACCTGCATCTGGATCTCCAGGTCGGCCTCTGCATATTGCGACGGCATGATGTCGCGCTTTTCGACCCCGACGCCGTGCTCGCCGGTCAGGCAGCCGCCGACCGCGACGCAGAGCTTGAGGATTTCCGCACCCAGCGCTTCGGTCTTTTCGAGATCGCCGGGCTTGTTGGCGTCGTAGAGGATGAGCGGGTGCATGTTGCCGTCGCCGGCGTGAAAGACGTTGCCCACCTGCAAGCCGACCTCCGCGCCCATCTCACCGATCCGGCGCAGCACCTCGGGCAGGCGGCTCACGGGAATGGTGCCGTCGAGGCACATGTAGTCGTTGATCTGGCCCATCGCACCGAAGGCGGTCTTGCGGCCTTGCCAGATGCGCGCGGCCTCCGCCGCCGAGCCGCTTTCGCGGATCTCCACCGGGTTGTGTCGCTTCGCAATCTTGACGATCCGGCCCAGCTGGTCGTCGATCTCCGCGTCCGACCCTTCAACCTCGACGATGAGCAGCGCTTCGCAATCGGGGTAGTTCGCCCCGACATGCGCATCGGCCGCCTTTATGACCAGCCGGTCCATGTATTCGATCGCGACCGGCAGGATACCGGATTTGATGATGTCGGAGACGCAGGCGCCGGCCACTTCGGCGCTGTTGTAGCCGATCAGCACCGGCCGGGCCCCTTCGGGCTTGGCGAGGATGCGCAAGGTGGCCTCGGTGACCACGCCGAGCTGGCCTTCGGACCCGCAAACGAGGCCAAGCAGGTCGAGCCCGCCGGCGTCGAGATGGGCACCGCCGATCTCGACCACTTCACCATCAGCCATGACCATGGTCACGCCCATCAGGTTGTTGGTGGTGACGCCGTATTTCAGGCAATGCGCGCCGCCCGAGTTCATCGCGATATTGCCGGCAATCGCGCAGGCGAGCTGCGACGAGGGGTCGGGGGCGTAGAAAAACCCGTCCTGCTCGACGGCGCCGGTAACGGAGAGGTTGGTGCGGCCCGCCTCGACCCGGATGAAGCGGTTGTCGTAGTCGGTTTCCAGCACCCGGTTCATCCGGGCGACGCCGAGCAGCACCGCGTCCGCCGTCGGCAACGCGCCGCCGGCGAGCGAGGTGCCGGCGCCGCGCGGCACCACCGGCACGCCTTCCTCGTGGCAGATCTTCATGACCGCCGCGACTTGCTCCGTCGAGGCGGGCAGGACCGCGCAGAGTGGCGGACAGCGGTAAGCGGAGAGCCCGTCGCATTCATAGGCGCGCAGCTCGATAGGGTCATCGATCACCCCGCGCGGGCCGAGTGCAGCGCGCAGGCGGGCGGCGATGCGGGGCTTGTTCGCCAGCACGCCCGCATCGGGCTGGGGCATCTGCATGGCCGGTTCTCCTCCCTTGGATCACGCCATTTGAGCGTGTCGGGGAGTTCGGCGCAAGAGCCGCGTGGCCGCACGGAACGCAAGAGCCCCGCGGAACCGACGATCCCGCGGGGCTGTATACTTCATGCCGTCTCAGGGCGTGGTTGGCATATGGCCAACAGCCCCTCGGTCAATCGTCGGGTCAGCCGTTCGGGATGATGACGATCTCGACGCGCCGATTCTGCGCCCGGCCCTCGGGCGTAAGGTTCGAGGCGACCGGCTGATCCTCGCCGCGGCCGATCGACGTCACCCGGTAGGCAGCAACCTGCTGGTTCAGCAGCACCCGGGTGACCGAGGCCGCGCGCTGACGCGAGAGGTTGAGGTTGTAGCTGGCCGCGCCCTGGTTGTCGGTGTGGCCGATCACCTGGACGTTGCTGTCGGCATATTTGTTCAGGTGCCTCGCGAGCACGCGCAGGTCGGCGCGGATCGACGGGTTGAGCTTGGCGCTGTCGGTGGCGAAGAGGATGTCTTGCGGCATGGTCACGACCAGCGACGACCCGGTGTTGGTGACACCGATGCGGCTGTCACCGAAATCGGCGCGCAATTCGCCAGCCTGCTTGTCGAGCGATTGGCCGATGGCCCCGCCGACGAGCGCGCCGCCGACCGCGCCGACGGCGGCGCCGGCCGGCCGACCCGACAGAAGACCGCCGAGGACACCGCCGGCAAGCGCACCGGTGGCGGCGCCGGTGTTCTGGCGCGGCCCGGTGTCGGTGCAGGCGGCGAGAGTGAGGACCGCGGCGAGTGGCAGGACGAAGGCGGATTTCAGTAGGCGCATGATGGTTCTCCCGGGGGTGCGCGTTGTGGCGCTGAGCTTCTGGCAGGTTCTGCGCGCCATCCTAACGGTTTTTGCGGCAGAAACCAGCGGCGTGAGCGCGCAAGCTCCTGTTTTCGCGGGAAGCCGCCGGTGGGCTCAGGCGGCGCCTACGCCTTCGCGCGCCGCTTCCCAGGCCAGCAGGGCGCGTTTCACGGGAAGGCCCCAGTGGTAGCCGCCAAGCTCGCCGGATTTGCGCAACGCCCGGTGACAGGGAATGATCCAGCCGACCGGGTTGCGGCCCACCGCCGTGCCGACCGCGCGCATCGCTTTCGGACGGCCGATGGCCCCGGCGATCTCGGAATAGGTGGTGACATGGCCGGTGGGAACCCGGATCAGCGCCTCCCAGACCTTGATCTGGAAGGGCGCACCGATCATGTGCAGCCTTGCTTCGCCCTTCTGGCCGAACATCGCCTCGACCTCCGGTTTGAGCGCCATCGGGTCTTCGACGAAATCCGCCTTGGGCCAACGGGTGCGCAGGTCGTCCATTGCCGCCTCGGCGCCGATTTCCCCGGCGAGCGCAAGGCCGCAGATGCCGCGGTCGGTCGCCATCACCAGGGCGAGGTCGAAGGGACTGTCGAACCAGCCCCAGCGGATCGTGAGCCCTTCACCGGCACGGGCGTATTCGCCGGGGCTCATCGCCTCCCAGCGCAGGAACAGATCGTGCAGACGGCCGCTGCCGGAAAGCCCCACGGCGTCGGCCGTCTCCAAGGTGGTGAACCTGCGCGCGAGCAGGTCTTTGGCGTGGTCGAGGGCGAGGAACTGCTGGTAGCGCTTGGGGCTCACGCCCACCCATGTCGAGAAGACCCGCTGGAAATGGGCCGGGCTCATGCGCACGGCGCCTGCGATCTGCTCGAGCGACATCGCGGGGCCGGCTTCGTCGATCACGTCGATGGCGCGGCGGATCACCTGGTAATGGTAGTGGCCTTGCGCGGTGGTCGGATCCTGGGCGGTCATGGTTTTCTCCTTCGCCTNNCGGCGACCCGATTCCTGCGGGTTTTGACTGCGCGGGGCCAAGCCGCTTCAAAGCGGCTTGAAAAGCGGTTTCGAAACCGCTTTTACCGCCGCGCCTCGACAGCGCCGATGGCGGCTGCGACCGCCGCCTCGATACTGAGCTCGGAGGTGTCGATCACCACCGCGTCCTCGGCGGGCTTCAAGGGGGCTGCGGCCCGGGCGCTGTCGCGTTCGTCGCGGGCCTTGACGTCTTCGAGCACGGTGTCCAGATCGGTCACATGCCCGCGCGCGACCAGTTCGCGAAACCGGCGCTCGGCCCGGACCGGCGCGCTTGCGGTGACGAAGAGTTTGGCCTGCGCGTCGGGGCAGATCACCGTGCCGATGTCGCGCCCGTCGAGCACCGCCCCACCCGCGCGCGCCGCGAAGGCCCGCTGGAAATCGACCAGCGCCGCGCGCACCTCCGGCTCGACCGCCACCCGGCTCGCGGCCTGGGCGACCTCGGGGGTACGCAGCCCCTCGGCCGAAAGGTCATCGGCCGTGAGCGCCCGGGCCGCCGCCACCGGGTTCTCCCCCTGGAGCACTTTCGCACCGACGACGCGGTACAGCAGTCCGGTGTCGAGATGGGCGAAGCCGAAATGCGCGGCGACCGCTTTCGAGACCGTCCCCTTGCCCGCCGCCGCCGGACCGTCGATTGCCACAGTGAACGTCATGTCTTCTCCCCGGGGCCAAAGGCCGTTTCGAATGCCCGGGCCGAGACCACGAACAGCACCACGGTGATCGCAAAGCGCAGGGCCTGGGCTTTCGAGATGGTGAAGCGGCTCGCTGCCTGCGCCATCTCGACCGTCGCGCTGCGATGATAAAGGATCGCCGCAATTTGCGCATTCTCCAACATGTCGAAGGCGAAATAGAACAGCGGCGTTAGACCGAGGGCAAGCGCCAGCACCAGGCTCCACCGCTGCGCGAGCAGGTAGGCCGAGACCGCGATCGTGCCGGTCAGCGAGATCGCAAACAGGGTGTCGAGCGTCCGGTGCGCCCCGAGGTAGAGCGCCCGCGCCTCGTCGCCGAGCACATCGTTGTAGACCACGACATAGTCGTGGGAATAGCCGGAGATCAGCACGTCGAACACGTCGAGCCCGCCGCTGGCCTCTTTCAGGTCCGGGATCGTCCAGACCCGCATCAGCACCAACGTGACCACGGCGACCGCCAAGAGGGTCAAGAACAGGATGCGGCCCGGTGTCAGCATGAGCGTCGCCGGGAAGGCTTGCAAAGAGGTCTGGCACCGATCCTGCGCCGACAAACCGGGGGCTGCGCCCGCGCGAAAGGCCGGTCGCGCGCCGGCGAGACGTGGCGCCGCAGCCCGACCATGGTGGTCGCGCGCAATCGCCGGGCGGCGATCGGCGCGCAATCGGGGCACGTATTTCCTGGTGTCATCGAGAGCGGGCGCCCCGGCATCACGTCCTCCCCAGCGCCGCCCTGCGTTCGGCAAAAGCAACGGCGACCAATGCCTCCAGCGGGGCCGCGTCGAAATCCGCGGCCGACAACTTGACGTGGCGCAGCGCCGCGCCGGTTCCTTCGAGGATCCCCTCCGGATCGTCGAGCGAGACCCCGCGATAGAAGCCGAGGTTGACCCGGCGGGAATGGGCAGCGATGTAAGCGGCGCCCTCGCTGTTCTTGCGCGGCCCGACCCCGTAGCTCATGCTGCGGTAGCCGGGATAGGCCACCGTGACAGCAGCGGGCGCGGTCCGTCTGACAAGATCGTCAAGCTTGCCCGCGGTCGCGGCGAGCGTCCGCGGCAGTTCCCCGAACACCTCCGCCCAACCGTCAGGCCGGATCACCGGTTTGCCCTTTCGATCCGGGCGCCAAGCCCCGCCATCAGTGGCTCAAAGCCGGGGAAGCTGGTGGCGATCGGCGCGCCGTCGTCGATGCTGACGGGTTCGCGCGCGGCGAGACCCGCGACCATGAAACTCATCGCGATCCGATGGTCGAGCCGGGCGGCCGCGGTGCCGCCACCGGGCATGCCGCCGGGCCCCATGCCGTGAACGAAGAAGAAATCCTCGCCCTCCTCGATGGTCACTCCGTTGGCTTCGAGCCCGCGGGCCATCGCGTCGATCCGGTCGCTTTCCTTCACCCGAAGTTCCTTTACGCCGACCATCTCGGTCTTGCCGGTGGCGAAAGCAGCCACGACCGAGAGCACCGGGTACTCGTCGATCATGCTGGCGGCGCGGTCGGGCGGAACGCGAATGCCTTTCATGTCGGGCGAAAACCGCGCGCGCAGGTCGGCCACGGGCTCGCCGCCTTCTTCGCGCGGGTTCTCGTAGGCGAGGTCCGCGCCCATCTGGCGCAGGGTGTCGAACAGCCCGGCCCGGGTCGGGTTGAGGCCGATGTTGGGCACCAGCACGTCAGACCCCTCGGTGATGAGTGCAGCGCAGACCGGGAAGGCCGCCGACGACGGGTCGCGCGGTACGGCGATCGATTGCGGTTTCAGCTCCGGCTGGCCGGTGAGTGTGATGACACGGCCCTCGTCCGTGTCCGCGACGGTGATCTCGGCGCCGAAGCCCGCGAGCATCCGCTCGGTGTGGTCGCGGGTGGCCTCCTTCTCGATCACCACCGTCTGGCCCGGCGCGTTCAGGCCGGCAAGCAGGACGGCGGATTTGACCTGGGCCGAGGGCATCGGCGTGGCATAGCGCACCGGCACAGGGTCGGCCGCACCGACGATGGTCATCGGCAGGCGGCCGCCGGAGCGCCCGTGGGCGGTGGCGCCGAACAGCGCGATCGGATCGGTGATCCGGGCCATCGGACGGGACCGGAGCGAAGCGTCGCCGGTGAAGGTGGCGGTGATCGGGCTGGTGGCCATGGCCCCGATGATGAGGCGCACGCCGGTCCCGGCATTGCCGCAGTCGATCACGTCCTCGGGTTCGGCGAATCCGCCGACACCAACACCGTGGATGCGCCACTCGCCCTCGCCCAGCCGCTCGACTTCTGCGCCGAAAGCGCGCATCGCCTGCGCCGTGCCGAGCACGTCTTCGCCTTCGAGCAAGCCGGTGACACATGTCTCGCCGACGCTGAGCGCGCCGAGGATCACCGCGCGATGGCTGATCGACTTGTCGCCGGGCACAGATGCGACGCCTTTCAGCGGGCCCGCGCGCCGGGACGTCATCGGGATGGGGCTGCCGTGGCCGGACATGCGGTCTCCTCGTTTAGGTCAAAGGGTGATACCGCAGGGCGTTTGTGTGGTCCATGGGTTTGAACGCTCGCGAGGGGCGCCAGACCCCAGCGATTCCATTGCGGCGCGGCGCCATTTTTTCTAGGCAAATGCAGCTTTCCAGTTTCCTAGGAAACCGGGGACGGTTTCCTAGGAAACTGGTCACTTCGGAAGCCCGTTTTTCCTTTCCTCTCCAGTAACTTAAGGTACAGTCCGTTGTTGGGCATCGGCTAAGTCGCGACAATACCGCCGACGGCCCCGCCAGCATCTGTCTCGCCGTCCACACGCCCGGCAAAGCCGGGTCACACCCCGACATCCTGACCGCCCGGATGCACCGGGCAAAGAAAAGCCGGGCCCCCGAAGGAGCCCGGCCCGAAGCTTGCTGTGGAGACGATCAGCCGAAGATGTCGGAGGTGATACCGGCGTACCAGCCCAGCGATTCCTCGTAGGTCGCCTTGCGCAGGGCGGCGTCTTCACCAACCTGGCTGATGAAGCTGCCCACCGAGGCGATCTTCTCACCGTTCGATTCGTAGGAGGCCCCCACCTTCACGCCGTCGTCGACGCCGAGCAGCGACCAGCAGGTGTTGGAATACTTGGCCGGGAACACGCGGCTGCCGGTCAGTTCGCCGCGGATCGCCATCGCCGCAACCTTCGCCTGCGAATTGGCCGAGAA
>DQCI01000158.1:12583-23232 GCA_003545125.1 Paracoccaceae bacterium
TCGGCCTGGATCATCTCGCCGTCGAGATCGACTTCCATCGTTTCCGGCATCACCGTGATGTTCTCGGTGCCGAAATCCGGGCCGACCCATTCGATCATCCCGGCGTAGTGCCGGTTCCAGCCGTCCTGGAACAGGCCCTGCTTGGAAAACTTCGGTTTCGGATCGAGCACCATGATCTTGGCGGTCGGATTGATCTTGGTCATCAGGTGGGCGACCATCGATACCCGCTCGTAGGGCCCCGGCGGGCAACGATAGGGGTTCGGCGGCGCGATCATCACGAAGGTCCCGCCTTCCGGCATCGCTTCGAGCTGCTCCTTCAGGAGCGTGGTCTGCGGACCGGCCTTGTAGGCATGCGGCATGATCTGGTCATGCTCGGCCTCGACCCAGCCATTGACCGACCCCTCGACGAAATCGATCCCCGGCGACAGCACGAGCTTGTCGTAGGACAGCGTGTCGCCGCTGGCGAGCGTCACAGTCTTGGCATCGCGGTCGACCCCGGTGGCCATGTCGGTAACCACGGTCACGCCAGTCTGGGCGAGGGTCTCGTAGCCATGCTGGAGGCTGTCGAAGGTGCGGAAATCGCCGAGGTAGAGGTTGGAGAAATAGCAGGTCGTGTAGACCGGATTGGCCTCGACAAGGGTGACGTCGATCGCACCTTCGCTGTCCTTTGCGATGTAGCGCGCGCAGGTCGCGCCGCCGGTGCCGCCGCCGATCACCACCACCTTCGGTTTCGCCTGTGCGAGCGCCGGCGTGGCCAGCGCAGCGCCGGTGGCGAGACTGGTCCCGATAAACGTCCGTCTGTTGAGTTTCATTTTGGCTTCCTCCCTTTCAGCAAAATTGCGCGGACAGCCAAGACCACCCCCGCATCTGTGTTCTGCATTCTAATCGAGCGTGGCGTAGTAGGCCGCAAGCGCCGCAATTTCTTCGTCGTTGAGGCGCCCCGCCATCATCTGCATCACCGGATGCGGACGCAGTTCCTGCTTGTACGCATGCATGGCGACGACGAAATCCTCCTCGGGCCAGGACACGATCGAGGGAATACCCTCGTCCGAGCCATCCGCCTGGTGACAGGTCGTGCATTCCGACGACAGGTATTCGCCGAATTCCGCGTCGCCGATAATCTCCAGAACCTCCGGCGGCACGTGGACCGCACTCGAAAGCGCGGTCGGCTCTGCTTCGGGGATGTTCTGCGGGTCGTCCGAGTAGCCCCTCAGATAGGCGAGCACACCGAATCGTTCTTCGTCGTCCTTGAGCCCCTTGAAGCTCATCCGGGTGCCGGACACGAGCGCGCGCGGGTTGGTGATATAGGCATCGAGCGTTTCCAGCGTCCAGGTGAGGCCATCAGCGCTCATCCGCTGCATCCCCTTGGAGTATTTGAAGTCGTCATGCGCGCCGGCACCGCGGCCGAAGATGCCGTTGAGGATCGGGCCGATCCGGTGGCGAGCCTCCTCCCCGACCTGGTGGCATTTCGAGCATTCCTTCTTGAACACCTTCGCGCCGATTTCCGGGTCACCGATTTCGGCGGCCGTGGCCGGGGTGGCGAAGGGCGCGGCGGCGAAGACGGCGGCGCAGACGGCGGCGCAGATCGTTTTACGGGCCATCGGCATCATCTCTTCCTCCGTATACGGGTCGTCGTGGCACATACGCGGTGGTCTGCGGCCGGGGGCACAAGCCCGAGCTTCGGCTGAAGCCGATTTCGCATCTAAGTCCTCCCTGACGTCTCTTGTAATATTGTGTCCCAAACCATATCGAGATCTTTCCATTTCGAGCAAGTCAAATATGCGAATTCTTGAATATTCTCTTATTCGAATTTGTATTCTTGTGTGGAACTCACAAATATTACAGAGAGATAGCCGTATCCGGATTTAATCTCGCATCACCACTTGGGCTTCAAATCTCGCCCCGCAGCCGCGCAAACAGGGCAACCGGACGATTCTCCACGCGGCGCCTCAGAGCCTGTGAAAGGTCAGATAATGCGCGCGCCGTCCCTCGCGGATCGCCTTCTGTTCGTAGCGCGTCGAGATCCAATCGTCCCAAGGGGTCCGCCAATCCCGGGGCCCCTCGGCGGCCCAAACGAAGCCTGCGCGCGGCACTTCCTCCAGGGCCTGGCGGACGTAGTCGGGAATGTCGGTGGCGATACGCAATTGCGCGCCCGGTTTCATCGCCCGCACCAACGGCTCGAGGTATTCGGGCGTCACGAACCGGCGTCGATGGTGGCGTTTTTTCGGCCAGGGATCGGGGTAGAGCACGAAGACTTTGTCGAGGCTCTCTTCGGGCAGAACGTCGAACAGGTCGCGCACGTCGCCAGGGTGGATGCGGACATTGTCCACCTGGGCCGCGCGCAGCTTCCCCAGCAGCATAGCGACGCCGTTGATGTAAGGCTCGCAGCCGATGATCCCCACCTCCGGGTTGCTAGCGGCCTGGTGGACCATGTGTTCGCCGCCACCAAACCCGACTTCGAGCCAGACCGGACGGGTGCCGAACAGGGCTGCGAGATCGAGGGGATTGCGCTCGGGGTTGGCCTGCCAATCCACGGCGCCGGGGCTGAACCCCGCGAGATCCGCGTCGAGATAGCCCTGCTGGCTCGGGCGCAGGTGCTTGCCTTTAAGGCGGCCGTAGAAGTTGCGCCAGGGGGCGCCGTTTGGAGGACGGTCTTCGGTCATGCGCGCCTTCTGACCGCCCTGCCCTGCCTCGTCAAGCGGGGGCAGGATCGGACACCGTGCACCGGGCAGCGTTGGCTCGGGTCCAGCCCTTGGGCTCCGACGCAGGGCACAATGGGCGACGCGCGCGATGCACGCCCCGATCGGCGGTCAGTGAAACAGGTTGGCCATGTCCAACTCGGACCGGACGATCTCGCGGATGCCCGCGAAGGGCGTGCCCGCGACGGTCTTGCGCACGATCCTCTCCGCCTCGTCGAAATCGTCGACGGCAAAGCCGAAGTTCACTTCGCCCCGGCCAAGCTCGGCACCTTCCCATTCGCCCACATGGGCCGAGAGCAACGCGTCCTCGATCAGTTCGATGGCCTCATTGCGGAAGTTGAGCGCCCGGTCGGTCTCGTCCCACCGCGGCAGCCCGGGCCTGGGCACGACAACGGAAATGCCCGGGATGTTGTCGATATCGTAGTAGATCTCGATGCTCTTGAAGACCATGGCGCACCTCCTGAGAACGGCAATGGGAGCGCCCGCGTGGCGCCCCATTGTTCACTCTCGGAGGAAAATCAGCCGGAAATCGGGCAATTGTACGAAGATCACACGGCGTTCTTGAGCGCCTCGGCCAGGTCCGTCTTCTCCCAGGAAAACCCGCCCTCCACATCCGGCGATCGACCGAAGTGCCCGTAGGCGGCGGTGCGCTGGTAGATCGGCCGGTTGAGCCCGAGATGGGTGCGGATACCGCGCGGGGTGAGATCCATGAGCGCGCCCACCGCTTTTTCGATCGCCGCCTCGTGGACCTTTCCGGTACCGTGGGTGTCGGCATAGATCGACAGCGGCCGGGCGACGCCGATGGCATAGGACAGCTGCAAGGTGCAGCGCTCCGCGAGCCCGGCGGCGACGACGTTCTTGGCGAGATAGCGCGCGGCATAGGCGGCCGAGCGGTCCACCTTGGTCGGATCCTTGCCCGAAAAGGCGCCGCCGCCATGCGGCGCGGCGCCGCCGTAAGTATCGACAATGATCTTGCGCCCGGTGAGGCCTGCGTCGCCGTCCGGGCCGCCGATCACGAAAGCCCCGGTCGGGTTCACGTGCCAGACGGTCTCTTTCGTCAGCCAGCCGTCGGGCAGAATCTCTTCGATATAGGGTGCGACGACGACACGCACGTCGTCGGAGGTCATCGCCGCGTCGAGATGCTGGGTCGAAAGCACCACTTGGCTCACGCCGACCGGCTTGCCATCTTCGTAGCGCAGCGACAGCTGGCTCTTGGCGTCCGGCCCGAGGTGCGGCTCGGCACCCGATTTGCGCACCTCGGCGAGGCGGCGCAGGATCGCGTGGGCATAGAGGATCGGCGCCGGCATCAGCTCGGGCGTCTCGTTCACGGCATAGCCGAACATGATCCCCTGGTCGCCCGCGCCCTCTTCCTTGCCGTCCGCCGCATCCACGCCCTGTGCGATGTGCTCGGACTGGCCGTGCAGAAGGTTGGTGACCTCGACATTGCGCCAGTCGAACCCGTCCTGTTCGTAGCCGATGTCCTTGATGCAGTCGCGCACGATCGTGTCGACGCGATCCTTCATGGCCAGCACCCTGGCCTCGGTCGACATCTTGACCTCGCCAGCGACAACAACGCGGTTGGTCGTGGCGAGGGTCTCGCAGGCCACCCGGGCTTCGGGCTCCTCGGAAAGAAAGGCGTCGAGGACGGCGTCGGAAATCCGGTCGCAAACCTTGTCGGGATGCCCCTCGGAGACCGATTCCGAGGTGAAGATGTAGTTCTGTCGGGTCATATAAAGTGCTCCATTAATACATAGCCGTCACGCCAGGAAGCCGTTGTGACGGTGCAGATCGACCCCGGGTATCCGCCGGTCGCGCCCGGGTCAACCGGTTTCGCGTGGACGCATTGCCGCAAGCCCCGCGAGCGCGGCGAAGATCGCCAGCGTCAGCGGAAGGTCGCCAAGGCGGGCATAGATCGTGGGTGCGCGCGCACCCGGCAGGTCGGCGTCGAGATGGCCGGCCGTATTGAGCGGCAGGCCGGCCGTCACCCGTCCGCGCGCATCAATCACCGCACTGACGCCGGTATTGGCGGCCCGCACCACCGGCAGGCCGAACTCGATGGCGCGAAAGCGGGCCTGGACCAGATGCTGGTAGGGGCCCGAGAAAGCGCCGAACCAGGCGTCATTGGTAAGCTGCAAGATCCAGTCGGCCCGGCCCGGGGCGGCCCGCAGGTCGCGCGCGAAGATCGCCTCGTAGCAGATCAGCGGCAGGGCGGTGCCGAGGGCATCGGGGAGTTCGAGAAGTTGGGCCCCCGGTCCCCGGGAATAGCCGTAGCCGTCGCGGGCGGCGAGCCCGTTGATCCCGAAGCGGCCGAGCAGGTCGCCGAGCGGGGTATACTCGCCGAAGGGCACGATATGGTGCTTGTCGTAGAGGGCTTCGGGGGCGCCGTCGGGGCCGAAGAGCACGAGCGAATTGTAGCCGCGGGCACCGTCAAGGCGGCGGATACCGGCAATCGCCCGCGCGGGCGCGGCGGCTTCGGCGATCTCGGCCTGGAGCCGGGGGTATTCGCCCAGCAGCGTCGGCACGGCGGTCTCGGGCCAGATCACCAGCTCCGGCGGCGCACCCTCCGGCGCGGTCCGGGTGAGCGCCAGCGACCGGTCGTAGAAGGTACCGATCCAATCGGGATCCCATTTGAGATGCTGGGGGGCGTTGGGCTGGACGAGCCGCAGACGCACGGGCTCTTCGTCCTCCGCGATGTCTCCCTGGCCCGCAAGCCAGCCAAGGCCGAAGGTCAGCGCCAGCCCGGCCGCGCCAGCGGCCACCGCGGCCGCGCAGCGGCCGCCCCCCCAAATGCCATGCAGGCGCGCGATCAGCGCGCCGCCCGCGAAGCTGGCCACCGAGAGGCCAAAAGCCCCGAAGATCGTCGCAAGCCCGGCCACGGGCGTGCCGACCCAGGAAAGCCCCGGTCCACCCCAGGGAAACCCGGTCCACAGCTGCGCGCGCGCCAGCTCCATCGCCCCCAGCGCCGCCGCGAAAGCGAGCCAGCCGAACCGGTCCCGGCGCGGGCCCGGCGGCGCCAGCCACTGCGCGGCGCCAAAGCCCGCGCCCCAGAACAGCGCCATGCCGCCGGCCATGAAAAACCAGGCGAAGGGCGCCATCCAGCCGTGTTTCGCGACGTCGACCAGGAAGGGCTGGACGATCCAGACCAGGGTGAGGCCGAAATACCCAAGCCCCACCGCCCAGCCGGTGAGCGCCGCCCGTTTGAGCGACGGCGCCGCGCCGAGCAGCGCGAAGGCCAGGGCGAGGCCCGCGAGCGTCGCGGGCCAGAGGTTGAACGGCGCCTGTCCGAAACCGGCGATGAGCCCGGCGAGGCCCCCGGCCGCAAGCGCCCGCCCGGGCCGGCGTTCGACCCAGTCGGGCAGGCGCGCCCGGGCGGCCGGGCCGCCGGCGCCGCCGGGGGTGTGGTCAGCCGGCATCCGCCCCGGCCGTGGGCAGGCGTACGCGCAAACGCTTGATCCGCCGCGGGTCGGCATCGACCACTTCGAACTCGCAGCCGCTCGGGTGGTCGATCACCTCGCCGCGCGCCGGCACGTGTCCGGCATAGAGGAAAACGACGCCGCCCAGGGTGTCGATCTCTTCGTCATCCTCGTCGTAGCCGCGCAGTTTCAACCCGGCTTCGGCCTCGAACTCCTCGAGCGGCGCGCGCGCTTCGGCCAGGTAGCTGCCCGGCTTCTCCAGCGCCCAGAGCGCGCCCTCCTCGAGATCGTGCTCGTCCTCGATCTCACCGATCACCTGTTCGATCAGGTCCTCGATGGTCACCAGCCCGTCGACCCCGCCATATTCGTCGATCACCAGCGCCATGTGGGTGCGTTCGGTCTGCATCTTCTGAAGCAGCACGCCGATCGGCATCGAGGGCGGCGCGAACAGGAGCGGGCGCACGAGGTTTTCGAGGTCGAAATCCTTGCTCTTGTCGCCGTTGAACCCGTGCTGCAGTGCGACGTCTTTCAGGTGCACCAGGCCCACCGGGCTGTCGAGCGTGCCGTGAAACACCGGCAGACGGCTGAGGCCGGATGAGCGGAACACCTCGACCAGGTCGTCCTTGGAAATATCCTCGGAAACCGAGACAATCTCTGCCTTGGGCAGCATCACGTCCTCGACGCGCATCCGGCGCAGGTTCAACATCCCTGGCGCCGGGATCGCGGCGAACTCGCCCGAAAGCGCCGCGACCGGCACCGCCTCCGCGTCGCCATCTGTCGGGCTCAGCGCGCCGATCAATCGGCCGAATATCCCGGTCGGCCTACTCTCACTTTCCTCCTGCGCGCCGAGCGCTGCGCCAGGGGAACCTTCGCTCGTGTCTCCCATCTGTCCTTCCAGTGGTGTCTTTTCAGGGGTGGGCACGTGACGCACCCGATTACCCATATGGGTCGGCAATGCCCAACTTGCCAAGTATTTCCACCTCGAGCGCTTCCATAAGCCCTGCATCTTTGTCGTCGATGTGGTCATAACCCAACAAATGTAGGGTTCCGTGCACGAGAAGATGACGGACGTGGTCGGCAAACGGCGTGCCGGCCGCCTCGGCTTCGCGCGCGCAGGTCTCCCAGGCGATGGCGATGTCGCCGAGCTCGAGGTCCCGTGGCGGCAACGGGTCGCCGCCGGGCGCGGTGGCGCCGCGTTCCTCGGAAGGCCAGGACAGCACGTTCGTCGGGGTCGGCTTGCCCCGGAAATCGGCATTCAGCTCGGCGATGCGGGCGTCATCGCAGGCCAGCAGGCTGACCTGCGCCCCGACGATGCCGAGGCGCTCCAGAACCGCCCCGCAGGCCCGCTCCGCCAGCGCCGCCAGTCCCGCCGCCGTCCAGCGGTCGTCTTCGATGACGAGATCAACGTTCATGTTCTTTGGTCCGGAAATACCTCGGGCCCTCTCGGCGGTATCGACAAGCGAAACCGCCTGTCAGGTTACCGAAAGGGCACCGCCCCTTCGTCCAGGATCCGGAGGGCGGAGCCCCCCGGCGGGTCGCCCGCCCCCTCCTTTGACAGGATCCGAAAGCGGCTTGAGCGCGGGGCGAAAGACCTACTTGGCGGGATCGGCCCCATCGTAGGCGTCGATGATCTTGGCCACCAGCGGATGGCGCACCACGTCCTTCGAGGTGAAGTAGTTGAACGAGATGTCACCGATCCCCTTCAAGAGCTTCTCGGCGTCGTGCAGGCCTGAGAACACCCCGCGCGGCAGATCGACCTGCGACCGGTCGCCGGTGATGACCATGCGCGAGCCCTCGCCGAGCCGGGTGAGAAACATCTTCATCTGCATCGTCGTGGCGTTCTGCGCCTCGTCGAGCACGACGAAGGCCCGCGACAGCGTGCGGCCGCGCATGAACGCCAAGGGCGCGATCTCGATGCGCTTTTCCTCGATCAGTTTCGCCACCTGCTTGCCCGGCAGGAAATCCCCCAGCGCGTCGTAAAGCGGCTGCATGTAGGGGTCGACCTTGTCCTTCATGTCGCCCGGCAGGTAGCCGAGCTTCTCGCCTGCTTCGACCGCGGGGCGCGACAGGATGATCCGATCGACATGACCACCGATGAACATGTTCACACCGACCGCGACCGCAAGATAGGTCTTGCCGGTGCCGGCGGGGCCGATGCCGAAGGCAAGCTCCTTTTCAAACAGGGCGCGCACGTAGGCCGATTGCGCCTCGGTGCGCGGCACGACCAGTTTCTTGCGGGTCTTGATCTCGATCTTGCCGGCCTTGAACAGCTCCATCTGGTCGCCCGCAGGGGTCTGCTCGTCGGCGCCGCCGCCAGAGCCACCAAGGCGGATCTCGCCGTCGATATCGCCCGCTTCGATCGCGCGCCCGGTCTCGAGCCGTTGGTAGAGCGCCTGCAACACGGCCTGTGTCTGGGCGCGCGCCAGCGAGTCGCCGTGGACCCTGATCTGGTTGCCGCGGCGCAGGATCTGCACCTCGAGCTGGTGCTCGATCTGGGCAAGGTTGCGGTCGAACTGACCACAAAGGTCAATCAGCAGCCGGTTGTCGGGAAACTCGAGGAGTGTTTCGTTGCTGTCTTCGGTTTTCGGCGGGGTGCTCAACGCATCGATGCCCAAGTTTTGCTCCGTGATATGACTGCCCGTAGCCGGATGGTGCACAGGGCGCCCGGAACACGCAAGACAGAGGGGGCAGATTTCACGGGATTGATACAAAAATGGCCACGGGCGCAGCGCCCGTGGCCAATAGCAATGCGTTCGACGACGGGCCCGTCAGGGCAGGAAGTCCGGGAAATCGCCAGACACCTGCGGATTGCCGATCACCGAGCCCGGCGGGATCTGGGTGGTGCAGACCGGCAGGCCGGTGCGCGGATCGGACCGGGTCGAGGCATAGCCCTCGACGCCCTCGTCCATGATCCAGGCCGCGCAGCCGTCCGGCGTGATCGCCACGGCGGCGACCCCGTCGCGCGGACCCGGGCCGTCACCCCAGCCGCTGTCCTTGTTCTGGGCGAGCAGTTTCGGTGCGCCGCCGTTGTAGGCGGTGGATTGGCAACCGGCCACAATGAGCGGCGCGACAAGCGCGATGAGGGCGAGTTTCTGGATCATTCCGGGTACCTGTAGCAGACGATTTCGACACGACGGTTTTTCTGCATGTTCGCGGCCGTATTGTTGGGCGCGATCGGCTTGGTTTCGCCGTAACCCGCCACCCGGTCGACCACGGCGCCGGACGCGCGGGCCACCTGGGCCACGGCGTTGGCGCGGTTCTGCGACAGCCGCTGGTTGTAGTTCGCCGCGGCGCGGCTGTCTGTATGGCCATAGATCGCGTAGGCGAAGGCACCGGCGGAGGCGAAGAACTGCTGCAGCCAGGTGCGGCCCGAGGCGGTGAGGTTGGCGCTGTCGGTGGCGAACAACACGTCCGCGTTCGGCACCGCGCAGGTATTGCGTTCGAGGCACATGTGCTGGCCGGTCTTGGGGTCGCGGCGCGGCGTCATGTAGCCTTCAAGCCCGCCATCGGCCCACCAGTGCATACAGCCGTCCGGGTCGACCCAGAGGCCCCAGTTGACCTTGCCCGTGACCGTGACCGTCTGCTGCGCCTCGGCCGGCGTCGGCAGGGTGGTTCCGGCAGCGAGGGCCAGCACGGCCGCGACGGCGCCCGTCCTGAGCCAGGAAATTGTCCGGATTAACACGCTTCATCCCCCGATGAGCCGCGAGACTCCGCGGCGTAGCAATTATGGCGGCGACGTTAGAAGAAGCCCCTCAACCTGTAAATGTTTAGATAGTGCAAATCCGCCTATGAGGCGAACAAACGACGTCCACCGGCAGAAATGCTGTGGATATGCTATGGATAACCCGGAAATATCTGAAACAAGGCCCCTTTACAGGTGCGAATCAGGCAAGCTTTCCAGAGAGCGAGTTGGGGCCTGCGGCGGTGATTCTCACGCGCGAAAGTTCGCCTTGGACAATTCCGGCCCCTTCGACATGCACCGCGTGCAGGTGGTCCGACTTGCCCGCCATCTGGCCCGGCATCCGCCCGGGTTTCTCGAACAGAACCCCCACCTCGCGCCCGACCATCGCCGCCATCACGTCCGCGGCTTGCGTGTTGATCAGCGCCTGGAGGCGCGCGAGCCGGTCGGCGGCGGCGGCCGGGTCGACCTGCGGCCGTTCGGCCGCGGGCGTGCCGGGCCGGGGAGAATACTTGAACGAGTAGGCCTGGCCGTAGTGAACGGCGCGGATCAGGCCCATGGTGTCCTCGAAGTCCGCCTCGGTCTCTTCCGGGAAGCCGGTGATGAAATCTCCCGAGATCAGGATGTCGGGCCGGGCCGCGCGAATCCGTTCAATCAGCCGCAGATACTGCTCGGCCGTATGGCCCCGATTCATCCGTTTCAGGATCCGGTCGGAGCCCGATTGCACCGGCAGATGCAGGTAGGGCATGAGCTTGTCGACCTCGCCGTGGGCGGCGATCAGGTCGTGCGACATGTCGTTCGGATGCGAGGTGGTGAACCGGATGCGGGCGAGCCCGTCGATCTTCGCGAGTCCGCGGA
>DQCI01000158.1:23261-28715 GCA_003545125.1 Paracoccaceae bacterium
CCGCGCTCGACGAGGTCGCGCGCCTCGGCGAGAATGCGCGCCGCCGGCCGCGATACCTCGGCGCCGCGCGTATAGGGCACGACGCAAAAGGCGCAGAATTTGTCACAGCCTTCCTGCACGGTCAGAAAGGCGGTGGGGCCATGTTTGGCCTTCGGGCGGTCCCTCAGCTCGTCGAACTTGTCCTCGGCCGGAAACTCGGTGTCGACCAGCTTCTCGCCCTGCCCCGCTTGCGCGACCATCTGCGGAAGACGGTGGTAGGTCTGCGGGCCGACAACGAGGTCGACCATCGGCTGGCGGGCGATGATCTCCGCACCTTCGGCCTGGGCGACGCAGCCGGCCACGCCGATCTTGAGCTCCGGTTTCGCCGCCTTCAGCACCTTGTAGCGGCCAAGCTCGGAATAGACCTTCTCGGCCGCCTTTTCGCGGATGTGGCAGGTGTTGAGCAGGATCATGTCGGCGTCGTCGGGCGTGTCGGTTTCGACATAGCCCTCGCCGCCCAGCGCCTCGGCCATGCGCTCGCTGTCGTAGACGTTCATCTGGCAGCCATAGGTGCGGATGAAGAGTTTCTTCGTTTCGGCCATTGGCGTATTCCCGGAAAGATCAGGGCCCGGGTCTACCCGATCGCCCACCGCCCTGCAACGTCCGCGCGCTGGCGACCGCTTCGCTTGGCAACGGTTGCAATGGCGCGCGGGATGGGGGAGTCTGCGGCTGGGGCCTCATCGGGGCACAGAGGCAGAAATGCGCTACGGGTCACTAGAAAACTTCCTCGCCGAGGGCCGTGCGGCACTGGTCAAGGGGCCGGTGGCGATGATCTTTGTGGAGGACCTCGTCGAGGTCGAGAGCACGATCCGCTACCACCGCGACCTCGGGTTCGTACAGCTGGTGGTGTTCGCGCCCAGTGAAGTCGCCCTGGACGGCGAGGTTGAGGACAGGGTCCACCGGGTCGACTACAATGTGACGGCCGATGGCGGGTTTGACCGGGTCGTCAACGCCGTGATCGAGGCGGCGCCGGAGATCTGGCTCTACTATTGCTACAACGCCGAGTACCTCTTTTTCCCGTTCTGCGAGACCCGCAGCATCGGGGAAATGCTGGAGTTTCACGAAAGCGAGCGGCGCGGCGCGATGCTGGCTTACGTGGTCGATGCCTATGCAGGCGATCTCGAGCGGTTCCCGGACGCGGTCTGCCCCGATGCCGCCTGGATGGACAAGTCGGGCTATTACGCGCTCGGGCGTCCCGACCCCGCGACCGGGCAACCAAGGGAGCGCCAGCTCGATTTCTTCGGCGGCCTCAGGTGGCGGTTCGAGGAACATGTGCCGCCGGACCGGCGCAAGATCGACCGGATCGCACTGTTCCGGGCGAAGCCGGGGCTGCAGCTCCGGGCCGACCACACGTTTTCGGATGAGGAATACAACACCTACGCCTGTCCCTGGCACCACAACCTGACCGCCGCCATCGTGAGCTTCCGCACCGCGAAGGCTTTGAAGAGCAACCCCGGCTCGAAATACGACATCCGCACCTTTCGCTGGCACAACTCGGTGCCGGTGGACTGGACCTCGCAACAGCTGCTCGACCTCGGGCTGATCGAGCCCGGGCAGTGGTTCTGAGGGGTCCGGTGACAGGTGGGCGAAGACTGCTCGACGGGTGGGCGACGGGTGGGCGAACTCGGACGGGGGGTCAAGTTGTTGATATATTTGATGTTAGCGCTAAATGGGCAACACCGGGCGAACTGGTTTTCGACTGCGCACCGGGACTATTATGTCGAGCTAGCGACAATTCGACAGGAAGGCCATCGCTCGGGTGCTACCGAGCAGGGGCACGTGGAAGATGGGCATGCGATATGTTCCAGATCCTTTGTTCGCCATTTCCTGCTCCCAAACACTGAGAAACATCGACTCAGAGAGGATCGTTGCCATCTCCGCGAAATCGCCGAGCGGGACGGTTGCGACGCCGGGTTGGAGGCGTGCGTCCACTTCCAATGGCTTCATGTCATCTGCGAAGACCACCAAAGGAAGGGCGCTTTTGCCGTCAAGACTCCCGCTACGATCAAGGAGGATCAGGTCGAGCCGGGCACCGTCCCGACGCGCGAAAATCAGATCAAAAGTCTGAATTCGGGCGGTCGCAGTGCACTTGCTGCTGTCGAGTTGCCAAGCCGCCCCGAAGTGCTCCATCAACCCTGAAAGCGTGATGCATCGCGTCATCGGCTCCGGGGCTTCGTTCCACCAACGCCCGTAGCGACGGAAAAACGCGTTCGGCAGGGCGCCCGTGATCTCGAGCGTACCGCGCGATACGTCGGGATTGATCGAATTCCTGCACGTGATATCGATCTCAGTCCCCGACGACGTTCGCCGAAAATCGTCGAAGTCGCACCATTCTTCGCCTTCGCCGTAGGACCGCAGTTGACCGGCGAAAAGGAGCTGCAAGCGATCCTCGACCCGGATTGGATGGCCTGAAGGGGCTGGTTCTGCCCTATCCAGGTACAGAGGGTTGGCAATCTGATCCAGGTATTGCTGACACGCTTATGGGGAATACCCCCAGACGCCTTTTAGGTCTTCAGGTACGTTGAATGACGCGGCTGTTGCCCCGGTGAGACTGCCCAAGATTACCAAGACTACCAATACAGCATTCGCGATTCGCATATTGCATCCCTTGGTCAGGTCGGTCCGACACAAATGCCAGCAACGCTAGCAGTCCATAGGGTCCGACGATTTGATCCACCTCGACAGCAACGTCCAGAGGCAAAAGGGACCGGCTCCGGCGGTACACTCCCTGAAAGCCCCTTTTCCGTGCCCTCGGGGTTCACAAACCGGCGCGCGGCTCCTATTTGAGTCCGGATCCAGCGCAAGCACCCGCACTAGGCGGCCTTGCCCCATTCACCTTCCCAAAAAACGAGACAGACATGACCCAGGCCAAAGAGGGCGATACCGTCCGCATTTCCTACACCGGCACGCTCACCGACGGCACGGTGTTCGATACATCCGAAGGGCGCGACCCGCTCGAGTTTACCATCGGCACGGGCCAGATCATCCCCGGGCTCGACCAGGCGATGCCCGGCATGGCAGTCGGCGACAAGAAGCGCGTCGAGATCGGGGTGATGGACGCCTACGGGCCCAGCGATTCCGACCGGGTGCTCGAAGTGCCGGTCGACGAACTGCCCGCCGACATCCCGCGCGAGGTCGGGATCACGCTGGCGATGCAGGGCCCGGACGGCGCGCAGGTGCCGGTGCGGGTGGTCGCGGTGTCCGACACCAAGATGACCCTCGATGCGAACCATCCGCTCGCGGGCCAGGATCTGGTGTTCGACGTCGAACTGGTGTCGATCGGCTGATGCTTGGTGCGGGGGACGCCGGCGCGCGCCGGCGTGTTACGGGACCCGCGCGGTCCCGTGCCCCCGGCTCCACCCGCAAAGAACAAAGCCGCGCTCCCGGGCGCGGCTTCCAGAACGGTACCGGGACCGCTGTCAGGTTCGCTTCAGGCGGATCACCACGTCGATCTTGGAAATCTCGGTCCCGTCCGGGGGCGCGGGCAGGTTCGATACGATGACCTCATGCGCCGGGGTGTCGTGGCCGGCGTCGGCCAGCTGGCCAGTGTCTTCCCAGTAGAAATGCGCGTGGTTCGACGTGTCGGTGTCGAAATAGCTGCGGGCGCCGTTGACGGTGATCTCGCGCAGGAGCCCGGCCTCGGAAAATGCCTTGAGCGTGTTGTAGACCGTCGCCAGCGCCACGCGTTCGCCACTTTCGCGCACTGCGTCGTACAGGCTCTCGGCGGTGACATGGCGATGATGGCCGTCGCCGATCAGGAGATTGGCCAGAAGAACCCGCTGCCGGGTCGGCCGTACCTCGGCCGCCGCCAGCCAGCCGGCGCCGGGCTGCTTGTCGTCGGTTCGGGTCCTGTCGGTATCGGTCATGTCGCTCCCGGTCATTGCCATCGCTGAACACGTCACTGGCAGCCAAAGATAGCCACAGGGGTCGGTTTTTTCAATTGTTTTCCCGGGCGGCACCCGGCCCTGCCGCCCTTGTCTCCCGGCACGCGCCGGTGATAACGTCCGTAAAACCCGATCACGAAAGGCTGAAGCGACGCAGATGGCAGACTATCCCACGAGTTTCACCAAGGAAGACCTGCTCAAATGCGCGGCCGGCGAGCTGTTCGGCGAGGGCAATGCCCAGCTTCCCGCGCCGCCGATGCTGATGATGGACCGGATCACCGAGATCTCGGGCGACGCCGGCAAGCACGGCAAGGGCCATGTGGTCGCGGAATTCGATATCACCCCCGATCTGTGGTTCTTCGACTGCCACTTTCCCGGCAACCCGATCATGCCCGGCTGCCTCGGGCTTGACGGGCTCTGGCAGCTCACCGGGTTCAACCTCGGCTGGCGCGGCTGGCTCGGGCGCGGCTATGCGCTCGGTGTCGGCGAGGTGAAGCTCAAGGGCATGGTGCGGCCCGACCGCAAGATGCTGACCTACTACGTCGATTTCACCAAGGCGGTGCAGTCGCGCCGGCTGACCATGGGCGTGGCCGACGGGATCGTCGAAGCCGATGGCGAGGTGATCTACGAAGTGAAGGACATGAAGGTCGCGCTGAGCGAGGGCTGAGCGCGCACCCCTGCGGGGCCACTCCGGTCGGCAAGGTTGCCTCTTTCAAGCCTGCCGGGCGGTCCGTGTGTTTGCGAGTACGAGCAGCAGAGCGATAGCAAGAAACGGGCTGAGAAAGATCGAGACCAGCAGCCACGCAAAGGCGCTCCTTCCCCGCCGCGACGCCATCTGCGCCGGGACGACGAAAACCAGCCAGATGTAAAAGCCGAGCACCAGAAGGCCAAACAGACCAGCGATGGGGTCCATGGGGCGCATCCCTTTTTCGACTGCTATCCGCGATACGGGTACCGGTTTTTTGGGGCAGGACTTTGGCGATCGCAGACCATTTTCGCAGAAAGGAATCCGAACCGCTGCCTGCTAGCCTGCGCGCCTGCGCCGCCGTGCAATTCTGCGCAGGCTTCTGCTAGGGTCTCGGATATAGGAGCCGACAGCAGGCGCACGACCTGCGGCGACCAACTTCAGCGCCCCGGGGGACCGCATGGCAGACACATCGAACCACAAGATCAAGAACAAGACCTATGAGGCCGAATTGGGCCGGCTGCAAATCGAGTTGGTGAAGATGCAGGAATGGGTCAAGGCCACCGGCTACAGGATGGTCGTGATCTTCGAGGGCCGCGACGCCGCCGGCAAAGGCGGCACGATCAGCCGGATCACCGCGGCGATGAACCCGCGGATCTGCGACGTCGTCGCCCTGCCCGCGCCGACCGAACGCGAAAAGACCCAGTGGTATTTTCAGCGCTACGTCGAACGGCTGCCGGCCGCGGGCGAAATGGTGATCTTCGACCGCTCGTGGTACAACCGCGCCGGGGTCGAAAGGGTCATGGGGTTTTGCACCGAGGAGGAATACCAGGAGTTTCTGCGCTC
>DQCI01000158.1:28804-30524 GCA_003545125.1 Paracoccaceae bacterium
GGAGCAGGAACGGCGGTTCCAGAAGCGGCTGACCGACCCCACCAAGCGGTGGAAGCTCTCGCCGATGGATCTCGAAAGCCGCAAGCGCTGGGTCGAGTATTCCCACGCCAAGGACGAGATGTTCGCGCATACCGACATCAAGCAGGCGCCCTGGTACGTGGTGAATAGCGACATCAAGAAACACGCGCGGCTCGATTGCATCAGCCATCTGCTGAGCCAGGTGCCCTACGAGGACGTCACCCCCGCCGAGATCGTGCTGGACGAGCGCCCGCCGCAAAAGGGCTACGTCCGCCCGCCGCTGGGCGACCAGAATTTCGTGCCGGAGATCCACAAGGATTTTCTGTGACGGGTTGAGAGCGGACAAGCCGACCCCGGTTCAGCCGCACCCGACCCGCAGTCAACCTCCGGCTGCGAACCAGGTGCGAATGGCCTCGTCATGGACTTCGATGGCGGATTGCCAAGCTTTCATTTCTGCGGCGAAAGCCTCGTCGGTCAGGGCGCCCAGCGCCTTGGCGCCTTCCTTGCTCAGACTGGTCTGCACGTAGGCAACATGTGCGATTGATCCAGTCTCGTCTCCGATGACCGTGACATCAACAACCGCAGCGGTCTTGCCGGGCGCGACCCGCAGGTATTGAGCCCTGCCGGCGGCCTCATCATAGGTGACGGTCACGAAAGTGCTGCCACCATGGGCGAATACATCGCCGGGGTTGAACCCGTCGCCGCGCAAGAGGTCCGGGTCCCAGCCGACGTCGCCAAGCCAGAGCCGCTCACCCTCCGCCGTGAACAGCCGGATCGCCTGCTCGGGCGGGTAGGCGAGTGCAACCGTGCCGGTGCGCCTGACGTGGACCGCTTCATTTGCCGGCGCCTGTGCGGTGCCATGCGGTGCCGACCCGTGGCCGCTGGTCTCCGCGGCCGCGAATGAGGGGACGATGAGGGCTGCGGCGAGCGCGTTTCCAAGCAATGGTCTGAACATGACGGATGTCCTTTCGGTGGTTCGACTCACGGGGTACTAGAATGGTACCATGGTACCAGACCTGCTCGATATGTCGAGACCGAAAGAGACAACCGCTGCGCGGTCGCGTGTCACTCCTCCCAGAGCATGTGGCTGTCGTCCGCTGTCAGATCGAGCCCGTAGATCAATCTCAACTGCGCGATGATTTCCAGCGTTTCCGGGCCGAAAGGCGATTTGCCTTCGAAGCTGTGCAACACGATCCCCTCAATGAGATCGCCCAGTCCGATGCCATGCTTGGCCGCTAGCGCTTTGAGCACCTGGAGCACATGCTTCTCGAGCCGCACGCCCGTCTGCACGCGTTCGACCTTTTTCGCCTGACCGGTCACATCACCCTCCCTTGGTGTTTGCGCTGCATGTTCGGTACCTCCCAATCGCGCGGCAAACAACGGGGATTGAGACGATTAGGGGATCTCGCCCCACCCCATTCATCTTGCCCGCCTCGCCCCGCTGCCCTACACACATGGACGAAATCGAAAGGGAGAGCAGAATGCGTCGCGTCGTCATCACCGGGCTCGGGATCGTCTCGCCGATCGGCAACAATGCCGAGGAGGTGCTGGCGAGCCTGAAGGCCGGGAAATCCGGGATCACTGCGAACGACGCCATGAAGGAGCATGGGTTTCGCTCCCAAGTGGCTGGCGATCTCGATATCGACATCAAGGCGCATGTCGACAAGCGGGCGCTGCGGTTCATGGGGCCAGGCGCGGCTTA
>DQCI01000158.1:30667-32227 GCA_003545125.1 Paracoccaceae bacterium
AAATGCATGTCGTCGACGATCAGCGCCAACCTCGCCACGGCGTACAAGATCAAGGGCATGAGCTATTCGATCACCTCGGCCTGTTCGACCAGCCTGCACAATATCGGTGCCGCCTCTGAACAGATCATGATGGGCAAGCAGGACGTGATGTTTGCCGGTGGCGGCGAGGAGCTCGACTGGACGCTCAGCTGCCTGTTCGACGCGATGGGCGCGATGAGCTCGAAATACAACGACACGCCGGAGCGCGCGAGCCGCGCTTTCGACGCCGATCGCGACGGCTTCGTCATCGCCGGCGGCGGCGCGATGCTGGTGCTTGAAAGCCTCGAACACGCGCAAGGAAGGGGCGCGAAAATCTATGCCGAGGTCACCGGCTTCGCCGCCACCTCGGACGGTCAGGACATGGTCGTGCCCTCTGGCGAAGGCGGCGAGCGGGCGATGCGGTTGGCGCTGGAGACGCTGCCCGAGGGCCGCAAGGTCTCCTATATCAACGCCCACGGCACCTCGACCCCGGTCGGCGACGTCGGTGAGGTGGAAGCGGTGCGCCGGGTGTTCGGGACAGGCAGCACGCCGCCGATCAGCTCGACGAAGTCGATGACCGGCCACAGCCAGGGCGCGACCGGGGCGCAGGAGGCCGTCTATTGCCTGCTGATGCTGGAGAACGACTTCATCGCGCCCTCGATCAACGTCGAAACACTCGATCCGGGGATCAACGATGGCGAGATCGCCACGGCGCTGGTCGAGAACGCGCGCCTCGACTCGGTGATGACCAATTCCTTCGGCTTCGGCGGCACCAACGGCTCGATGGTGCTGAGCAAATTCACCGGATGAGTGACAGGGGAGTAAGATCATGGCGGATCTGATGAAGGGCAAACGTGCGCTGGTGATGGGCGTGGCCAATGAACGCTCGATTGCCTGGGGCATCGCCAAGGGGCTGGCCGCCGAGGGCGCGGAGCTGGCGTTTTCCTATCAGGGCGACGCGTTCGGCAAACGGGTGGAGCCGCTGGCGGCGTCGCTCGGCTCGGAGATCCTCGTCGACATGGACGTGACCGACGATGCGGCTCTGGACGCCGGCTTCGACGCGCTCTGGCAGCACTGGGACAGGATCGACGTGCTCGTGCACGCCATCGCCTTTTCCGACAAGGCGGAACTCACCGGGCGCTTTGTCGATACCTCGCGCGACAACTTCAAGACCTCGCTCGACATCTCGTGCTACAGCTTCATCGAGGTCGCCCGCCGGTGCGCGCCGAAGATGACCGAGGGCGGCACGATGCTCACGCTGACCTATGGTGGGTCGAACCGGGTGACGCCGTTCTACAACGTGATGGGCGTGGCCAAGGCGGCGCTGGAGGCATCGGTGCGCTACCTCGCCAACGATCTCGGCCCCGCCGGCATCCGGGTGAACGCGATCAGCCCCGGGCCGATGAAGACCCTCGCGGGCGCGGCGATCGGCGGGGCGCGCAAGACCTACCGGCATACCGAGGCCAACGCGCCCCTGCGCCACAACGCGACGCTCGAGGCGGTTGGTGGCACGGCCGTCTACCTCGCGTCGGACTACGGGGC
>DQCI01000158.1:32288-34556 GCA_003545125.1 Paracoccaceae bacterium
GGGGGGACGCGGTTTCGAAACCGCGTGGGAAAGCCTTTCGAAAGGCTTTCGCCGCGCCTCACCGTCGCCGCGCCTGAACCCCCATCCACAACACGAAACCGCCGACCACGAAAAGCGACGCAGGGACGAGGAATCCTTGAGCCAACGCCTCGGTATCGGCGCCCGCGGTGAGAAGGTCGAGCGCGCCGATGAACGCGATGCCGCCCAGCAAGATGAGTGCCGCGCCGATGATGAAGGCGATGATCCGGCCCATGCTGCATTCTCCATTTCACTGAAACCCGGGCACGCCGCCCCGGGGCTGACGCGCCATTTCATCTGGGGACAAGATACTCAAGGGGCTCCGGGGGGCAAGGCCCCCCGGTGGGTCGGCCGCGAAGCGGCCGAAACCTCTACGCCCCGCCCGTGCCACGAACCCGGGCGCGCGCCTGCTCCCATCGGTCGAGGTGATCGGCCTCGTCGCCGTAGTCCATGAACTCGGCGTAGCGGGGGGGGCCGCCGGGCCAGCGGCGCGCGTGCTTGATCGGGCACCAGTAGGCCTCGGTGCGCGATGCGACCTCGCGCACATATCCGATGACCCCGTTGCAATAGCCGCAATAGGCGCAGTTGAACTTGTCCAGCGCATTGAGATAGCCGAGGTGATGGCGGTCGATCACCACGAAATCGCGGCGGCGAACCCGGGGGATGCCGTACGCCGGAAAGCAGATCCACTGGTAGAGCGTGACCCAGAAATCGACGAGGGCGATGGGGACGATCAGCGAATAGATCACCGGCGCCGTGGCCACGTCGCGCAGCCGGATGGCGCGGACGTAGTCGAGGAAGTTTTCGCGGGCGGCCCGGTGGCGGGCCAGGACTTCCGCCTCGAACACGATGCGCCCGCGCACCAGCCGCCCGCCGAGCGCGTCCCGCCTTGTCGCAATCTCCGCCTCCAGCTCGGCCTCGATCTCGCGCGCGCGGCGGGCCAGGTCCTGTAGTGTCGTCGTCATCGCTGCCTCCGTTCACCAATTCGCCACATTCTCGCCCGGTTTTCGGCATCTTGCGAACGGAAACAGTCTTTTTATGCCTCTTTCCTTGTCGAAATGCCACTAGTTTTGCACATTCCGAACACGGGCCGCGCGTGATTCTCTCCAAGATCATCTCTCCGCGCGGCCCCCTGTGAAATTTCAGGGGCCTCATGACCTTTTTAGTGTTGTCCATTCTCCTCGTCGCGGCCACCCTCTGGGTGGCGCGTCCGGTTCTGGCTGGGGGCGGCCTGCGGCTCACCTTCGAAAATGTCGACGGGCGCGGCGTGCTCGGCACCTTCGCCGCGGTATCGGCCGCGGCCCTCGTGCTCGGGCTCGAATTCGCCGTCGGCCTGCTGGTCGCGGCGCTCGTCAAGTCGGCCGGGCACCTGGTCGGCCACAGGCTGGTCGGCGATGAGGCCGCGGATTTCCGGCTGGTGCCGTTTCCCGGTGGACCCGAAGCCGCGGGCACGGCGCCGCGCGACGATCTGGGCGCATTCTTCATCCTCTTGATGGGCCCCGGGCTGGGGCTCGCGCCGATGGTCGCCGCTTTCGCACTTGGCCATGTGTTCGCCGAGAGCGCGCCCAACCTCGCCGAGGCCTTTCGCGCCTATGCACTTGCTGCCGGCGCGCTCAACTTTGTGTCGCTCCTGCCGCTCTGGCCGCTGGCCGGTGGGCGTCTGGTGCAGCTCATCATCGAAGCCCGGTTTGAGCGGGTCTCGGGGCTGGCCGCCGCGGCGCTGGCGGCGATGTTCGTCGGTATGTCGCTCACCATGCAGTCGCTGATGCTGTTCCTGATCGGCCTCGTGGCTGCCCTGGCGCTGATCGTCCGGCCGCCACAGAGCACGCCGCGCCCCTGTCTCACCCGGACCGAGACCCGGATTGGCTTCCTCGCCTATTTCGCGACACTTGCAGCCTATTTCACCGCCGGGTGGTGGGTGTTGACGCTGCTGCCGCCAACCCTCTGAGGTTATCTGTTTTCCGCATTGGCTGATGCCTTCCCGCGCGCCGGGGCGGCTCATTGTTTTCTGGGCGAGCTTCATCGCACCGGAGCCGAAACGGTGCGACCGTTACAATCCCGAACCGGCATTTTGCGATGCGCCGGGCAGGAAACACCGGACCAGGCGCCGTGTCCCACGCCTTGCCCGAACGTGCCCCGCCCGACGCCGAGACACGCCTTTGGAAGTGTCTTGCGGTTAGACGTCCGCCTTGGAGCCCGTGCCCGCCGCCCGGGACCGATCCTTGCGGTCCTGCGCGAGATCGAGGCCGA
>DQCI01000259.1 GCA_003545125.1 Paracoccaceae bacterium
CTCCACTTTTGACCCGTTGGACAAACATCGCAAGGGTCCGGCTTGCGAAATCGTGCAGGGCGCGGCACAAACCGCCCATGATCACCCGCACACATACCAAGGACGATGCGCCCTCGGTCGCAGTCTATTCCGATTGCGAGCGCTACCGCTACGAACTCACGCGCACCTGGGCTCCGGCCGGCCGCAAGGCGCTGTTCGTGATGCTGAACCCCTCGACCGCGACGGAGGTGCAAAACGATCCCACCGTCGAACGATGCGAACGCCGCGCCCGCGCGCTGGGGTTCGGCGCCTTCCGGGTGACCAACATATTCGCCTGGCGCGACACCGATCCGAAGAAGATGCGCGCGGCCGGCGACCCGGTCGGCCCCGCCAACGACGCGGCGATCCGCGATGGCGCCCTGTGGGCCGATCAGGTGATCTGCGCCTGGGGCACCCACGGCGCACACCTCGACCGCGGCCCGCAGGTGGAGGCGCTGCTGCGCGGCACCGGGCTTGCGCTCTACCACCTCGGGCTGACCAAGGCGGGGCACCCGAAACATCCGCTCTACATCGGCTACGCGCGGCAACCCGAGCGCTGGGCGTAAGGGGGATACCTTCTGGGAAACGCGGGCATTAGGGTCGGATCACACACTTGGGAGAGCATGATGGAAAGCGACAAGTTCGACACGGTCGGCGCAGAACTCGAAGCCTTGCGCGCAGAGGTGAAACGGCTGAACGAACAGCGCTACTTCCGCTATGAAAGCTCGTTCTTCTGGGTCGCGGTCTGGAGCCTCGCGCGGGGGCTGTTCTTCGGTCTCGGCTCTGCGCTCGGCGCGACGATCCTGCTCGCTTTCGTGGTCCGCATGTTGGGGTCGATCGACTTCATCCCGATCCTCGGCGACTGGGCGGAGCAGATCATCGACGAGATCCAGAAGAACGGTTCGCAGTGACCCGGGAAACGGCCCGCGGCGTTGCGGTTATTGGCCTCGAGAAAGAACGGCGCGTTAATCCGTGCAATCTGCAAAACACTGATATTGCTGGATACCTCCCTCAGATTGCGCAGCGTTTTCCGCAGGGACCAGGGGACCGGCCGGCGGTGCGATGGCGGAGCCGGGGCAGACCTGCTGCCGGCTCCGCTGTGTCCTGCGAAACACTCACTCGCCGACCGATACCGCTTCCTCCATCGCATGGGTCCGAGCCGAGGCGCTCTGCCGGCTGACGATGGCCGGCGCCTCATGGATCAGCCGGTCGTCGGTCAGCGCATGCACCATGAACAGCGCGAAATCGGTCCGCCGTGTCCGGTTCGACGCCAGCACCGGGTCGCCGACATAGGGTGCCCAGACCGGCAGGCCTTCGCTCTCGCCCTCCTTGAGGTCCGAGCCGCGCACCACTGTCCAGTCGGTGTCGGAGCCGAAGATCATCTTCGTCGCGCGGACCTGGTCGGAAATGTCGGCCATCCGCGTGGCCCAGCCAAGAAACGTGAACAATGCATAGATGAAGCGCTGGCGGAGGCTGTAGCGGTCCTTGCCGTCTTTCGAAATGTGCCAGCCGCAGGAGAAGATCAGCCGTGCGCCGGGCTCTGCGCTGTGCAACACCGCGCGCGCGGTGCCGCTGGCGTAGTTGGTGAAGCCCCAGGGCGCGAGTACCGTGAGCACGCCGTCGCAGCCCGCGACCGCTTGCGCCACCACGGAAGCGTCGTCGGTGCGACCGGGGTAGAGCCTGATCCGGCCCTTGAACCGGTCGAGCTTGGCGACGCTCTCGGGGCGGCAAACGCCGACTACGTCGAAGCCGCGGTCGAGGGCGTGCTGGGTCATGTATTGGCCGAGCTTGCCGGAGATGCCGATGATGCAGATACGTGTCATGAGTCTGATCCTTTCTTTCATGAAGAGGGGCGGGGGCCGGTGAACCCCCGCGTTTGTGTCAGGCAAAGGCCGGGGTGGCGGCCGGGGATGCGGGGCGCGGCCCGCGCAAGATCAGCCAAAGCGCGAACCCCACTTCGGCGAGGGTGACGATGGCGAGGAACACCCCGGTCACGGCGGCCAGCGCGGGGGCATCGGGGAAGACGAAGGCCGAGAACGTGTCCAGCGTGTAGCCCGCCGCGCCGAGCGTCATGGCGTGGCCGAGGAGGCGGGGGAAGACACCCGAGCGCGCCACGAGCTGGCCGAGAATGGCGAGGTGCAGGGTGAAAAAGATCTGCCAGATCCAGACACCGGCGTCATGGGTGGCGAGCATCAGCCCGGCAAGGTCGGTCCGCTGCGCCTCGGAGAAGCTCGCGAGCGTGGTGCCCGGGTCGGCGAGCGTGAGCGCGGCGAAGTGAAAGAACAGCATCGCCGCCATCACCCCTACCATCGACAACCGCGCCAGAGCCGCAGCGAAGGACAGCGTCGGGTTCACGCGTTTGAACATGAAGTAGAGCATCGCGGTGACCATGATCTCGGCAACAAGGATCACTACTTCACCGCCGATTCCCCAAAGATAGAGACTATTCCGGGCCAGGATATTGGCGAAGGTGGCCTGGGCGTCGCCGGCCACCTGGAGCTGTGACGGCACCCAGAGAATGGCGAAGCCGCCGGCGAACGCGATGGTGAGGTAGAATAGCCCGGCGAGCCGGGCGTAACCGCGCGAGGTCGGGTCGGAAAAAACATGCATTTCGGGATCCTTTCAATCGGGCAAAGCCTCTCCGGCGCCGCACCGGGGGCAGCTGGCCTGAGGCGGTGGGCCGGAGGGGTCCGGTCAATCATTGAGTTGGTCGATGTGGTCTGCGTTGTGTTGAACGCACAGCACATTTAGCCGGGCCGGCACCCAAAGAAAATTGACTGGTTTCGTGGAATGGCTATGCATATCCGTATGGATTGGCGAAACGTGAACTTCGACTGGAACCGCGCGCGGGCGTTTCTCGTGACCGCCGAAGAGGGCTCGCTGTCGGCGGCCGCCCGGGCCCTCGGCCTCGCCCAGCCGACGCTCGGCCGGCAGGTCGACGCGCTCGAACAGGAGCTCGGCGTCGTGCTGTTCGAACGTGTCGGACGCGGCCTCAGGCTTACCCCCGCCGGTCACGCGCTGATCGACCATGTCCGTGCCATGGGCGATGCGGCGGCGCGACTGTCGATGTCGGCCTATGGGCAGAACGAGAGCATGGCCGGGCCGGTGGTCATCTCTGCCTCTGACGCCTATGCCGGGCTGCTGTTGCCGCCGATCATCGCCCGGATCCGGGCTGAGGAACCGGGCATCTCCGTCGAGGTCGTTGCCGCCAACGATGCCTCTGATCTGCTCCGGCGCGAGGCGGACATTGCCGTGCGCAACTTCCGACCCAAGGAGCCCGACCTGGTCGCCCGCAAGATCCGCGAGGCCGACGCGCGGCTCTACGGAACACCGGCCTATCTCAAATCTCTCGGGCCCCTGAGCCGGCCCCGGGATCTCGCCCGCGCCGGAATCATCGGCCTTTCCGATGCCGAGATGTATGTGGCCGGGCTCAACACGCTGGGCCTCGGGCTCACCACCGACAATATCACCCTGCGCTGTGACAATTTTCTCGTCATGTGGGCACTGGTGAAACAAGGCCTCGGCCTCGGCATAATCGACGACCGGATCGGCGATGCGGAACCAGCCGTCACCCTTGCGCTTGCAGGCCTCGCGCCGCTCACATTTCCGGTCTGGCTGGTGGCGCATCGCGAGATACACAACAGCCCGCGGCTGCGCTTCGTCTTCGACTGCCTCGCGGATGGGTTGAAATAGCGCCCTTGTTCCGGGCATGACTTCCAGCGACACTCAGCGCGACACGTGAACAGGAGAAACCCCATGTGCCTTGGCATACCAGGACAGATTGTCGAGATCACCGACGAAGCCCGGATGATGGCGATGGCCGATGTGTCGGGCGTGCGCCGCGAGGTCAATGTCGCCTGCGTGCTCGAGGGTGACATTGGCGATCTGGTGGGAACATGGACGCTCATTCACGTCGGCTTCGCGATGAGCCTGATCGACGAGGAAGAAGCGGCCTCGACCCTGCAGGCGCTGAAGGACCTGGGCGAGGCGCAGGAAACGCTGAAGCAGATGGCCGAGGGCGACGCGGCGTTGGAGAACCCGTCGGCGGGCGCCGAAAAGCCAGAGGTCTCGGCATGAAATTCGCGTCCGAATTCCGCGATCCAGCCGCCGCCAGGGCGCTGCTCGCCGCCATTGCCGCGAAGGCTGACGCGCTGGGCGCGACTCGCGCGAAACCGATCCACATCATGGAGATCTGCGGCGGGCACAC
>DQCI01000085.1:0-1801 GCA_003545125.1 Paracoccaceae bacterium
GACCGGGACGGTCGATCTGCCGCTCATCGTCGACTGGCCGAACCGGCCCCTGCAACACGTGAACTTCGAGACCGGCAAACCGGCCCAGACCGATTGGCGGGTGGTGCGCAGGGAGGACGGAACAACCCGGGTTCGGCTCTACCCGCACACCGGGCGCTCCCATCAATTGCGCGTGCACATGAAAGAGATCGGCCACCCGATCCTGGGCGACCCGTTCTATGCCGAGGGGCCGGCGCGCGACTTCCCGCGGCTCATGTTGCACGCGGAAAGCCTGCGGCTGCGGCATCCGGACGGCGGCAAGGGGATGACGTTTTCAGCGAAATGTCCGTTTTGATCCGGGCGTTTTGCCCGGATTAGAGACTGATCAGAAGCTTTCACCGATACGCCCCAAGCATTGACGCCAGGCAAACGAGGGCCGTTCACATACGCCTCGGGCAAGGGTTCACCACAAAGTCTGCGACGTGGCGATGCTGCCGATGCTCAGTGCCGCGAAGACCAGCATGAAGGTGATGGGCAGGAGCCGGGTGTTGCCGAATTCGTCTGTTCCGAACATGGGGTACATCCTTTGTCGATATCAGGTAGAACGCACCGGCGCGGCGTTTCCGTCGCAACCGCGGCACGTCCCTCACACGCGACATGCCGACGCAGCCGAGAATTTTTGGCGGGTTCTGGCGGGTTTTGGCGGTGCCGCGCCTTCTTTTCCCGCATTCCGGGGTTAGCTATGACGGGAAGGAACACCAAAGACAGGAGCACGCTATGAGTCTGCGCATCAACGACACGGTCCCCAATTTCCACGCCGTGACCGACCAGGGCGAGATCGACTTCCACGATTTCATCGGCGACAGTTACACCATCCTGTTCTCGCACCCGGCCGATTTCACGCCGATCTGCACCACCGAGTTCGGCGCCGTCGCCCAGCTCAAGGACGAATGGGACAAGCGTGGCGTCAAGGTCATCGGCCTGTCGGTCGACGGCGTCGATGACCATGTGAAATGGAAACGCGATATCTCGACCTTCGCTGGCGCACCGGCGACGTTCCCGATCATTGCCGACGACGATCTCGCGGTCTCGAAGGCGCTCGACATGCTGCCGGCCGACGCCTACCTGCCGGACGGCAAGACGGCGGAAGACAGCCAGAGCGTTCGGGTCGTCTTCATCTTCGGCCCGGACAAGAAGCTGCGCCTGTCGATGACCTACCCGATGTCGGTCGGGCGCAACTTCGCCGAAGTGCTGCGCGCACTCGACGCGGTGATGGCGACCGACGGCTCGGTGGTCCGCACCCCCGCAAACTGGGTGCCCGGCGCCGACGTGATCGTCGCGCCCAGCATGTCGACCGACGACGCGAAGGCGAAGTACGGCGAGGTGGAGGAGATCTTCCCCTACCTGCGCCTCATGGCCGACCCGAACAAATAGGTTAGGACCGGCATGAGAACTCGGCAGGCCCCGCGGGAAACGGCGGGGTCTGTCATGCCAGCCGGCAAACCATCCGGGTCGCGGATGTGAACCCGAACAGCCGGGCGAGGGCGCCCGTGTTCTCGGCGCCGACGGAGACGAAACCGCGCCGTTCGTATAGCGCGCGGGCCCGCGGGTTGGTGTCGATCACGTCGAGGCGCACCTGCGCCATTCCCCGCGCACCAGCCTCTTCGAGGATCGCACCGAGGAGCCGCGTACCGATGCCCAACCCGCGTGCTTGCGGTGCGACGGCGATGCCGTCCATCAGCAGTTCGCCCGGGGCGATGTCGCGCCCGAGAAGCGCCAGAAACGGGCCGCGCCAGAGCGCACCGAACCAGCCGTAGATCGC
>DQCI01000085.1:1896-2732 GCA_003545125.1 Paracoccaceae bacterium
GCAAAGAACCGCGCGCCGCGCTCGTCGGGCCCCATCAGTTTGCCAAGTTTGCCGAAAAAAGCCGCCCAGTAGAGCTGCGCCGCGGTCGCGCTCGTCGCCTCTGGGAACCCTGCGCGAAGGCTGATGTCGTCCGGGTCGCTCACCCGCTTTTCGGGTCTTTGGCCGCCGCCAGCGCCTCGGTCAGCACGGCACGGTCGCCGATGTGGTTGGCCAGCGTCAGGACCAGCCGGGCGTTGAGCGCGTCGCTCTCGGTTTTCGTGAGACCTTCGTGCGCCTCGATGAGCTCGGCGTAGAAATCATCGGCACCCGGGATGTTCGCGGTGAGCGTGAGCTTGGACATGGGGCTATTCCTTGCCGGTGGCGCGGCGGATCGCGAAACGGACCTGCGCCTCGTTGTATTCGGGGAAGCGGGCGGTGACGTGCTGGTCGGGCCGGATCAGATAGACTGCCGAGGTTGCATCGCCCAGGTAGCGCGCGGCCAACCCGCCGGTGGCGTCATCGGCGGTGTTGAGCGCGAGCCGGGTCGCCGTCACGCCGTCTTCCACGATCTCGTCGTCCGCGTCGGCGTCGATGGTCAGGAGCGTGAACCCGCCGCCGAGCTTGTCGAGCAGGAAACCTTTCCCCAGCGGCGCATCCGGGCAGGGCGAGCCGGGCCGCGTGCGCTGGGGCGCCCCGTCGAGCGCGTCGGGCGTATTGAGCGGCGAGTCGTCATAGGTGCAGGGCACAGACAGACGGCCCGAGTTCACCAGTGGCCGGGCAAAGCTGTACGCCTCGGACAGATCGAGCACCGCGTCGCGGAAGATCCGGCTGATTTCCGATTTCGGGGTGATGAAATC
>DQCI01000085.1:2784-4089 GCA_003545125.1 Paracoccaceae bacterium
TCGTAGCTGTCGAGCAGGTTCTCGGGCGCTTTGCCTGTCGTGATGAGCTTCAGTTTCCAGCCGAGGTTATCGGTATCCTGCAGGCCGGAGTTGGCGCCACGCGCCCCGAAGGGCGACACCTGGTGCGCGGAATCGCCGGCGAAGATCACCCGACCGTCACGGAACTTCTCCATCCGCCGGCACTGGAACGTGTAGATCGAGGCCCACTCGAGCTCGTAGTCGATCTCCTTGCCGAGCATCGCGCGCAGGCGCTTGTCGATGTTCTCAGGCTTGAGTTCCTCCTCGCGGTCGATATCCCAGCCGATCTGGAAATCGATCCGCCAGACATTGTCGGGCTGCTTGTGCAAAAGCGCGGACTGGCCGCGGTTGAAAGGCGGGTCGAACCAGAACCAGCGCTCGGTCGGAAAATCGGCCTCCATGATGACGTCGGCGATCAGGAAATTGTCTTCGAAGACCTTGCCGACGAAATCGAGGTTGGCCATCCGCCTGGTCGGAGAATTGGCCCCGTCACAGGCGACGAGCCAATCGGCCTCCAGCTCATACGGGCCTTCGGGCGTCTCGACCTCGAGCCGGACATGGGTTGGATGGGTCCCGACGGCGGCGACCTTGTTGGCGCCCCGAAGCTCGATCGGCTTGCCCTCGGCCTGCAACTCGCGGACGCGCTCCACGAGGTACTCCTCGAAGTAATACTGCTGGAGATTGATGAAGGCCGGAAAGCGGTGGCCCTTTTCAGCCAGCAGGTTGAAGTCGTAGACCTGCCGCTCGTCGAAGAACACCTTGCCGATGTTCCATTCGACGCCCTTCTTTGCGATCCGCGCACCGCAGCCGAGCCGTTCGAGGATCTCGAGCGGACGCTTGGCGTAGCACACCGCGCGTGAGCCGAAGCTGACCTTGTCGTTGTCGTCGAGCACCACGACGGGCACATCCTGCTGGGCAAGGTCGATGGCAAGCCCGAGGCCGATGGGCCCGGCGCCGATGATGACCACCGGGTGGCGCACGGCGTTGAGGGCATCCTGGTCGGGGGAACGCTCGTAGGGGTACAGGGGAACTTCGAAGATCTTGTTCATGTCGGGTCTCCGGGAGTGGCGCGTGAGGGCGAGCGTGGCATGGATCGCGGCGGGGCGGTTTGATCTGGGTCAGGCGAGGGCTCGTCGCGGCCTCCGGCCGTTCCTCGCGAAGAGCGGCGAACAGCCGCGATGAGCTTCACCCCTGCAGCGCCTCCCACATCTCGATGTCGCGCTCGGCGGTCCAGATCCGGGGGGTGTCGATGCCGCGGGCCTCGTCGTAGGCGCGCGCGACGTTGAA
>DQCI01000085.1:4186-10521 GCA_003545125.1 Paracoccaceae bacterium
TAGGTGCTTTCGACGAAATCGCGGGTGTTTTCGATGGCGGCGTTGACCATCTCCTTGCCGATGAGCGCATTGCCCCGGCCCGGCGCGATGGCATCGACGTCGAAGCTGGCGATATTGTCGAGCGTCTCGCCCCAGTCGCTGAAATGCCCGTCGCCGCAATAGCAGGCGGAATGGTATTCGACGATGTCGCCGGTGAACATCACGTTGGCGTCGGGCACATGGATGACGATGTCGCCCGCCGTATGCGCGCGACCCAGGTGCATGAGGTCGATCCGGCGATTGCCGAGATAGACGGTCATGTCCTCGGAAAAGGTGGTGGTGGGGTAGGTCAGGCCGGGGATCGATTCGTGGCCTTCGAACAGCCGCGGGAAGCGCTGGAACTCAGAATCCCAGTCTTCCTGGCCGCGCTCGACAACCATCGCGCGGGCAGCATCGCCCATGATGATCTGATCGGCGCCATAGGCGGATGCGCCGAGCACGCGCACGGCGTGGTAATGGGTGAGCACCACATGGCTGATCGGCTTGTCGGTCACCTCGCGGACCTTTTCGATCACCTTGTGTGCAAGCCGCGGCGTGGCCTGGGCCTCGACGATCATCACGGAGTCATCGCCGATGATGACACCGGAGTTGGGGTCGCCCTCGGCGGTGAAGGCCCAGACCCCCGGACCTACCTCGGTGAAGCTGATGTTTTTCTCAGACAAGTCGCCTTGCGACGCGAATGCTTTTGCCATGGGTTATTCCTTGATCTCGTAGTCGAGTTGCATGATGCCGCCGGGCTTCTGGGTCGCGCCGGTGAATGTGAGGTTGTGCTGCTTGCCGGGGGCGAAACAAGGCCGTCCGCCCCCGAGCAGAATGGGCATGAGGAAGACCCGAAGTCTGTCGAACATCCTGGCATCGAGCGCGGCACGCTGGGTTTCTCCGCCGCCCATGACCCAGACATTGCTGTGCCCGTTGGTCGCCACGGCAGCGCGCAGGGTCTCGATATCACCCGCCGCCACGACGTGTTCTCCGCTGAACCCGGGTTTTGTGGTGAGCACATATCCAGCCCGGGTCTCGTAGGGCCAGCCCCAGCGCATCACCTGCTCATAGGTGGGGCGCCCCATGATCAACGCGTCGATCGTCCCGATAAACTCGGCGTAGCCGGTGTCGCCCGCCAAGGCCTCGTTGAACGGGTCGAGCCAGCCAACGCTGCCGTCCGCGTCGGCGATGAAACCGTCGAGGCTCATCGCGATATAGCCGACATAGCGCGTCATCTTGCGTAGGGGTCTTCGAGCGCCGGCTGGATCGTACCGGCGCAGGGGCCGAAACCGATGGTGTAGCCGTCGCCCGTCGCGGCACCGTGAAGGGCGAGCGTGTCGCCGTCTTCGAGGAAGCTGCGGTGCTCGCCGGTGTCGAGGGTGATCGGCTCCTTGCCGCCCCAGCTGAGTTCCAGCAGCGAACCGCGTTCGGGTTTGTCGGGGCCGGAGATCGTGCCCGATCCGATCAGATCGCCCACGTTCATCGCACAGCCGGACGAGGTGTGGTGCGCCAGCTGCTGGGCGGCGGAATAGTACATCTCGCGGAAATTGGTGCGCGCGATGGTGCTCGCCGCCTTGCCCTCGGGGGCAAGGGTCACACTGAGGTCGATGTCGAAGAGCCCCGGCCGCTTCTCTTCGAGATAGCGCAGGAGGTCACGCTCCCGGGGCGGGGTCGGCGCTCGGAAAGGCTCTAACGCTGCGGTTGTGACGATCCAGGGGCTGATTGTCGTCGCCGTTGCCTTGCCCTGGAAGGGGCCGAGCGGCTGGTATTCCCAGGCCTGGATGTCGCGCGCCGACCAGTCGTTGAGCAGCACATAGCCGAAGATCATCGCCTCGGCCTCCTCGACGCTGACAGGGCCCGAGGAAGGCTGGCCAACCACGGCGCCCATCTCAAGCTCGAGGTCGAACCGGGCACAGGGGGCGAAGCGCGGCAGATCGTCGTTCGGCCCCTTGAGCTGCCCCCAGGGACGGCGCACCGGCGTACCGGAGACCACCACCGACGACGCCCGGCCGTTGTAGCCGATCGGGATCGACAGCCAGTTGGGCGGCAGCGCGTTGGCCGCCCCGCGAAACATCGTGCCCACGTTCATCGCGTGGTGCTTGCCGGCGTAGAAATCGGTGTATTCCGACACCTTGAACGGAATGTGCAGCGTCGCCTCGGCCATCGGCACGCTGTAGGTGGTCAGCGTGTCCTGGACCGCATCGTCGACCCCCTCGGCAAGCATCTCGGTGAGCGCAGCGCGGTAGGAAGCCCAGACGCGGGGCCCAAGCTCCATGAAGTCGTTCCAGAACGGCGCATCGAGCACATCCGCGTCCGGATCGGCGCGCAACACGCCCGCCGCTTCCAGCCCGGTGGCATCGAGGATCCGGTCGCCGATGGCGATTCCGCAGCGCAGATCGCCGTCGCCGACCGAGAAGACGCCGCAGGGCAGGTTGTTGAGCGGGAACGGGCAGCCGGGCGCATTGGCGCCTTCGATCCAGGAGTTCAGCAGGGGCAAGACAGGTGTCCTTTCAGATATTCAGGTGCCGGGGCGCAGCGATTTCAGGCTCAGGAGCAGGGCGGCGAGAATGACGAACCCGCCGCCGAGCCGGTCGATCCAGGCCCGCGCGGGGCCTTTCAGCCGCGCGGACAGCCAGCTCGCCCCGCTGCCGTAACCGGCGAGAAACATCCCGTCGATCGCGATGTAACTGGCGGAGAGAACGGCGAATTGCGGCCAGAACGCAGTATTAGGGTCGATGAACTGCGGAAACAGGGCGGCGAAGAACACGACCGCCTTGGGGTTGGACGCCGAGGTCAGAAAGCCCTGCAGCCAGAGCGCGCGCCGGGTGCTGCGCGGGGCAGTGCCGAGATCGAGGCGGGTTCCGGCGCGGCGGATCATCCGCAGGCCGATGTAGACCAGATAGGCCACGCCGAGCCACTTGATGACGCTGAGCGCCGCCGCGCTGGTCGCGATCAGCGCGGCGAGGCCAAGCCCGGCCGCCAGCATCTGGAAGAAATTGGCCGTCAGGTCGCCGCCGGCAGTGAACAGCGCGCGCCCGAACCCGTTGGCCGCCGAATTCGACAGCATCAACAAATGGCTCGGTCCGGGTGTGCTCATGAGCACAAGCACGGCGGCAACGAAGGTGACCCAGACATCGAAGCTCATGGTGCGATCACTTCACCCCCGGGGTGCCGTCGAACTTCTTCTCAAGCCCGTCCCAGCAATCGATGTAATCGTCCTGCAACGGCGCTTCGGTCGCGGCGAAGGTGGTGAGGTGCTGGGGGAAGCGGGTTTCGAACATGAAGGACATCGTATTGTCCAGTTTGTGCGGCGCAAGCGCCCCGTTCGACGCACCCTCGAAGGCGGGCTCGTCGGGGCCATGCGGCAGCATCATGTTGTGCAAGGAAACACCGCCCGGCACGAAACCCTCGGGCTTGGCATCGTATTGGCCGAAGATGTTGCCCATCAGCTCGGACATGATGTTCTTGTGATACCAGGGCGGACGGAAGGTGTGTTCGGCCACCATCCAGCGTTCGCGGAACAGCACGAAGTCGATATTCGCGGTGCCTTCCTGACCCGAAGGCGCGGTGAGCACGGTGAAGATCGAGGGGTCCGGGTGGTCGAACAGGATCGCGCCGACGGGGGAATAGGTGCGCAGGTCGTATTTCACCGGGGCGTAATTGCCGTGCCATGCGACCACGTCGAGCGGGCTGTGGCCGATCTCGGTACGATGAAACTGCCCGCACCATTTCACGGTCACGGTCGAGGGCACCTCGCGGTCTTCGAAGGCAGCCACGGGGGTGAGAAAATCGCGCGGGTTGGCGAGGCAGTTGGCGCCGATCGGTCCGCGCGAGGGCAAATCGAACTTCTGGCCGTAGTTCTCGCAGACGAAACCGCGCGCCGGGCCTTCTACGATCTCGACGCGGTACACCATGCCGCGCGGCAGGATGGCGATCTCCTTGGGTGCGAGGTCGATGGTGCCAAGCTCGGTGTGGAACCGCAGAACACCTTCCTGCGGCACGACCAAAAGCTCGCTGTCGGCGGAGTAGAAGTAATCGTCTTCCATCGTCGTGTTGGCGAGATAGACATGCGCCGCCATGCCGACCTGCGTGTTCACGTCGCCCGCCGTCGTCATCGTGCGCATACCGGTCACGAAGGTGAGCGGCGCATCGGTGTGCGGCACCGGATCCCACCGGTATTGGCCGAGCGAGATGACATCCGGGTCGACGTCCGGGGCCGAGCGCCAATAGGGCATGTCGATCTTCTGAAACCGCCCGGTGTGCTTGACCGAGGGGCGGATGCGGTAGCACCAGCTGCGTTCGTTCTGCCCCCGGGGCGCGGTGAAGGCGGTGCCGGACAACTGCTCGGCATAGAGCCCGTAGTTGCACTTCTGCGGGCTGTTCTGGCCGCGGGGCAGGGCTTCGGGGAGGGCCTCCGTTTCGAAATCGTTGCCGAAACCGGGCATGTAGCCGGGCGTGACCCCGGCGTTGGACGCGCGCGTCATGTCGCGGGCCATGGCGTTCCTCCTCCCTTGGTTGCTGCATCCGGTGGTGCTACATCCTGTCGCAGGCGGAGGCTATCGTTGCGGGTGCAACGAGGTCAACGGAAAAGGACGTCGGGATGCTGAAAGTTTGCGTGAACGGGGCGACGGGCTGGACCGGCGGCGCGGTCGCCGAGGCGGTGGTCGCGGCCGGGGACATGGACCTGGTTTCCACCGTGTCACGGCGCGCGGCCGGGCAGCAGGTGCGCGGCGCCCCCTGTTTCGCGAGTGTTGGCAAAGCGCTGGCGGGACCCGGGTTCGACGTGCTGATCGACTAAACCGCCCTATCGGTGGTGAAAGAGAACACGCTCGCCGCGCTCGCCGCCGGGCGGCGCGTGGTCATCGGCACGTCCGGCCTGACGGCTGAGGATTATGACGGGATCGACCGGGCGGCGCGCGCGGCGGGCTCCGGCGTGGTCGCATCCGGCAATTTCGCGCTGACGGCGGCTTTGATGACAAGATTCAGCCTGATGGCGGCGGAATACCTCGATTGGTTCGAGATCATCGACTATTCGCGCCCCTCCAAGACCGACGCGCCGACCGGCACCGCGCGCGAACCCGCCGAACGGATGGGCGCAGTCCGCCAGCCCGCGCTGGACGTGGATCCGGCGCAGGTGAAAGGCGAACCTGGCCTGCGCGGCGGCATAGTGGCTGGCGTCCAGGTCCATTCCCTGCGCTTGCCGAGCCATTCTGCAACGGTAACCAGCACATTCGCCCACGGAAACGCGCGGCTGACCATCACCCACGACGCCGGCAGGGACGCGACGATCTATGCCGACGGAACCCTGCTCGCGGCGCGCAGGGTCATCGCGGTGGAAGGGTTGGTGCGGGGTCTCGATTAGCTCTTGTAAAACCTGTCGCACAGTCCCGCGCGAAACCCGGTTTTGTATCCATCGTCCGCGGGGTTTGTAGCCATTCACCGCCGACACCCCAAGCGGGTATTGCGCCCAATATGTCGAGGCAGTAGGTCATGGCCACGGCCCCAAGCGGGACCGGCAAGAGGCACCGATGCCGAGCACAGCCACGCCGTTTCGTCGGTTCCTGGCCAGAACGAGGGAACAGATCCGATGACCCAATCAGGTTTCGCGCGGGGAGGTGGGGCACAGCAAGCGCAACAGGTCCCGCTTCGCGCCGCCGCACCAGGCGCGCTTTGCGCCGTTTGCCCCGGCAATCCGAGACTCCGGTTCCTCTCTGGGACCATAGGCACGGTCACCTCATGAAGGTTCTTTGTGTTGGAGCAGGGTTTTCGGGTGCGGTCATCGCACGCGAGCTGGCCTCGGCCGGGCACGACGTTCTGGTCGTCGATCAGAGGCCTCATGTCGCCGGCAACTGCCACACTGAGCGCGACCAGGCCACCGGGGTCATGGTCCACGTCTACGGACCCCATATCTTTCATACCGACAACGAGGCGGTGTGGCGCTACGTCACTGAATTCGCGGAGTTCATGCCCTACACGAACAGGGTGAAATCCATCTCCCGCGGCCAGGTCTATTCGCTGCCGATCAATCTTCACACGATCAACCAGTTCTTCGGCAAGACCTTGAGCCCGACCGAGGCGAAAGCGTTCATTGCCAGCCTTGCGGATCAGTCCATCGAGACCCCGGTTTCCTTCGAGGATCAGGCTCGAAAATTCGTTGGCCCGGAGCTCTACGAGGCCTTCTTCAAGGGATATACCGTCAAACAATGGGGCCTCAGCCCCCAAGAGCTGCCCGCCAGCATCCTCAAGCGCCTGCCCGTTCGGTTCAACTACGACGACAACTACTTTCATCACAGGTTCCAAGGCATCCCGCGCGACGG
>DQCI01000085.1:10535-13429 GCA_003545125.1 Paracoccaceae bacterium
CCGAATTTGACCACGTCTTCTATTCCGGCCCGCTCGATAAATATTTCGACTACGCACATGGCCGCCTGGAGTACCGCACGCTGGACTTCGAAAAGTTCGCCTTCGACGGCGACTTCCAGGGCAACGCCGTGATCAACTACCCGGACGAAGACGTACCCTTCACCCGGATTACGGAGCACAAGCACTTCGCACCCTGGGAGCAACACGACGGCAGCGTTTGTTATCGTGAATACTCGCGCGCTTGCGGGCCGGATGACATACCTTATTACCCAATTCGCCTGGTCGAGTCCAAGACCGCCCTGACGAACTATGAGAGCATGGCCGAGAGTATTCGTGATGTAACATTCCTGGGACGCCTTGGCACATATCGATACCTGGATATGGATGTCACCATCGCCGAAGCGCTCAAGATCTCATCGCAACTGATTGACTGAAGAAGGCGAGTACCTGTGTCACCCAAGACCCTCAGCGTCGTGATTCCCGTCTACAATATTGCGGACCATGTCGATCATCTGAAGGCGGAACTATCAAAGCTGCCGCCCGCCGACGCGCAGATTATCATCGTCGATGACGGGTCGACCGATGGAACGGTCGAAGCCCTGGCTCATTTCCACAGAGAGTTCGGCGATTTCACGCTGATCGAGTCGCCAACGAACGCAGGGGCCGGCGTGGCCCGAAACGTCGGTTTCCCGCGCGCCACAGGAAAGTATACGCTGTTCTTCGACGGAGATGACGATCTTCACGTTGACGCGATCCTCTCGACGATTGCCGTGCTCGATCGCTCCAATGCCGACGTGAGTATCAACACCTACGACTTTTTCCGGGAAGGCAACAGCGTGAATACCGGGATGAACTCGGTTGACCGTGTTCTCTGGGACCGGTTCTTCGACGACTTCAATTCGGATCCGTTTGTCCTGATGCAAGCCAAGGACCTGCTGAGGTTTACCAATTACCCCTGGAACAAGATCGTAAGAACAGAGCATTACCAGAACCTGGGTCTTACGCCGTTCTTTGGCGAGACCAAGGTCAACAACGACATCCTGGGACATTGGAATATTCTTTTGAACGCGCGCAGCTTGGTATTGGTGGAAAAAAACATCGTTACCCACCACGTATCCGGCGCGCGCAACCATATCTCCAGGGTCTTCGGCAAAGGACGCCTCGAACTTTTTTCGGCGCTGGATGCCCTTCATCGCCTCTTGAAGCGTGATCCTCGGGTACTGTCCGTCTATGCAGCAACCTACTGGTCCCTGGTGCGGACACTGGTGGTTTGGGCACAGCCCAAGATGCGCGAAGACCTATTGGAGGAGTTTCGGTTTCGTCGGCGAGAGTTGGTGTCGCAGGTGTCACTCGGGGAACTGTCTCAGATCGAAAAAACGGGCGATACCGGTACGCTTCGGTGGATCGTCGGAACCATCGGCTAGGAGAAACCAAGGATGCCGCTGCTTTCTGTCATCGTAACCACCTACAACATCGAGGACTACCTCGGCGGTTGTCTCGATACCGTCGTCAATCAGACCCTGAGAGACATGGAAATCATCGTAGTCGATGACGGCAGCAACGATGGAACGCCGGACGTCATTCGCCAGTACGCCGAGAAGGATCCGCGTATTCGGCCGGTCTACCTTCCCGAGAACACCATTGGTGGTGTTTCGAGCGCTGCAAACGCCGGATTGGATGTGGCGACCGGTGAGTATATCGGCTTTGCCGACGGTGACGACTACCTCGAGCTCGACATGTTCGAAAAACTGGTTGGCGCGGCGGAGACGTATCAGTCAGATCTGGCGATGTGCCGGTACAAACTCGTTGACGAAACGGGCAAGAAAAAGTCGCCGGCGGAAAAGAAACGATGGCTCCGGTTTGACGGCACCGAACATGTCACCCTGGACTCGGATGAAAAGACAATCGAAATACTCCGGTTCATTGCCGTTCCGTGGCGAAAGATCTACCGGCGCGAACTCATCGAGGCCAATGAGATCCGGTTTCCGGTGGTCGACTATTTCTGGGAAGACAACCCGTTTCACTGGTTCACGCTTTGCACGGCGGCCGACATCGTGATTGTGCCGGAGGTCTTGTGCTACCACCGCGTGGGGCGCGTCGGGCAGACGATGGCCACCCGAGACGCCGGCCTTCTGAAGATGTTTGGGCATTATCAGACGATCCGCGATTGGCTGATGAAGCAAGGATCCCTGGAGCGGTTCGAGGTCGCTTTGCTCGCTTGGGCAATGTCACAATACGAGTGGATACACAAACGTCTGCCCAAGGATAGCGGCGTGCAATTGTACGATACGATGGCGAAAATCGTTCGCCCGGTCGACCATAATACCTTTGTCGCAGCTCTGCATGGAAAGTCCCCAAAGACCGCGGAAGTGCTGCGATATGTTCGCGAGGCGGACCGGCCGTCTTTCCTGATCTATTTCGGGGGGCAATTCGACACCGAAAAAGAGACTTCCACGATACTCAAGACCAAGTTTGATCGTGGCGGCGCTCTTCTCAACAAGGGCCGAGAGAACTTGAGGACGCGTGGCTTTCGAGATACATTGTCGAAAGCTCTGAGGCGCGTGGCGCGGCAGAACAAACTTCTCGAGCGTGCCATGTCTCGACGATCTCCAGTGCTTTCCGAGAAAAACCTGTTGGCCTACCTGACAATCCTCCAACGAGACATCGACCAAAAACACGCGCAACAGATGGACCGGCTCCAGGCAATCGAAGACGAACTACAGGACATGAAAACGAAACGAAACGAGCGCTGAGGCATGTCAGGATTGTCCTTTTCAATCCCGCATGGTTGTCTTCAAGTCTCCACCATGATTTGTCATCACCGCCGAAACCCCGGGGTCGGCATGATCGGTCCGCCGGGTTGCCGGGAGATCGACCCCGCAAACGTCCTGCGG
>DQCI01000085.1:13464-13665 GCA_003545125.1 Paracoccaceae bacterium
ATGGGCCAAGGCTCAGGGCAACCGAAGAATGGAGGTCGGTATGACCACAGTTTATCTGCATGTCGGGATGCCGAAGTGCGCGTCATCGACGATCCAGGGTTATTTCAACAGATTTGACCGCAGAAACAGAAATGCCGGTTTCGTATATCCAGCCGCCGGTCGCTCCAAGGGCGGCTACTTCAATCACGAACCGATCGTCCA
>DQCI01000256.1:0-355 GCA_003545125.1 Paracoccaceae bacterium
TCCGGGATCCGCCTCGGCACCCCCGCCGGCACCACCCGTGGTTTCGGCGAGGAAGAGTTTCGCGAGATCGCCCGGCTGATCACCGAGGTGGTCGACGGGCTGGCGGCGCACGGCGAAGAGGGCAACGGCGCCGTGGAGGAGGCGGTGAAGGCCAAGGTGGCGGCGCTCTGCGCGCGGTTCCCGATCTACGAGAACATCTGAGGGGTTTCGCCCGCTGACGCGGGCGACCCGCCGGGGGCTCCGCCCCCGGCCGCCTGCGGCGGGCGTGGTGGGGGGCGCTGCCCTGTCGCGCCGACGGCACGCCTCCGGCGTGACACTCCTCGAGGTAGTTTCGAAAAAAAGAAGGGCGTCCTTT
>DQCI01000256.1:363-1792 GCA_003545125.1 Paracoccaceae bacterium
CCCGTCATCCGAGCCCGTCATCCGACCTTGCCCGTCAGCGCGCCGCGTCGAGCTTCGCGAGGAAATCGTCCACCGGCAGGACCGGGCGCAGGAGCGCGGCAAGTTCGTCGCGCTTCGGATCTTCGGCGTCAAACAGCGCGTAGCAGACAAAATCCTGCATGATCGCGCCCTGTTGCTCATAGCCGTAGGTCAGGAACTCGGCGTCGCGGTCGGCGGCGAACCAGTAGGGATCGACGTTGTCGAGCGTCTCCCCGGCCGAGCCCTGCACCGTGTAGCCGGTGCGTGCGCGGTTCTGCCATTGCCAGACATGCACCAGCTCATGCGCCATGATGAGGGCGCTGGGATAGGGCACGCTTTCGGGAAAGCCGCGAAACGTGTCCGCGAGATAGAAATCATAGGAAAAGAACACGTCCTCGCGCAGCACGAAGGCCGCGGGCCAGCTCCAGTAGCGCCGGCCCGAGCGTTTGCGCACGCAAAGATCGTCGGGCGCCGCGCGCGCCTCGTTCATCGCCGGCCCCGCCGCCGTGCTGCGGGCCCGCGGCAGCGGCAGCGCACCGATCCCGGCGGTGACGGTCACGCGGGAGGTATCGAGCGTGTCGCCGAACAGGCTCTTGGCGACGACGGTCTCGGTCGGCGACAGCGGGCGGGCGCAGGCGGTGAGTGCGAGCAGGGTGAGGACGGCGGCAGCGCGTGACATGGCCGGACTCTCGGTCCGGATTCGCGGTGCGTCAACGGTAGAAACTGGCAAAAGCGAAACGGGCGGCATCGCTGCCGCCCGTTTGCCCGCCTGAGCGGCGTGAAGACCTAGGGTTTCACGTAAGTGTAGCCCTGCTGCTGCAGGTAAGCCAGTTCAGCGACCCCGGACGGCACGATATCGTCCTCCCAGACATCGAACAGGTCGGTCTCCGGGTCGATGTCACGTCCGACCAGCGTGTTGTTGCAGACGTTGAACAAGACGCCCTGCCCCTTGAGTTCGACCACGCGGGTCTGGAGCGTCTCGTTCGCGAGCGCCTCCGCGAGCAGCCCGACACCGTTGCCATGCAGCACGACGCGCAGTTCCATGTTGTCCGCGCCCACAGCGTTGAGGTGGTTCTGGATGTTGCGCAGCGCGCCGAGGTAGGCTTTCGCTTCGGCACCGCCGGTGCCGTTGATGTGGTAGACGGCCTTCTGGGTGCCGTAGCGGTCGGAGGCCTCGGCCGCCGCAAATGTCGCGGCAAGGCCGAGGACGGCGATGGCAAGCGTGGCGAACATTCTTCTGATGTTGGTCATGATTTCTCCCGGTGATGTTTCTTTTTTTGGTTGTCCGGCGGGCGCAAAACGCGGCCGCCTGCGACATCCTGCCTCACCTTCGGGCGAAAATCAAATCCGGTCGGGGCGATCACACCATCCCGGAAAGCACCAGGTCGGGCGGGCGCATCCCGTCGGCATG
>DQCI01000256.1:1816-9320 GCA_003545125.1 Paracoccaceae bacterium
GCGCGCAGCCGCGGGTTCATGTCCGTGCCCTGTTCGAACACATCGAGCCCGGCGCCCGCCAGTTCTCCCGCCCGCAGCATCCGGGTGAGCGCGTTGCCGTCGATCACTTCGCCGCGCGAGGTGTTGACGATCACCGCGTCGGGTTTCATCAGCTTCAGTCGGCGGGCGTTCATCAGATGGAAGGTCGAGGGCGTGTGCGGGCAGTTGATCGACAGGATGTCGACCCGGCTCACCATCTGGTCGAGGCTCGGCCAGTAGGTGGCGGCGTGCTCGGCCTCGATCGCCTCATGCAGCCGGTGGCGGTTGTGGTAGTGCACCTCCATGCCGAAACAGCGCGCCCTCAGCGCGACCTCCCGGCCGATCCGGCCCATGCCGAGGATGCCGAGCTTGCGGCCCTTGATCCGGCCGCCGAGCATCGCCGTCGGTGCCCAGCCTTCCCAGGCGCCCGATTGCATCAGCGCGAGGCCTTCGGGGATCCGCCGGGTAACCCCGAGGATCAGCGCCATCGTCATGTCGGCAACATCGTCGTTGAGCACGCCGGGCGTATTGGTCACCGCGATGTGGCGCGCCTCTGCCGCATTGAGGTCGATATGGTCGACCCCCGCCCCGTAGCTCGCGATCAGCTTCAGCCGCGGCCCCGCGCCCGCGATGAGCTCGGCATCGATCCGGTCGGTGATCGTGGGCACAAGCACATCCGCCTCGGCCATCGCCGCCGCCAGCGCGCCCTGGTCGAACCGGGCGTCGTCGGGGTTCAGCGCCACGTCGTAGAGCTCCGACAGCCGCGCCTCGACCGCTTCGGGCAATCGTCGCGTGACGACAACACTGAGCCGTTTCCCAACCATCGAGACCCTCCTGCCCCTTGCATTTTTCACACCTTGCGGCATCGTGGCACTGAACGCGGGTTCGCACAAGCGCCGGGACGGGCGCGGGGCCGGAATCCGGGACAGGCGAGCAAAGTCATGGACATATTTCGGCGGGTATTTCTCGGGTCATTGGTTGCGGCGGGCGTGTTGGCGCTCGGCTGGGTCGCGGCTGAAGCTCAAACTGCCTCCGGGCGCGGGCCGGTGACGAACCTGCCCCTGCCGCGCTTCGTGTCGCTGAAGGCGAGCGAGGCCAACGTGCGACGCGGGCCGTCGCTCACCCACCGGATCGACTGGGTGTTCACGGCCAAGGGCATGCCGCTCGAAGTGGTCGGCGAATACGGACATTGGCGCCGGGTACGCGACCATGACGGGGTCGGCGGCTGGGTGCATTACACGCTTTTGTCCGGCGCCCGCGCCGGGTTGGTGGACAGCCCCCGGGCCCTCTTGCACACGCGCCCCGACACGGCCGCCCCGCTCAACGCCGAGCTCGAAACCGGGGTGATCATGACCCTCGACCGGTGCGGCGCGGAGTGGTGCCAGGGCAAGGCGGGAGGCTTCAAGGGTTGGGTGGCGAAGTCCGATTTGTGGGGCGTGCGCGACGAAGAAGTGTTCGACTAGCACGGTTAACGGGATCAACGCGATTAACGGGAGGTTAACCGGCTGACACCCGCCAAAGCCTTTACCAGAAATGGGTTCAGAATGCGGACAAGGGGTCGGTTTCCTAGGAAACCGGCCCCCGTTTCCTAGGAAACCGACCCACATAGACAGCGCACAGAAACGGGTCTGGCGCGCGCGTCCGTCGCGCAGATCAGGTGCCGATGGCCGTGTCCTGCGGCGGTCGCCCCCCCAGGATCAGCGCTTCATGGCCGAGCGGAAGTCCGAAAGCCGGAAGGCGTGGATCAAATGGCCGATCCCGAAGTAGCTGGCGGCGCCGAGCGTCACCAGGACCGTAAGGGCCACCACCCGCCAGCCGGGCGTGTCGAACAGCGGTCCCAGCCAGAGCGCCAGCACCCACAAGACCGCGCCCATCGCCCAGGAGGCCACCCCGATCCGCCAGAACCGCTTCCAGAAACGCGCGTCGAATTTCGTCTGCTCCCCCATCCGCGTCGCGCCGACCCACAGCAGTGCCACCATTGTCCAGCCCGCGAGCGTGGTGCCGAAGGCGGCGGCGGTGTAGCCGATGACCGGCGCGAGGCCAATGGCAAGGCCTGCATTGACCACCATCGAGACCAGCGCGAAGTAGAACGGCGTGCGGGTGTTCTCGCGGGCGAAATAGACCGGTTGCAGCACCTTCTGCAGCACGAAGGCGGGCAGGCCCAGCCCGTAGATCATCAGCGCCTGCGCCGTCGCCGCGCTGTCGTCGGCGGTGAAGCGACCGCGCTCGAACAGCACCGTCACCAGCGGCAACGGCACGACGATCAGCGCGACCGCCGCGGGCACCGTCAGCGCCAGCGCCATTTCGCCCGCGCGGCTCAGCGAATGGCGTCCGCCATCGCCATCACCCGCCCGCAGCTTGCGCGACAGATCCGGCAGCAGCACCACGCCAATGGCGATCCCGACCACGCCGAGGGGCAGTTGGTAGAGCCGGTCTGCGTAGTTGAGCCAGGCGATGGCGCCGTCGAAAAAGCTGGCAACCTGGCGGCCGACCAGCAGGTTTATCTGCACCACACCGCCGGCCAGCGCCGCCGGCAAGGCGATCATCGCCAGGCGCTTGAGCTCCGGCGTCATCCGCGGGCGCTCAGGGATCAGCCGATAGCCGGCCCGCGACGCGGCGATCCAGACCAGCGCGAGTTGCGCGACCCCGGCCACCGGCACCGCCCAGGCCAGCGTCAGCCCCATGTCCCATCCCATGAGCCCGCCAAGGCCGAGCGCGGTGATGAAGATCACGTTCAGAAGCACCGGCGCGGCGGCAGCTGCGGTGAACCGACCCGTCGCGTTCAGCACACCCGAAAGCAGAGCCGCGAGCGAGATGAACAGGATGTAGGGAAACGCGATCCGGCCGAGCAGCACGGTGAGCTCGAAGCGTTCGTCGGCGAGAAACCCGGACGCCATCGCCAGCACCAGCGCCGGCATGAAGATCTGTGCCACCACCGTAAACCCGATCAGGATCGTCCCCAGCCCGGTGAAGGCGTCGCGGGCAAATTCATGTGCCCCCTCCCCCGCCTCGACCTTCTTGGAAAACATCGGCACGAAGGCCATGTTGAACGCGCCTTCGGCGAAGAACCGGCGAAACATGTTGGGCAGCGAAAAGGCGACCACGAAGGCCTCCGCCACCGGCCCAGCCCCGAGGGCTGCCGCGATCACGATGTCGCGTACGAAACCGAGCACGCGGCTCGCCATCGTCCAGGCGCCCACGGTCAGAAAGCTGCGCACCAGCCGGATGCCCGCCATCAGGTTCGGGCCCGTTCGGCGCCGCGCGCGATCGCCTCGCGCAGCTTGTTCTCAAGCGTCTTCAACCGGGCCTCGCTGTGGAATTTCAACCCGAACATGTCCTTGACGTAAAAGGTGTCCACCACCTGCACGCCGTAGGTGGCAATCACCGCGCTCGCGATCTGCACATTGTTGGCGGCGAGGCAGCGGGTGAGATCGTAGAGCAGCCCCGGCCGGTCGCGGGTATCGACCTCGACGATGGTGTAGATCTCGGATCCCTCGTTGTCGAAGATGATGTTGGTCGGCACCTTGAAGGCGCGTTCGCGCTTCTTGAGCTTGTCGCGGTCGCGCATCGCGTCGCGCGCCACCACCTCACCCTTGAGTGTCTTGTCGATCATGCCCTTGAGGCGTTTGAGCTTCTTCTCGTCGTAGGGTTTGCCCTCGTGGTCCTGAACCCAGAACACCGGCGTCGCCCAGCCGTCTTTCGAGGTATAGGTGCGCGCGTCGACCACATTGGCGCCGACCAGCGCCAACGCGCCGGCGAGCCGCGAGAAAATGCCCGGATGGTCGGCCAGCGCGAACGAGGCCCGGGTCGCGTCGCGCTCGATATCGGCGGTCAGCTTGATGCGGATCTCGTCTTCGCTGATCCCCTTGAGAAGTTCCGCGAAAATGACGTGATCCGAGGTCCAGAGCCCCTGCCAATAGGGGTCGTAATGGCGGGCGGTCTCGGCACGCAGGTCCTTCTTGTCCCAACCGGCGAGGGCCGCGCGCAACGCCTTTTTCGCCTCGGTCGCCCGCGCGCCGGTCGACAGCGCCTCGATCCCGCCTTCGAGCGCCAGCCGGGTCTGGCGGTAGAGGTCGCGCAGCAGCGCCGCTTTCCAGTTGTTCCAGGTGTTGGGGCCGACCCCGCGGATGTCGCAGACGGTCAGCACCAGGAGCAGATCGAGCCGCTTCTTGGTGCCCACGGCCTTGGCAAAGCCGTTGACGGTGCGCGGATCCGAGAGGTCGCGTTTCTGCGCCACGTCCGACATCAAGAGGTGGCTGCGCACCAGCCATTCCACCGTCGCCGTGTCTTCCTTCGACAGCCCGAGCCGGGTGCAGATCGGCCGGGCGATCTTCGCGCCGAGGATCGAATGGTCCTCCACGCGGCCCTTGCCGATGTCGTGGCAGAAAATGGCGAGGTAGAGCACCTTTCGGTTGATGCCGCCGTCCTGGATGATCTTGCTCGCGGTCGGAAGATCGCTCATCCGTTCGCCGCGCTCGATCTCGGCCAGCGCCCTGATGCACTGGATGATGTGCTCGTCGACCGTGTAGGCGTGATACATGTTGAACTGCATCATCGCCACGATCGGCTCAAACTCGGGAATGAAGGCGGCGAGCACGCCGATTTCGTTCATCCGCCTCAGCGCCCGCTCGGGGTTGCCGTGCTTGATGAGCAGATCGATGAAGATCCGCGCCGCTTCCTTGTTGGCCCGCACTTCGTCGTCGATCTTGTCGAGATGGGCCGCGACGAGCCGCATCGCGTCGGGGTGAAACAGAAGGCCGGTGCGCAGGCCCTCTTCGAACACCCTGAGCATGTTGAGCTTGTCGGCGAGAAAGGCCTCTTCGCTGGCAATCGAAAGGCGCCCCTGCTTGACCACGAAGGGCGCGCGCACCTTGCGGCGGCGCTTGAACAACCCCTGAAGCAGCGGCGGGCGCTTGTGATGCCGGCTTTCCAGCGCCGTGAGCAGGATCCGCGTGAGCTCGCCCACCCGGGTGGCGTGGCGGAAGAAATCCTGCATGAAATGCTCGACCGCGCGCCGACCCGCCCGGTCCTCGTAGCCCAGCCGGCGCGCCACCTCGACCTGGAGATCGAAGGTAAGCTGGTCCATCGCCCGGTTGGTCAAAAGGTGGAGGTGGCTGCGCACCGCCCAGAGAAACTCGTCGGCACGGCGGAAGGTGTCGTATTCCTCCGGCGTGAACATACCGTGGTCGACCAGCTCGCCGATCTTCTCGACGCGGTGGGTGTATTTCGCGACCCAGAACAGGGTTTGCAGATCGCGCAAACCCCCTTTGCCCTCTTTGACGTTGGGCTCGACCACGTAGCGCTGGCCGCCCTGCTTGATGTGCCGGTTTTCGCGCTCGGCCAGCTTGCCCTCGATGAACTCGGCTTCGGTCCCCTTGAAGAGTTGCGCCCAGAGCGCGTCGTCGAGCTCAAGGGCGAGGTCACGGTCGCCGCAGATCGCCCGGGTCTCGAGCAGGGATGTGCGGATGGTGAGGTCTTCGCGCCCGAGGCGCAGGCAATCCTTCACCGTGCGCGAGGAATGCCCCACCTTCAGGCGCAAATCCCACAGCATGTAGAGCATGCTCTCGATCACGCTCTCGGCCCAACCGGTGAGCTTGTAGGGCGAGAGGAACAGCAGATCGACATCCGAATAGGGCGCCATTTCGAAACGTCCGTAGCCGCCCACCGCAAGCACCGCGAGCCGCTCGCCGGTGGTCGGATTGGGCAACGGGTGCAAATGCAGCGTCGCGGTGTCGTAGACCGCGCGCACCACCGCATCGGTCAACCAGGCATAGGCCCGGATGGTCGGGTGCGCGTCGAAGGGGCGGGCTTCGAAGGCTTGCTGAATCACCGCCCGGCCTCTGTCGAGCGCGGCGCGCAGCACCGACACGGTATGCGACCGGATTGCGCCCGCATCGCCGTCCGCCGCCTCCACGCCCGCGGCGACCGCCGTCGCGACCGCGTGCTGATCGAAGATCGCGGCAGCCGGGCAGATCAGCCCGCCATGGTCGGCATCGAACCTGAGTTCGGCGAGATCAGTATCCGGCACCGGCAAAGCTTCTCGGGGCGGGATCGATCACCGCGATCTCCTTGTTCTGGACTTGCGCGATGGCGAGACCGCGCTGGGTGGTGCCGTTCGGCAGCAGCCGGAACACGCCGTTGACCCCGACGAAGCCCTGGCCTTGGGTGAGCGCCGCGCCGGTGAGCGCATCGGCCTTGCCGGCCTTCACCAACGCGCCGATCGCCGCGATGCCGTCATAGGCCAGCCCCGCGATCGCATGCGGGCTCGACCCGTAGGCGCCGAGATAGCGCTGCTGAAACTGCTCCTGGAGCCCCGGATCGGGCATTGCGAACCAGCCGTTCTGCAGCCCCGGCAAGGTCCGGGCCGAAGCCGGCACGTCCCAGCGCTGGAGGCCGATATACTGGACCTGCGAGGGCCCGAGGCCGTTTTCCGGCAGGAGCTGGGCGAGAAACGGGATCGCGCCGTCGGTGCCGGAGGTCAAAAAGACCGACGAGGCCCCGGAGGAGCGGGCGGCCTTGGTGATTTCGGGCACCGCATTGATGACCCCGGTCTGCGACACCTCGAAACTGGTCACCCCGGCCTGCGAGGCGCCCGAGGTCGTCGAGATCGCGCGCAGCACCGCGTCGCGGCCGAGCGTCTCGGCCGGGTTCTCGCCGTTGACCACAAGAATGTTGCCCTTGCCGCTGGCGGCGGCGTAGCGCACCAGCCGGCTGGCGGTGTTCTCGAAGGTGTTGCCCAGCACGAAGACGTTGCCACCGGCGACCGAGGGGTTGTTGGAGAACGCCAGCACGTTCAGGCCCGGTGCCGCCGACCCCGCCGCCGCGGCATTCGGTGCGTAGACCGGCCCGAGGATGATCTTCGCGCCCTCGCGCACCGCCTCGGCGGTCGCGGTGATCGTCTGGTTCGGGTTTCCGGCCGTGTTGTAGACGCGCAGATCAATGGTCACCCCGTCGAGCTCCGACATCGCGAGCCGGGCGGCGTTCTCGAGCGAACTCGCGAGCGCGTCATCGGCCGCGTTGCCGCCACCGCCAGGCACCAGCAGCGCCACCGGCACCGGCTTCGATGTGTCGATCGTCGGGCCGCCGCCGCCGATCCCGGTGAAGCCGCCGCCGCAGGCGGTGAGCCACACCAGCGAAAGCATCGCGACGATTGCGCCCGGGAACTTGCGGGCACCGCACAAAAACGCGAACATGTCTGTATTCCTCTTCGCCAAAAACACCCCACCGGGGTGGCGCCCGGCGGGGACAATAATAGACGCTTACCGAGGCAGGTCCACCCTTGAAACCCGAGCTTCCCTCTCTGCCCGCAGGTTTGAAACCCGGGCTCTACCTCGTCGCCACCCCGATCGGCAACGCCCGCGACATCACTCTGCGCGCGCTGGACATTCTGGCTGCTGTTGACGTGATTGCCGCCGAAGACACCCGAATGCTGCGCAAACTCCTCGATATTCATGGGGCCCCGCTCGGCGATCGTCCGCTCATCGCC
>DQCI01000094.1:0-426 GCA_003545125.1 Paracoccaceae bacterium
CTGGCGATGACTGTGTTGCTGGTCGGCGGTTATTTCGCCTACCGCGCGCTGTTCTTCCCGGCCGCGGACGCGATCGAGGCGGTTAATCCGGCCGGCACCGGTTTTCTCGGCGGGCTCGGGTTCAAGGGCGGGCTGGCGCTGCTCGCCTGGCCGATCGGCGGGCTGTTTGCCGCCGGCGCCGCCTGGGCGATCGGCAAGACCGCTTTGGGCTTGCGCTCCGACTACCTCGCCATCGCCACCCTCGGGATCTCCGAGATCATCATAGCCGTCCTGAAGAACGAGGACTGGCTGGCGCGCGGGGTCAAGAACGTGAACGGGCTCGAGCGGCCCTGGCCGGTGCCCTACGAGGTCGACCTCCAGGCGAGTGCCGATTTCACCGCCCGCGTCACCGGTTGGGGCATGGACCCGGTGGTCGCCTCCTCGGTG
>DQCI01000094.1:644-3231 GCA_003545125.1 Paracoccaceae bacterium
GGCCAGCTCACGCCATCGAGCTACCAGCCCCTGCGCTACACCTTCCTGATCTGGGTGATGGTGATCGTCGGCGGCTCGGGCAACAACTACGGCGCGATCCTCGGCGGCTTCGTGATCTGGTTTTTCTGGGTCCAGGTCGAACCGATTGGACAGACGCTGATGACGCTGGTCACCTCGGGCATGGCGGATGGCTCGGCGCTCAAGGAGCATCTGCTGGACTCGACGGCGCATATGCGGCTCCTGACGATGGGGATCATCATGCTCTTGGTGTTGCGGTTCAGTCCGCGCGGGTTGATCCCGGAGAAGTGACCGCCGCGCGCCCGACGCGTCGGCGGCCGTGCCTCACGATCCTGATCCCCGCCGCGGGCGGATCGGCCCGGATGCGCGGACGCGACAAACTGCTCGAGCACGTGCGCGGCCGGCCGCTCCTGGCCGACCGGGTCTCGGTGGCCACTTCGGCTATCGCCGCATCGGCGGATCGGGCGACCTCTTCGGCTGGCGCCTCATCGGCACACCCGGCCCCTGGCGCCGGCGTCATCGTCGCCCTGCCGCCGCGCGCGGTCGCCGCGGACCGCTGGGCGGCGCTGTCGCAGACCGAGGCGCGCCTGATCGAGGTAACAGACCACCGCGTCGGCCTCTCGGCCAGCCTGCGCGCCGGTATCGTCGCCCTGCCCCGCGATAGCGCCGGGCTGATGATCCTGCCCGCCGACATGCCTGACATCACCGCCGGTGACATCGCCGTCCTGCTCGACGCTTTCGACGGCGCGGCGATCTTGCGCGGGGCCAGCACCGACGGGCGCCCGGGGCACCCGGTCCTGTTCCCCGCCCGCGACTTCCGCGCTCTTGCGGCGGTCACCGGCGACCGGGGCGGGCGGGCTGTGATAGAGGCCGCGCGGGCCCGCACGCGCCTCGTTTCGCTGCCCGGCGAGCACGCGCTCACCGATCTCGATACGCCTGAGGATTGGGCGGCCTGGCGCGCGCGCCAGCCGTGACAAGGCCCGGCAGATGCCCCGGGGTCACGACGTGAAAAGGCCGGGCAGATGCCCGGCCCGCACCCATCGTCTGGCCGAATTCAGAGCCCGTCGATCAGCCGCGCTTCCCGGGCATCGAGCGACAGGCGCGCTTCGACGTAATTGGCGGCGGTGTTTTCGTATTTGAGCCGCGGCATCGCCTCGGTGATGTCGTGCCATTCGTCCGGAAAGCCCACGCGGACCGACCACATGTCGGGCGCGAAACTTTCCATCCAGATCCCGTTCACCCGCAGAAGCTCATGGCTGTCGAGCAGCAGGTGGACCCAGCGGCCGACGTCGCGCGGCACGGTGTCGATCCCGTCGAGATGGGTCATGTCACCGGCGGCGACCATCACCTCATCGGTGGCGAACAGGAGCTCGTTGAGCGGGTTGCGCACCAGCAGGCGCTGGCCCGGCGCGACGACAAGGTTGCCCGTGTCGGGGTTCGAGCCCTGGCTGCCTGCGCGGATACGCACGGGGCCGTGGCGGGGCCCGCTTTCGGTGCGGTCTTGCGCGGCCGGATCGCCGTACATGACCGTGGACTCGCCGATCCAACGGACCGGTTGCAGCCCCTTGTCGCGGGTGATCAGCTTGTCGCCGAGGCGCAGGTCGCGGGCGAGCACCGGGCCGCGGGCGGTCTCGACCACCGACGACGGGGCGAAGCCGGAGACGGCAAATTCCGGTGTGGCCACCGGACCGAGGTCGGGCCGCTGCTCGAGCGCGGGCGGGAGATCGTTTTCAACGGCGGGGGAGCGGAAATGCAGCATTGTCGGGTCCGGTACTGGGCGCGCAGGGGTGTTGCGGTCGGGATCAAATTACCGGGCAAACGTGCCCAGAATGTGATCGAATTCCGAAAAAACGGATCGTCGGCCGGGCGCCAAAACCGCGCGGAACAAATTGTTTTTGCAAGTCGCGCCCTGATTTGGCCACATTGCGCCATAATTCGGCTGGATCCGTGCAGGCGTCTGCGGCGGTTCGTGGCACAGCCGAGCCCGATGCGGTGCTGCCTTTGTTTCGCGGGCTGAAATCGGTCGGCAGCGACGAGTGTCGCCGTTTCGGGAACAATGCCTTCTCGGGGCACAGATTGGCAAATGGGGCGCAACAATGTCGAAGATGTGCCGTCGGGACCCGCGCCGGTGACGCTCGGCCGTTCGCGGGTGTGGGAGGCTTCTTGCCCGTGCCGGCAGGACGGAGCCACAGCGCTGTCAGGCGCGGATCCTGCGGACCGCTTGTGCGCCGAATATCGGGCGTGCCGTGCCGAAGCGCTCCTTCGGACCGGTAGCCGCGAGCTCGGGGAACAAGGCGAAGAGCTCCTCGCGCGCGCGTTGCGATACGCCCTGCATCGCGTCGACGCTGGGTTGGAAGCTCTCCGTCCAGGCGCCGTTGGACAGGACCACCTCGTGCCGGTCGCACATGAAATGCAGATAGCACGTTTCGGTCACCGTGGTCCGCTCGATCCCCCTGGTGCCGATCAGGTGACGGGCCGAGACGAAGACCTCCGCCTCGGCGACATCCAGGCTCGGATGGTCACCGAGCAGCAGCACACGGTGGTTCGGGCTGAGCTGGAGATCGCGCTC
>DQCI01000073.1:0-405 GCA_003545125.1 Paracoccaceae bacterium
TTTACCCGTCGCTTTCGCGCTGCACTGTGGTCACAACCTGTCATCGGTGCGGGCACTTGACGCTAATTCGCGTCAATACACTCACCAACCGGAGTCACAGGAAGGCGAAACCGCGTCAATTACAATCTGAAGCGGTGCTGACACGATACTTGTATGTCCAGAAGTTGTGACCTATCCGTAAGTTGGGCGAAGAGGATTTTGACGTGGAAACCCAAGGTATTATCATCTGGGCGCGGAGCGGGGCGGGGTCCCTGATCGTCTGGTGCGCCGACAGCGGCGCGCTGGTCTATGTCGCCGATCGGAGCCGCGCGGGCGACCCCAATACGGTGCTCTGCATCGGTGATTTCGTCGATCTGCGGGTCGAAATGGTGGGCGCGATGCGTGTGGGCCGGGATCTGCGCTACC
>DQCI01000073.1:451-4958 GCA_003545125.1 Paracoccaceae bacterium
CCGGGTGATGTCGCCGCGCCCGCACATCGCACGCAGCGTCGGCTTCGGCCGCGGCGTCGTCGATGACATGGCGGCGACCGTGCCCGCCAACTGCCCGGCGCCGAGCGGAACCGGCGCCGCCTGACGCCGGTGTCCGCCCGTCGGTCTGGTCAGTCCACCTTGCCCCGCGCCAGCGCCGCGACCCCGGTGCGGGCCAATTCCGCGAGCCCGAGCGGGCGCATCAGATCGGCAAAGGCGTCGATCTTTGCGGTCGAGCCGGTGATTTCGAAGATGAAGCTCTCGAGCGTCGAATCCACCACATTGGCGCGGTAGATATCGGCCATGCGCAGCGCCTCGACCCGTTTCTCTCCCTGGCCCTCCACCTTGAACAGCGCCAGCTCACGCTCGACGGATTCGGATTCGACCGTGAGGTCATGCACCTCGTGGACCGGCACGATCCGCCCGAGCTGGGCCTTGATCTGGTCGATTACCTGCGGCGTGCCGCTGGTGACGATGGTGATCCGGCTGCGGTGGCCGGTGTGGTCGACCTCGGCCACGGTGAGGCTGTCGATGTTGTAGCCGCGTCCCGCGAACAACCCGATCACCCGGGCGAGCACGCCGGCCTCGTTGTCGACCACGACCGCAAGGGTGTGGCGCTCGACGGCTTCGATATTCGGGTCGCGCAGATCGTAGGCCGACTTGCTGGAGGACCCTTTCTTGATATTCAACGTTGCCATTTCGCTGTCCTCCTCAAACCATGACCTGGCCGTCGCCCTGGATGGCGTCGGTGGCTGCGGCGTCGCTCATGAGCATTTTGTTGTGCGGCTCGCCCGACGGGATCATCGGGAAACAGTTTTCGTGTTTTTCGACAAGCACTTCGAGCAGGAATGGCCCGTCATAGGCGATCATTTCCTCGATCGCGTCATCGAGCTCGGCCGGGTCTTTCACCGTGCGGCCCTTGCAGCCGAAGGCTTCGGCGAGCTGGACGAAGTTGGGCAGGCTCTCGGTCCAGCTGTGTGAATAGCGCTCGCCGTGCAGGAGCTGCTGCCACTGGCGCACCATGCCGAGGCGTTCGTTGTTGAGGATGAACTGCTTGACCGGCAGGCGGAACTGCACCGCGGTCGAGATCTCCTGGATGTTCATCATGAAGCTGGCGTCGCCCGCGACGTTGATGACCAGGGCATCGGGGTGCGCCATCTGCACGCCGTTCGACGCCGGCAGCCCGTAGCCCATGGTGCCGAGGCCCCCGGAGGTCATCCAGCGGTTGGGCTCCTCGAAGTGGATATACTGCGCGGCCCACATCTGGTGCTGGCCGACGTCGGTGGTGATGTAGCGGTCCTTGTCCTTGGTCAGCGCCTCGAGCCGCTGCAGCGCGTACTGCGGCTTGATGACCCTGTCGGAATTGGTGAAAGCGAGGCAGTCGACCTCTTTCCACTTGTTGATCTGGTCCCACCAGTTCGCCAGCGCTTCGGGGTTGGTCTTGCGGCCGCGCGACTTCCAGATGCGCAGGGCATCTTCGAGCACATGGCCGACATCGCCGATGATCGGCAAATCGACGCGGATGATCTTGTTGATCGACGAGGCGTCGATGTCGATCTGCACCTTGGTCGAGCCCGGCGAAAAGGCGTCGGTGCGGCCGGTGATCCGGTCGTCGAACCGCGCGCCGACGGTGATCATCAGGTCGCAGTCGTGCATCGCCATGTTGGCTTCGTACAGCCCGTGCATGCCGAGCATCCCGAGCCAGTTCTTGCCCGACGCCGGGTAGGAGCCGAGGCCCATCAGCGTCGAGGTGATCGGAAAGCCGGTGGCATCGACAAGCTCGCGCAGAAGCTGGCTGGCGCCGGGGCCCGAGTTGACCACGCCGCCGCCGGTGTAGAACAGCGGGCGTTCGGCTTTTTCCATCAAGGTGACCAATTCGGTGATCAGATCGGCATCGCCCTTCATCACCGGCTTGTAGTGGTCGGTGCGCGACTTGGCGGGCGGCGTGTAGGTGCCGGTGGCGAACTGGACATCCTTGGGGATGTCGACCAGCGTCGGTCCGGGGCGTCCGGTGGTCGCGACGTGGAAGGCCTGGTGGATGACCTCCGCCAGATCGTCGGTGTCCTTCACCAGCCAGTTGTGCTTGGTGCAGGGACGGGTGATGCCGACGGTATCGGCCTCCTGGAACCCGTCGGTGCCGATCATGAAGGTCGGCACCTGGCCGGTGAAGCAGACAATCGGGATCGAATCGAGCAATGCGTCGGTCAGGCCGGTGACCGCGTTGGTCGCGCCCGGCCCCGAGGTCACCAGCACGACGCCCGGCTTGCCGGTCGAGCGGGCATAGCCCTCGGCGGCATGAACCGCGCCCTGTTCGTGGCGGACCAGCACGTGGCGGATGTCGTTTTGCTGGAAGATCTCGTCATAAATCGGCAGCACCGCGCCGCCCGGGTAGCCGAATACCGTGTCCACGCCCTGATCCTTCAGGGCCTGGACCAACATTTTCGCTCCGGTCATCTGACGTGTCATCTGTCTCTCTCCGTTCACACGCGTCGTCAAAAAAAAGGCCCCCGGGTTTCGGGGGCGCAAGGGATCGTCTCAGGGTGTTGTCACCGTCCCATGCGCCAGTCGTCTACAACTACGATGCGAATTCGGTTCATCCCTGGCGTCCTTGTTGTGTCGGCTGGACCTTAGGAGCGCCCGCAGGGAGCGTCAACGCCAAAACGCCCGCATAAAGTGTCGCAGGGCGTGGATCTGGGATTTTTTTCTTCCAAACGGGGCGACCTGGACGCAACTTTCAGAAAGGATCTGCGCTTTCGCGGGCCGTTGCGCGTGTTCTCTGGCCGACAGCGGCATCTTGGCGCCAGGATGACGCACGGGAGGGGCCCTCGTACCGGGGACGCGAACCACGCTCGGCGCCTGTTGGCACAGCCGTTCGTTCTGTGAACGGGCACACTGATTGATGTCTACCTCCTCGACGGGCCGGGTGTGTCGGGGGCGACTGGGCGCGACTGGGCGCGGTCCGGTCAGCCGCGCACGGGCCGGACGCCGGGCAGGGTGATCTGGGCGACCTGCTGGGCGATCGGATCGTTCGAGAGCGGATGCGGCGCGGCGCGGTAGGCGTCGGGGTCGGTCAGGTCGGTCCATTGGCCGCCGACATAGATCTCGAGCGGCGAGAACCTTGATTTGTAATCCATCTTCGGGCTGTCGGCGACCCAGTAGCCGAGATAGACGTACGGCAGCCCGGCCTCCTTGGCGAGGCGGATGTGGTCGAGGATCACGTAAGTCCCGAGAGAATCCGCGCGGCGTTTCGGGTCGAAGAACGAATAGACCATGCTGAGCCCGTCATCGAGCACGTCTGTCAGGCAGACGGCGGCCAGCGCGCGCCGCCGGGCCTGCGCTTCAGCCTCGCCGGTGTATTCGATCACCCGGCTCTTGATCGGCGTTTCCTCGATCATCGCGGCAAATTCGAACACGTCCATGTCTGCCATCCCGCCGTCGGCATGGCGGTCGTCGAGATAGCGGCGGAAGAGATCGTACTGCTCCTCCGTCGCCCAGGGCGCGCGGGTGTGACGCTTCAGCGCGGCGTTTTTCTTCGCGACCCGGCGCTGGTTTTTCGACAGGTCGAAATCCGACACCCGGATCCGAGCCGACAAACAGGCAGAGCATTCCGAACAGGACGGCCGGTAGAGCACGTTCTGGGAACGGCGGAAGCCCTGTTTCGACAGGATGTCGTTCAGCTCGTCCGCCTGCTCGCCCTGCAGTGCGGTGAACAGCTTGCGCTCCTTGCGGCCCACGAGATACGGGCACGGCTGCGGTGCCGTGACGTAGAATTGCGGGGCCAGCGGAAGGGAATGATGCATGTCTTGGCGGTTTGTCTGCTGTCTGGATCGTTGTCTGGAAGAATAGAGCGGCATAACGTTAGCAACGAATTCGTGACGGGCCAAGCCCTTGCGGGCAATTGGCGGGTGCGGCGTGATCCGTTTGCAGGTGGGTGCTTGCGGCGGCGCCCGTCCGAAGCCATCGACCGGCCGGGCAGGGGGCCGGTGCAGCGGCAAGCGCGGGGGCAGCCCCCGGGGTCAGCTCTTTGCGGCGACGTTCACCGCAGCGGTGCCGAGCACATGGTCGGTCAGTCCCTGGGCGCGCGCGGAGGTGAGCATCAGCACGATCGAGGCGATCTGGGCCAGGATGAAGGCCATCGAGATCTGGTAGCCGAGCGTGTGCAACGCGGCTATGGGCAGGTCGAACCGCTCGCCTCTTGCGGTGCGCAGCTCGATCGAGGCCATCCGCATGCCGATCGTCGCCGAGCGGTTGGCGAGCGACACGGTGCGGTAGACGAAGCCGATGGCGAGCAGCAGGAAGCCGAAGAAAAAGAACGGGATGCCGACCAACAGAAGCGAGATCAGAAACGCCGTGAAGAAGACGATCAGCACATCCACCACCCAGGCAATGGCCCGTTTCACCGGCACATCGGCGTAGAATTCGGCTTGGGTGTCGGGGTCGGGAAGTCCCCAGAAGGCGGTGTCGGAATGGGTCATCTCGGTCTCACATG
>DQCI01000073.1:4991-6104 GCA_003545125.1 Paracoccaceae bacterium
TCAGGCTAAAGATGGGTTCAGGCCTCGTCGTTTTCCAGCCGGGCGGCGCGGGCGGCTGCGGCGCGGCTGTCCATGAAGCCGTCGAACTCGCGCTGGTCGCGGGCCTCGCGCAGCCGGTCGAGGAAATCGGAGAAGTTTTCCTGTTCCACTTCGAGACGCTCGAGCGTGTCGGTGCGGTAGGCGTCGAAGCTGGCGTTGCCGCTGGAACGCTGCTGCGCTTCGGGGCTGAGCCCCCGGATCTCGGCGATGATCTCATGCGCGGGGTCTTCGCCCTTGCCCAGAGGCACGAAGCCGCCGCGCCAGCCGAGGATGACCGCGAGCGCTACGCCGGCGGGCCAGAAATGGGAAAACGCGATGGCGGTGACGGTGATGGCGAAGGCACCGAAGAGGATGGTCGAGAGCACCTGGACACCGACTGGGATCGGCCGCCGGTGTGAGGAATGGTGCGCGGCGTGGGGCGCGGAAATATCGTCGTGGGTAAATGCGGCGGTCATGGATGCGCTCCGGGAGGAAAGGGCACCCGGGCCAGCGTGGCCCGGGCAGGGAGGAAGGGATCAGGCCTTCTCGGTGTGCTCGTCGTCGTCCGCCTCTTCGGCGTCGCCGACATCGGCACGGGCGACCTCGGCGCGTTCATCCATGAAGGTGTCGAACTCGCGCTGGTCCTTCGCGGCGCGCAGCCGGTCGAGGAAGGCTTCGAACTGCTCCTGCTCGTTCATCAGCCGCTTCAGCGTCTCGGACTTGTAGGCGTCGAAAGCGGTGTTGCCGGAGCTGCGGAAGCCGTGGCGGCGGTTGATATTCATGGCCTCGTTGAAGCCCGAGCGGGCGCGGGCGTTGCGGCATCCGTGAGAGAACATGCGTTTTCCGAAGATCATATAGAGGAGAAGGGCGAGGCCGATCGGCCAGAACAGGATGAAGCCAAGTACCATGGCGACGATCCAGGCCGGTTTGCCGTGTTCGTCGAGCCATCCTTCGGCCCGACGAAACCAACCCTCACCGGATTTGCGGGATTCATAGTCGAGGGCGACAGTCATCAGGGGTGCTCCTTTGGGTTCGGGTTGATGTGAATTCCGTTCACATTGCCTAGATTGGCATCCGGCGCGGCGGAATCAAGCA
>DQCI01000073.1:6213-7095 GCA_003545125.1 Paracoccaceae bacterium
GAGCGCGCCGTAGAACAGGTAGTAGGCCCACGACTCACCGACCACGTTGCCGATGTTCACCAGGGTATAGAGCCCGCCCATGCCGACGTTCGCCCTGCGGCAAATCCCGGTGGGCAGGAGCGGGGTGAGCGCCACCATCGCGGCGGACAGAGCCATCAGGAGGACTGCGAGGAACAGCGAAAGCTGGGTCACGTCGAAAGGCTCGAGTTTCTCCGCGCCGATATGGTCGAGTTCACCCGGCTCGAAGAAATTGAAGACGTCCGCATAGAGATAGAGCAACATCAGCGCGGCCCAATGCGCGCTCAGACGCAAGCGCGCGACGAGATCGGTCATTTTGGCCTCCCAGGCGTGCGCACGCAAAACAACATGGGCGCGACCGGACCGGCAGGTGACCCGTCGACGCGGGGTCGAACCGGGTGGGCCGATCAGAGGTCAGCTGGCGCGCGCCTCACCCTACAGCGCCACGCCACCGGTCCGTCAGGCCGCAGCGGTGCGTCGCCGTTCGCACGACCGCCTCTGTGGGGACGCGCCGAGGGTGATGCCCGGCGCGGGCGGCAGGGCGTTGGAGGCGCCGACCATGACTTCATTTGAGACAAGCGTGTGGACCGGCTGGATTGTCGGCGCATCCGGCCGCAGGGCCTTGGCCAGCGCATGGGTCACGGGCATCATTGGGTCCAGGAAGACAAAGGCGCTGGTGGTCGCGACGGCAATGCGGAGCGGTTTGACCTTCATCCAGTTGGCGCGGTCGTCATAGACGAATACCAACGCCAGACCTCGGGCGATCTTCAGCCCGAGACCGGGAAGACTGCGTGTGTCGGCACGCATCAGTTTGCATTGCGAGACCGTGGCGGCGGTGCCGGCGTCGGGCACGCCGACCACCGT
>DQCI01000025.1:0-2140 GCA_003545125.1 Paracoccaceae bacterium
GTCGACCGAGCGGCCATCGGCCGAGACCGCGAGGCAGGCGTCTTCGGCATCGTCTTGCGACATGCCGCCATCGATCATCGCCTGCAGGGCGCCGGTTTCTTCACAGCCCACCGCGATCACCTTCTCTTCGAAGACCTCGCGGGTGCCGTGCTTGGTGCCGGGGATGAAGGCGAGGATGTTTTCTGCGGGCAGATCCGGGTTGACCTCCGCCCACTGGGCGTGCGGGTTGTCGACCAGCACGCCGTCGACCATGACCTTCGGCGCGAGCGCGTTGAAGATGTCCGCTTGCGTAAAGGCGGTGTAGGCCGGGCCGTCGTACTGGCTGGCAAAGACGATCCCGTCATAGCCGATGCGCACTTCGATGATGTCGCTCACACCGGCTTCGGCGCAGGCGGCGATCTCTTTTTCGCGGATCTTGCGCGAGGCGTTGGCGATGTCGATGGTCTCTTCGCCAACGCCCTGGCAGAACTTCTTGAGGCCAGCCGAGGAACCGCCCGATTCCACCACCGGTGTCGGGAAGTCGAAGTTCTCGCCGAAAGCTTCGGCCACGATCGAAGCGTAGGGCAGAACGGTGGACGAGCCGGCCACCTGGACTTGGTCACGCGCAGCGGCAGCAGTCGCCGACACGGCGGCAATCGCCAGCGCCGAGGCGGTCAGTTTCATGGGTGACATGTCTGTCTCCTGGGATTGGTTGCACAGGGGCGCCCTGCTGGCGTCCTGGGCAGCGGTCTAGTCCCGCGCAGCTACGCTTTTATGACGGCTGTGTAACAGGTTTGTAACGGTGCCCCGCGATCGCCCCGCCGATCCCCGCGACGCGACGTCACCGGCCGCGAACCGCTTCAATCCAGCGGCAAAAACACCGTGAACGTGGCCCCTTTGCCCGGCTCGCTTTCGATCCGAAGCCGGCCGCGGTGGCGGTTGACGATGTGTTTGACGATGGCCAGCCCGAGCCCGGTTCCGCCGATCCCGCGTGAACGGTGGCTATCGACGCGGTAGAACCGCTCGGTGAGCCGGCCGAGGTGGCGGGCATCGATGCCCTCGCCTTCATCGCGTACCGAAACCCTGAGCCCCGCCCCTTTCAGCACCGGCGCCGTGTCGAGCTTTTCGAGATCGACCCGGACCCTGCCGTGTTCGGGTCCGTATTTGATCGCGTTTTCGATCAGGTTGGTGAACACCTGGGTCAGCTGGTCGCCGTCGCCGGGCGCGCTTTGCGGGGTGTCGCAGCCCGATACCTCGATCGTCACGCCGCGCAGCGCCGCCTGTGGCGCGAGCCCGGTGGTGGCGCCCCGGATCAGCCCGGCCACGTCGACAGGGTCGAGCGGCCGCATCCGTTCGACATCTTCGACCCGCGAGAGGGACAGGAGGTCGTCGACCAGCCGGTTCATCCGCCGCGCCTCGCGTTCCATGACGGCGAGGAACCGGTCGCGGGCCTCGGGGTCTTCTCGCGCCGGGCCCCGCAGGGTTTCGATGAATCCGGCGATCGCGGTGAGCGGCGTGCGCAGCTCGTGGCTGACGTTTGCGACGAATTCCGACCGCCGTTCACCGGCCTCGGCAAGATGGGTGCGGTCTTCGAAGAACACCAGCACGCCGCCGCCCGCCGGAGCAATGGTCACCTCATAGGTGGTGTCGCGCCCTGCCTGTCGCCCAACATAGGTGCCGCGTGTCCGTGTCCCCTCGGCCAGCGAAGCCTCGATTCGGTCGAGAAGCGAAGGCTGGCGGAAGGCGGTGATGTAGTGGCGGCCCTCGATCTCCGCGCCGAACAGGCTTGCAAGCCCGGCGTTGATCGCACGGATGCGTCCATCGGGGCCGATGTGGCCCGCCGGAACCGGAATGGCGGTGACGACTTCGTCCGGGGTCATGGCGGCTCCTGGCGGCTCCTGGCGGGCAGTTTCGCGCGGAGCTTCCGACAGTGTTGTCCCTATGTAAACCCCGCTGCCGCCCTTGCGCCCGACCGCCGCAACCGGCTGGGGTTGCACGCGGTCAGGCGACATTCCATAGTGGAAAGTGACTCGCGTAATACACGTTTAACGAGTGTCGCGGCTCACCTGCCAGGAGCGAGGCGGGAAGCGGGACTCAAGGGGGCATGCCGTTTTATGGGCGAAAACACTTCGGACCCCGCGGGCACCGGGGCGGGCACCGG
>DQCI01000025.1:2157-6215 GCA_003545125.1 Paracoccaceae bacterium
AGAGACGGGCCGAGAGACGGGCGTGCGGTTTCTGGCAGTAGGGGACATGGCTCCGCCGCACCCCGAGGTCGGTGACTCCTCCGGTGACGAGGCGGCGGCCGACATCACTTGCCTGCCCTTCGCCCAAGTGACGGCTGAGGCGCTCGACAGGATCCGGCCCGACGTGGTTGTCTCGTCGCTTGTCGGCCCCGGGTTCGATTGCCTCGACCTCTCCGAACGCCTCGCCGCCGCCGGATTTCGCGGCAAGTACCGGGCCATCGCGCCCACAGTGCCCGACCCGGACCTGGTGCGGCGCGAGATCACCGACCGGTTCCCGGCGCTCGATTTCGACCTCGTGGTCCTTGCGGACCGCAGCTAGATCGGCGCGGCAGGAGCCTGTTGCCGGCCCGCCGCCGCCCGCGAAGACCTCAATAGATCAGGTCGTACCCGGCGGACCCGGCCTCGGCGTAGTGGCGCGCAAGCGTGTTGAGCGCGATCCGGAGCACGATCTTGCCGGAGCGGGCCGGATAGTCGAGTTGGTTCTCGATATCCTCCATGCCTTGTTCCTGGCAGACCGCCATGATGACGGTTTCGGCCATGTCGGGGCCGAGGGAGCGGATCGCCGCCGCGAGCCCTTGCTCGGCTTCAAGGCGCCGCGTTACCGCGCCGCCGCCCGCGCCCTTGCCGCCTGCGGACGAGATCCGGCCTGCGACCAGTTTGTCCCAGTCACGGGTCAACTCGCCGCCGAGATGGGCGATCTCCCAGCTTTCGCGAAACCGCAGCCCGGCGGCCACGAGCTCCGGTGTCAACCAGGCCCCGCCGGAGTTGCGCTTGCGGCGCGCGAGCACCGACAGTGGCGATTCTGCCCCGGCACTACGCTTGCGCGACCGCCGGTCGGTATCGGCGCCGAGAAACAACTCGCCCGCGTCGATCACGTCGGTGTCTTCGGCCTGGCCCCGGGCCGAGGCGCGGCGCGATTCTGTCTCGGCCAACAGGCGGCGGACTTCGGACCGACCCGAGGGCGTGATCGTGTAACGCGCGAGGCGGCCCGATACCGTGCCGGCGATAAATTCCTTCAGCGCCAACGCTTCGGCGACGTCGCGGGTAAGCACGGCCCGGCGCACCGGGCGCCCGTCACCGGAATTGTGCACCACCACGGCATCTTCCACGCCATCGGCGATCACCAAGAGGGTATCGGGTTCGAGAAGCGTGCGCAGCACGCGCAAGCTTTCGCGCGCAAGGCGCAGATCGTCATCCTTCGGGGCAGTCATGAGCAGCGGATCCTGATTGTTGGATGTGTTCCGCCCGGGTGCCGTCGGTGATTTCCAGTAGCGGCCCAGCCGGTTGAGCGCCGCGTCGGCGAGTGGGTCGTCTCGCAGCTGTTCGGTGCGGCGCACCTGCCGCAGAACCGTCGACGGATGGACCCCGGCTGTGCGCGCCAGTGCCCGGATACTGGTTCCCGCCTCGGTATGGGCGAGATAGGTCCGGACCGGCGTTGGCAGCCAGTGTGGCGGTGCGACGGCTTCCAGCCGCACCTCAGCAGTACGTGAGACTCCCATGACATCCCCTCAAGTGGACCGCTCGCCCGTCTGGTCGTTGGCAGACAACTTTCGGGCGAGTAACGCATGCCACAATGATCCCAAATTGGTTACCGTAAGGTTAACCGAACGCGACAGGTTCGAATATAAATCTCAAATCCTTACCGGGTGCTGGGCGTGGCGCACGCTGGTCCCGCGGTTCGCGCAACACTCGTTGGGGTTGTGTAACGATCGGTGCGACTCATCTGAAAGGAGCCGATATGTCCGATCATCCCCTCGCCGTTCTGAGCCGTCTGCGCCGTCCGAAACTGCTGATCCGCGCCGCCCGTTTTGGCCTGGACGAATACAATCGCGAGCGCGACCTGCGCCGGCTGATGCGCGTCCCCGCCGTGCCCGCGCCGCGGACCGCGATCCCGCGCCTGATCGAGGAAGAAGCCCGCCTCGAGGATATCCGCAAGTGCGGCGGCGCGGCCTACTCGCCGGCGCGCCATGTCGAGGTGTTGATCGCGCTGATGGCCGAGGCGCGGCTGCTGCCGCGCGAAGAGCGGGCCGCCTGAACCTGCCCACCGTGCGGTGCGGTTGAAGACGCCGCATCCAACAGCCGCGGCCGCTGCGGCTGGCCTCAGACGAAAGCGTCCGGCATCGAGGCCTTGCGCTCGGCCACATACTCGGCAAGCGCTGCACGCACCGCAGGGTCGATCGGTGGCTCGCGGTAGTCCGCCAGCATCCGGGTCACCCGCTCCCCGGCGAGCGCCTGCGTATCGCGCGCGCCCTCTTCCTCCCAGGTCTCGAACGGCTTGAAATCGAACACTTCCGACCGCCAGAAGGCGTCGCGGAAATGAGCCTGGGTATGGGCGCAGCCAAGGTAATGCCCGCCCGGCCCGACCTCGCGGATCGCGTCGAGGGCGAGCGTGTCCTCGTCTACCGTGATCCCCGCGGCCATCTTGTGCAGCGTGCCGAGCTGGTCGGCGTCGATCACGAACTTTTCGAGGCTGGCCACCAGCCCGCCTTCGAGCCAGCCGCAGGCGTGGAGCATGAAATTGACCCCGGCCTGCAACGCCGCCTGGAGCGAGTTGGCGCTCTCGTATCCGGCCTGAGCGTCGGGCAGTTTCGACCCCGTGAAGCCGCCGCCCGAGCGGAACGGCAGCCCCAGACGGCGCGCGAGCTGTCCCGCCCCAAGGGTGATCTGCGCGGCCTCGGGCGTGCCGAAGGTGGGCGCGCCGGAGTTCATGTCGATCGAGGTCACGAAGGCGCCGAAGATCACCGGCGCGCCGGGGCGCACGAGCTGGCTGTAGGCCACCCCCGCCATCACCTCTGCGAATACCTGGGTCAGCGTGCCCGCGACGCTCACCGGCGCCATCGCGCCGCCGACGATGAAGGGCGAGATGATGCAGGCCTGCCCGGCCGCGGCATAGACCTCGAGCGCGCCCATCATCGTCGCGTCGAAGGTGAGCGGCGAGTTGATGTTGATCAAGCTGATCATCACAGGATTTTGATCGACGAAATCGGCCCCGAACAGGATCTTCGCCATCTCGACCGAGTCGGCCGCCCGGCTCGGCTCCGTGACCGAGCCCATGAACGGTTTGTCCGACAGCGTCATATGCGCGAACAGCATGTCGAAATGGCGCTTGTTGACAGCCACGTCGGTCGGCTCGCAGACGGTGCCGCCGGAATGGTGCAGCCATTTCGACATCTGCCCGAGGCGGACGAAATTGCTGAAATCGGCCATCGTCGCATAGCGCCGCCCGCCGCCCAGCCCCCGCACGAAGGGGGGGCCGTAGACCGGCGCGAGCACCAGGTCGCGGCCACCGATCTCGACCGACTTGGCCGGGTTGCGCGCGTGTTGGGTAAAGCGGGCCGGCGCGGTTTCGCAGAGCTTTCGCGCGAGCCCGCGCGGGATATGCACCCGCTCGCCGGTGACGGTCGCGCCCGCCTCTTTCCAGCGCGCGAGGGCTGCGGGGTTTTCGACCACCGCGATGCCAATCTCCTCGAGCACCGTTTCGGCGTTCATCTCGATGATCTCGAGCGCCTCGGCAGAGAGCGGCTCGTAATCCGGCATATTGCGGGTGATCCGCGGGACGGTCACCGGGCCGGTGGCGGTATGTGCCGCCCGTCGCGCTGCCCCGCCGCCGCCGCGCTTGCGCCTGGGTGCCTGGGTCTCGGCCATCGTCGTTCTCCGGTTGCTGCTCGTCTGACAGGGATACACCGCCGGGTCTGCGGCCCCGGGTGAGATAGCGGCATCTCGGACGCGAAAACGACATGCGCCCGCCGCTTGGGCCCCTGGGGCTCTTCTTTGATCCGCAAATACCCTTGGGGGGGCGCCCGCGGGGCAAGGAGAGCCCCGCAGCGTTTGCAACGGACAGAAACGCCCGCCGGTCGCGGCGCGCGACATGCGCGCGCCGCCGGCGAGACGGCCCGCCTATTCGGCCTTGCCAGTCAATCGCGCGCGTCCTAATCAGCGGATATGACCCAGCATGACCGCCTCCTGATCATCGATTTCGGCAGCCAGGTGACGCAGCTCATCGCCCGACGGCTGCGCGA
>DQCI01000025.1:6323-6930 GCA_003545125.1 Paracoccaceae bacterium
CCTCGGCGTGCCGATCCTCGGCATCTGCTACGGCCAGCAGGTGATGATGCAGGACCTCGGCGGCCGGGTCGAGGCCGGTGAACACGCCACGGCCGAGTTCGGCCGGGCCTACGTGGAGCAGGCCGGAACGCACGACGATTTCCTGTTCGGATGGTTCCTCGAGGGCCGCGAACAGGTCTGGATGAGCCACGGCGACCATGTCGCCGAGATTGCCCCGGGCTTCGCGGTGCTCGGCACCTCCCCCGGCGCGCCCTTCGCGATCACCGCCGACGCGGCGCGCCATTTCTACGCCGTGCAGTTCCACCCGGAAGTTCATCACACCCCGAACGGACGCACGCTTTACGAAAACTTCGTGCGGCTCGCGGGCTTCACCGGCGACTGGACCATGGGCGCCTACCGCGAGGAAGCGATCCAGAAGATCCGCGACCAGGTGGGCGACGCGCACGTGATCTGCGGGCTTTCGGGCGGGGTCGACAGCTCGGTCACCGCGGTGCTGCTGCACGAGGCGATCGGCGATCAGCTCACCTGCGTCTTCGTCGACCACGGCTTGCTGCGCCAGAACGAGGCGGCGGAGGTGGTCACGATGTTCCGCGATCACTACAACATG
>DQCI01000025.1:6936-7139 GCA_003545125.1 Paracoccaceae bacterium
TACGCGGCGGGCATCGACGGCGCCGAATTTCTTGCCCAGGGCACGCTCTACCCGGACGTGATCGAGAGCGTGTCGTTCTCCGGCGGTCCCAGCGTGACGATCAAGTCGCACCACAACGTCGGCGGGCTCCCCGAGAAGATGGGTCTGAAGCTGGTCGAGCCGCTGCGCGAGCTGTTCAAGGACGAGGTGCGCGCGCTCGGGAC
>DQCI01000243.1:0-1212 GCA_003545125.1 Paracoccaceae bacterium
AAGAGCTGATCCATGGCGAACTCGAACACCTCCCAGGATACGCCGATGGTCATGGCGAAGCAGAAGGTGATCAGCGCCAGCGCCCAATGCGGCGCGGCGAGCCTGTCGCCCTCGAACAGGGTCAGAACGAACAGAAAGCCGATCAGACCGAACCCCACCGCCGACCCGCCGTGGAGCGCGATATCCCACCACCAGTAACGCTCATAGAAATCAAATGCTTCGCCCAGAAAGATCGTGCCGAAGATGAACAGCACGATCCCCGCGAAGAAGCTGAGCGGCAACTGGATGCGGAACCGCGCGACGGCCAGCGCCAGCGCGATCGACAGCACGAAGGTCAGCACCGCGACAAAGGCCAGCGACCAGCGCCCGCCGATCAACGCGGAAACGAAGGCCACGCAAAGCGTGATCCAGACCGCGTAGGTCAGATAAGCGTGGCCACGAAACGTCATGGGGCAAGGCTATCCCTACTGGCGATGCTCTACAATCCCGGCTGTGACTACCCATATAAAGGAGATGAACAACGATACACTCCGCCTTGCCAGCTACAACATCCGCAAATGCGTCGGGCTTGACCTCAAGCGCGCGCCGGGGCGCGTGATGGATGTGATCAATGGCATCGGTGCCGATATCATCGTGCTGCAGGAGGCCGACAAGCGGCTGGGCCCCCGCCCCGCCGCCCTGCCCGCGCGAATGATCGAGGCGCATAGCGATTTCACCCCCGTGGCGCTGGATGACAGCGGCGTCAGCCTTGGCTTTCACGGCAATGCGGTGCTGATGCGCGAGGGCACGCATGTCACGGCGATTGAGCGGCTCGACCTGCCGGGGCTGGAGCCGCGCGGCGCCGCGCTGGTGGATATGACGCGGAACGGGCGGGCAATGCGCGTGGTGGCGGTGCATCTGGGGCTGCTGCGCCGGTCTCGCCAGCACCAGCTTGCGGCAATCCGCGCCGCCCTGTCGCGCAAGACGCCGTTGCCGACGGTGATTCTGGGCGATTTCAACGAATGGTCGCGCGACCGGGGCATGGCCCCGCTGGCGGACGCCTTCACCGTGCATGCGCCGGGATCGAGCTTTCACGCCTCGCGCCCGGTGGCGGCGCTGGACCGGATCGCGCTGTGCGACAGGCTGGCGCTGCGTGATGCGGGCGTTGCCGAAACCGCGCTGTCGCGCCGCGCGTCCGATCACCTGCCGATCTGGGCCGATCTCGAGATTTCC
>DQCI01000243.1:1245-3399 GCA_003545125.1 Paracoccaceae bacterium
GGGCGGACTGTCCGTGCTAGAGGGGGCGAAAGGCAACGAGGGACCGGCATATGGGTATTCTGCAGATCGCATCGCTTCTGGTCGTGTTGGCGGCCGTCTTCGGCGTGATCAACTATTTCTTCCTGCGCCTGCCGCAATCCATCGGCATCCTGATCGTCGCGCTTGCGGTGTCTTTCACCGCCATGGCGCTGGACGCGGCATTTCCGATGCTGGAACTGGCCACGACCATGCGCGCGATGGTGCTGGAGATCGACTTTTCCGACGCGCTGCTGGAAGGCATGCTGGGGCTTTTGCTGTTCGCCGGGGCGCTGCATGTGAAAATGGAGGATCTGCGCGAACAGGCCTGGGTGGTGCTGTTGATGGCGACGATGGGGGTGGGCCTGTCCGTCGCCGTGGTCGGCGTGGGGTTCAGCTGGCTGACAGGCATGCCGATTCTGGTTGCGCTGGTATTCGGAACCATCATTTCGCCCACCGATCCGGTGGCGGTGCTGGGTGTGCTGCGCGAGGCGGATCTGCGCAAATCGCTGGAAACCAAGATCGCGGGGGAAAGCCTGTTCAATGACGGGGTGGCCTATGTGGTCTTCCTGGTGCTCGTGGGGCTGGCCTTCGGCGATGCGGGCGGGCACGACGCCGACGAGGGGGAGCAGAACGCGCTGGTGGGCGCGCTGTTGCTGTTCGTGCAGGAGGCGTTCGGCGGCGCGGCGCTTGGGGCCGCTCTGGGCTGGATGACCTTCCGCGTGATGCGTCGGATCGACGATTATACGCTGGAGGGGCAGCGTCCGATGAAAGCCTCAAGTTCCTCTTCGAACAGCGTCTCGATCGTGACGCGGACGGTCTGGCGAAGCCGGTCTTCGATCGGATCGTAGCCGCCTCCCGTTTCCAGTAGCGCGGGCATGCCGGTGTCTGTAATCTTGTTCATGGCGTAATCTCCTTGGCGGTTGCAGCCGCCGGTTGGGTGGGTTCAGGTCACCCGGAAATTACGCCGCCAAACAATTTCCACCACCTGCGCGACACGACCCGCAATCGCTGTTGCCCAGTCTCGTCCGCTGGCCAAAGCGGCAATAATCAGCGCTGGCATCGACGACTATGCAAGGGTTGCCTTGTTGCGTGCCTTCGAGAAGGAGCCCCGTCTGCTTGCTGCGGTTGATCGGATTGCGGAACGACGCGCGAAAGGCAGAAGACCAATGGCAGCCGAATCTCACAATTGGGGGTAAGAAATGGCGCCCAACGCTCCACATCTCGGATTTTAGGGCAACGCGACAGCCAGCCAACCTGGTGCAACTCTCGACGGTAGAATGCCGGGGGAGAGGCCACAGACCCGGTCAACTCGCAAAGCGACTATGGGGTCTATGTGCCAGAGGAAGGGGCACGCCACATGAACCAGGTCGGGACCAGCGCGAGCAGGAATATACCGCATACGATAAGGAAGCCGTCCTGGAAGGCCGCGTTCGAGGCCTGGATCATCACGGTCTGGCCCAGGAACGATGCCGCAGCGGGCAGGAGCTGAGAGTCTGGCAGTCCCGAGGCGTGCATGAGGCCGGCAACCTCGCGCAAAAGTTCCATCATCGTGGCGTTGTCGCTGGTCTGGGTCGCGGCAAAGGCATCCGCGTGCATGATCGTGCGCCGCTCGATGAACACGCTCAGAAGATTCACCCCGAAGGCGCCGCCAAGTTGCCGGATGAAGTTCGAAGCGCCCGAACCCTGGCCGAGAAGGTGCGGCGGCAGAACCTTGAGCGCCCCCGACGAAATGGCGGGAAACACGAGACCCAGCCCCACGCGTGAGAGGATTGTCCACCAGGCGAGCGTCCAGAAGGCCGTATGGACATTTGCAGCTGTCATCAGCCAGGAGGACCCGGCAAAGACCGCCATGCCTGCGCCGATCATGATCGGCGCAGGCACCTTGTCGGACAATCGCCCCGCAATGGGAAAGACCAGCAGCATCGCAAAGCCCGAGGGCATCAGAAGAAGGCCCGCCTGCGTGGGCGTCATACCCTGGATCTGCTGCACGAAGACCGGAAGCAGATAGGTAGATCCGAACATCCCCGCCCCCATGATGAAGGCAATGACCGAGGCCGAGGAGAAGGCGAAATTCTTGAAGAGCCGCATGTCGAGCATCGGCTTTGTGGTGTGCATCTCCCAGGCGACGAAACCGAT
>DQCI01000301.1:0-600 GCA_003545125.1 Paracoccaceae bacterium
CACCCGCGGTGTGACGGAGCCCTACCGGATGTTCGCCTCTCGTGCGGAGTTTCGGCTCGCGTTGAGGGCAGACAATGCCGATCAGCGCCTCAGTCCGCTCGGCCTCGAGATCGGCCTGGTGTCGCAAGAGCGTCAACGGGTGTTCGGCGACAAGATGGACGCCTTGAAAGAGGCCAAGGCGCAGCTGGATGGTTTGTCCTTCACGCCTCGGCAGGCACGCGCCTGCGGAGTTGAAGTGAGTGAGGACGGGACGCGGCGGACCGGGTTCGAGCTTCTGTCGATCCCCGGTGTCACCTTCGATCAGGTGGCTTCAGCGTCAGAAGATCTCGCGAAAACCGGCCCTTCGATCAGGACCCAGGTCTCCCGGGACGCGCTTTATGCGCAATACATCGAACGCCAGAAGCGGGAAGTCGCGGCGCTGAAACGCGATGAAGCGGAAACGATCCCGCCGGATTTTGACTACGCAGGCTTGGACGGTCTGACCCACGAGCTATCGGGCAAACTGGCACGGATTCGGCCTGAAAACCTGGCGCAGGCGGGGCGGATCGAGGGAATGACGCCAGCGGCGTTGACCCTGATCCTGGCGAAACTGCGCCAACG
>DQCI01000301.1:624-10585 GCA_003545125.1 Paracoccaceae bacterium
ATGTTTCACGTGAAACACTCGACCGGCTCACCGTCTATGCCGATCTGCTCACCAAGTGGAACCCGGCCATCAATCTCGTGTCGAAATCCACTATCCCGGATCTCTGGAGCCGGCATTTCACCGATTCGGCACAACTGCTGGACATCGCGGAAATCGACAGCGGCGTTTGGGCCGACCTCGGCAGTGGCGGCGGGTTCCCGGGAATGATCGTCGCGATTCTCGCGGCCGAGAAACACCCCGGCCTGAAGATCACCTGCGTCGAAAGCGATCAGCGCAAAGCCACCTTCCTGCGCACCGTCGCGCGTGAAACCGGGACCTCGGCAACGGTCGTGTCCGAGCGCATCGAAACCCTGTCTCCGTTGAACGCCGACGTGGTTTCGGCCCGGGCGCTTGCACCGCTCCCGGGCCTCATCGGCTATGCAATCCGGCACCTCGCGCCGGAGGGAATCGCTCTGTTCCTGAAAGGCACCGGTCAAGCGAAGGAGATCGATCTGGCCCTTGCAAGCTGGGCGTTTCGGCTTGATACCTTCCCCAGCCGGACCGATCGCGAGTCCACCATCCTGAAACTCCGGAGTATTCGTCGTGTCTGAGATAACGCGGCCCAAAAAGCCCAAGATCATCGCAGTCACCAACCAGAAGGGTGGTGTTGGCAAAACGACGACGGCCATCAACCTCGGCGCCGAGCTTGCGGCTCAGGGGTACAATGTGCTCATCGTCGACATCGACCCCCAGGGCAATGCCTCCACCGGCATCGGAGTCGAGCCCAAGGACCGGGGCCTGACGACCTATGACCTGCTGCTCGAAGAAACGCCGCTACAGAACGTGATGCTGGAGACGGAAACGGAAGGGCTGTGGATCGCGCCGGCGACAACCGATCTTTCCTCTGCCGACATCGAGCTCTCTGCCAACGAGAAGCGCAGCACCATGCTGCATGATGCGCTGCGTGCGCCCGATGTCGACGACCTCGGTCTCGACTACATCCTGATTGATTGCCCGCCATCGCTGAGCCTGTTGACGGTCAACGCGATGGTGGCCGCGGATACAGTGCTGGTGCCGCTGCAAAGCGAGTTTTTCGCACTCGAAGGCCTGTCGCAATTGATGCTGACGCTGCGCGAGGTGCGTGAGGCGGCGAACCCCGATCTGAGGATCGAGGGCGTGGTGCTGACCATGTACGACAAGCGCAACAACCTGTCGCACCAGGTCGAAGCGGATGCGCGCGCCAACCTCGGGGATCTGGTGTTTACGACAGTGATCCCACGCAATGTTCGGGTGAGCGAAGCGCCGTCGTACGCGATGCCGGTTTCGGCCTATGATCCGGCGTCGAAGGGCAGCGTGGCCTATGCGGCGCTTGCCCAGGAAATCCTGGCTCGGCAATAGGAACGATCATGGCGAAAAAACCGGCACGAGGATTGGGGCGCGGGCTGTCCGCGCTGATGGCGGATGTCGCGCCGGAAGAGCCCACCGTGGAGGGCGTCCCAGCGGCGCGCAAACCCGACCAGCTGGTGCCGATTGAGCGGATCGTGCCCAACCCGGATCAGCCCCGGCGCACCTTTACCACCGCCGACCTCGATGACCTTGCCGCGTCGATCAAGGAAAAGGGCATCATTCAGCCCCTGATCCTGCGGAAAAAGGCGAAAACCGACACGACATTCGAGATCGTCGCAGGCGAACGTCGGTGGCGCGCTGCGCAGATGGCGCAGCTTCACGAGGTGCCGGCGCTGGTACGCGACTACACCGATACCGAAGCGCTCGAGATCGCGATCATCGAGAACATCCAGCGCGCGGATCTGAACGCGGTGGAAGAGGCCGCTGGCTACCGCGAGCTGATGGACCGCTTCGGCCATACCCAGGAGAAGATGGCGGAAGCGTTGGGCAAGAGCCGGTCGCACATCGCCAACATGCTTCGGCTGTTGAACCTGCCGGCGGATGTTCAGGAACTTCTGCGCGACGGCAAGCTTTCGGCCGGTCACGCGCGCGCGCTGGTGACGGCGGAGGATCCTTCCGGCCTCGCTCGGACCGTCGTGGCGAAAGGGCTCTCCGTGCGCGACGTGGAACGTCTGGCGAAAAGGCCGGACACCGGTGACAAGCCCAAGCGCGCGCCAACGCCGTCGCGCAAGGATGCCGACACCGTCGCCCTGGAAGGCGACCTGTCGGCGGCGATGGGGTTCAAAGTAGCCATCGATCACAAGCCGGGGCGGGGAACCGGCGCCGTGACGATCCGCTATGAAACCCTCGAGGAACTGGACGACATCTGCCGCAAGCTGGGCGCCTGATCAGTCCGGCAAAAGATCGGCGACGAGCGCATTGAGAACCGCCCGGCCAGCCCGGGTCGCGATCAACCGTCCCGATGATTCGACCGCGAGCCCGTGTGCCTTCAGCATGTCCACTTTCTCTGGGTTCAATCCCGCGCCCGCAATCGACGTATAGCGCGCGATGTCGAGCCCTTCGCAGGTGCGCAGCGACATCATCAGGTATTCCCCGGCATGATCGCTCGCCGAGAGCTGCGAACGGCCCGCTTCTCCACCGCCACCCTCACCGGCACCGTCACTCGCTTGCGCGAGCCATTTGGCGGGGCTCAACTCGGTCCAGGTCGCCAGGCGGCGGCCGCCGAACGTGAGCCGTCCATGCGCACCGGGGCCGATCCCGACCCAATCGCCGCCCCGCCAGTAAATCAGGTTATGGCGCGATTCCTCGCCGGATTGCGCATGGTTAGAGACTTCATAGGCCGGTAGTCCGGCGGCCTCGCAGATATCTTGGGTCAGAAAATACATGTCGGCGGCGAGATCTTCTTCGGGCAGGCCCCGCAAGCCGCCCCGCGCGAAACGGTTGCCGAAGGCGGTTCCGGGTTCGATCGTGAGCTGGTAGAGCGAGAGATGATCCGGCCCAAGCGACAGGGCGCGGTGCAGTTCCGTTTCCCAGGCCGACAGACTTTGCTCCTGACGGGCGTAGATCAGATCGAAATTTACCCGGGTGAAATGCGCGCGGGCAATGTCCAGCGCCGAAAGCGCTTCGGACACGCTGTGCAGACGTCCGAGCGCTTTCAGATCGGCATCGTTCAGCGCCTGGAACCCCATCGACAGCCGGTTCACGCCACTTGCCCGAAATCCGGCGAAGCGTCCGGCCTCAACTGAGCCCGGATTGGCTTCGAGCGTCACTTCCAGGTCGTTGGCGAAGCGCCAATAATTGCCCAGCCGGTCGAGCAGCGCGCCGACCAGCGCGGGCTCCATCAGCGACGGAGTGCCGCCGCCGAAATAGACCGCATTCAGCACGCGGCCTTCGGTCTCGCGCCCGTAGCGGTCCAGTTCGGAAAGATAGGCGGCCTGCCAGCTTCCGGTATCGATCGCCTCCGCGACATGTGAGTTGAAGTCACAGTACGGGCATTTCGACGCGCAGAAGGGCCAGTGGATATAGAGACCGAACCCGCCTTCCGGTGCGGTCTCAGCCAAAGCAGGTCTCGACGAGTTTCGCGAAGGCACGGGCCCTGTGGCTCATCGCGTGCTTGCGGGCCGGGTCCATCTCGCCGAACGTCTGTGTCTCGCCATCCGGCAGGAAGATGGGATCGAAGCCGAACCCGTTTTCGCCGCGCATCGGCCAGACGACCCGTCCAGGCACACGGCCCTCGAAGATCTCGTCATGCCCGTCGGGCCAGGCGAGGCAGAGCGTGGCGTAAAACGCGGCGTTGCGTGGCTCCGGCGCGTTCCGCTCTTCGAGCTGGGTCCAGACCTTGGTCATCGCCATGGCGAAATCACGGCCCTGACCGGTTTCGGCCCAGTCGGCGGTGTAGACGCCCGGGTCACCGTCCAGCGCGTCGACCATGATGCCGCTGTCATCCGAAAGCGCGGGCAAACCCGTCTCTGACGCTGCGTAATGCGCCTTGATCCGGGCGTTTCCGGCGAAGGTGTCCTCGGTTTCGGCCGGCTCGTCGAGCCCCAGCTCACCCGCCGAGACCACACTCACACCGAAGGGCGCAAGCAGGTCGCCGATTTCGCGCAGCTTGCCCTTGTTGTGGGAGGCGATGACGAGCTTTTCGCCGTCGAACTTCCGTGTCATGCGACGGCCGCTTTCTGTGCGGCAACCAGTTCGGTTACCCCCTTGTCGGCCAGCGTCATCAACTGGGACATCTGTTCATGGCTGAAGGTCGCGCCTTCGGCCGACATCTGCACCTCGATCAGACGGCCCGTGCCGGTCATGACGAAGTTGCCATCCACGCCCGCTTCGCTGTCTTCGGGGTAGTCGAGGTCGAGCACCGGCTGCCCTGCATAGATCCCGCAGGACACGGCGGCAACGCTATCCATCAGCGGATCGGTGGTGATGTCGCCCACCTTGAGCAGCTTGTTCACGGCAAGACGCAGGGCGACCCAGCCGCCGGTGATCGCGGCGCAGCGGGTGCCGCCATCGGCCTGGATCACGTCGCAGTCGATCGTGATTTGCCGCTCACCAAGCGCCTGACGGTCGACCCCGGCGCGCAAGGACCGGCCAATGAGCCGTTGGATCTCGACGGTGCGCCCGGCTTGCTTGCCGACAGCCGCCTCGCGGCGCATCCGGGTGTTGGTCGCCCGCGGCAGCATGCCGTATTCCGCGGTAACCCAACCCTGGCCGGAGTTGCGCAGAAACGGCGGCACCCGCTCTTCGAGCGTTGCGGTGCAGAGCACGTGGGTGTCGCCGATCTTGATCATGCAGGATCCTTCGGCATGTTTCGTCGCACCGACCTCGATTGTAATCGGGCGCATTTCATCTACATTCCGACCAGACGGGCGCATGGCTCTTCCTTCCACGTGAGTTTGGGGGGTCAAGTCTCACGGTGCCCCACAAAACGCAAGCCTCAAGGCCGGTAGAGCAGATGACGGGAAGCCCCTTGCTCGAAGAGTTGAACCAGAGATCGCGGGAGGTCTTCCGGCGGCTGGTCGAGGCCTATCTCGACACCGGCGAACCGGTGGGGTCCCGCACGCTGACACGCGCGATGACCGAAAAGGTCTCGGCGGCTACGGTGCGCAACGTGATGCAGGACCTCGAGTTGATGGGCCTGCTCGACGCGCCGCATGTCTCAGCGGGCCGGGTGCCGACCGAGATCGGTCTTCGGATGTTCGTCGACGGCTTTCTGGAAGTGACCGATCTCACCCAGAATGACCGCGAAAAGATCGACGCGACGGTGAGTTCCAACAGCGCCGATGTCGGCAACCTGATGGACCGCGTCGGTGCGGCGCTTTCGGGCATCACCGAAGGCGCGAGCCTGGTGCTGACCCCCAAACACGACGAGGCGCCAGTCAGCCATATCGAGTTCGTGCCGCTCGCGGCCGACCGGGCGATGGCGGTGATCGTCTTCGCTGACGGTCATGTCGAGAACAGGCTGTTCACGCCGCCGCCGGGCCAGACGCCGTCTTCGATGCGGGAGGCTGCGAACTTCGTCAACGCCGTCGCGGAAGGACGCAGTATCGGCGAGCTGCGCGAGGCGATCGCGACCGAGATCACGGCGCGGCGCGCGGAGCTCGACACACTCGCGCAGGGGCTGATCGACGAAGGGATGGCCCTGTGGTCCGACGAGGGCGATTCGCATGAGCGGCTGATCGTGCGGGGCCGGGCGAATCTCATCGAAGCGGGCGGGGAACCGGCCGACGTGGAACGGGTGCGCCGCCTGTTCGACGACCTCGAGCGCAAGCGCGATATCGCTGATTTCCTCGAACTCGCGGAAACCGGTGACGGTGTGCGCATTTTCATCGGGTCGGAAAACAAGCTTTTTTCACTTTCCGGTTCCTCTCTGGTGGTATCTCCCTATATGAACGCGGACCGAAAGATCATCGGTGCCGTGGGTGTGATCGGGCCGACGCGGCTGAACTATGGCCGTATCGTTCCGATCGTCGACTACACGGCGCAACTGGTCGGGAGGATGATCTCCGACCGGGGGTAAAGGGTTAGGATATGGCAGACGCAAAGAAAAAACTGGACGAGCTTTCAGACGTCGAGGCGGCGATCGAGGAAATCATGGGCGACCGGGATCCGGGCGGCGAAGATATCGACATCGATCTGACCGACGATTTCGATACCGGGCCCGATACAGGGGTTCACCAGGACGAGATTGCCGCGCTCACCGCGGAACGCGACGAATTGCGCGACAAGTTCATGCGCGCGCTGGCCGACGCGGAAAACTCCCGCAAGCGCTCCGAGCGCGACCGGCGCGAGGCCGAGAACTACGGCGGTTCCAAGCTCGCGCGCGACATGCTGCCGGTCTACGACAACCTCAACCGGGCGCTCGAATCGGTGCCCGAAGACATGCGTGACCAGGCCGGCGGGCTGATCGAGGGCGTGCAGCTCACCATGCGCGAACTGCTGAATATTTTCGAGAAGCACGGGATCATCAAGGTGGCTCCGGACCTGGGCGACAGGTTCGATCCGCAGATCCACGAAGCCATGTTCGAGGCGCCGGTGCCCGGGACCAAGGCCGGCGATATCATCCAGGTGATGGCCGAGGGCTTCATGCTGCACGAACGGCTGCTGCGGCCGGCTCAGGTGGGCGTGTCGTCAACGCCAGGCTAAGTTTTCGAATTGCTATCGCAATCCGACCGGCTGGGGGTTCCACCCCCAGACCCCCGGGAGTACTTGCACCAAAAAAGGGTCAGGACTCGGAGAGGGTCTTGAGATCGTAGAGCAGATCCAGAGCTTCGCGCGGTGTGAGTTCGTCTGGGTGAATGTCGGCGAGCCGTTCGCTGACCGGTGAGGGGCCCGCAGCGGGAGGCGGCGCCGGCGCGGGGGTCGCCGCGAACAGCGGCAGATCGTCCACCAGACCACGCGCCCCGGTATTGCCCTCGCGTTCGCCCTGTTCGAGCGATTCGAGCACCACCCGGGCGCGCTCGACCACCGACGCGGGAAGCCCCGCGAGCTTCGCCACCTGCACACCATAGGACCGGTCGGCGGCCCCCTTGCGCACCTCGTGCAGGAAGATCACGTCGCCCTCCCATTCCTTCACCGCGATGGTGGCGTTGTCGATGCCGTCGAGATTGCCCGCGAGCTGGGTCAACTCGTGGTAGTGAGTGGCAAAGAGGGCGCGGCAGCGATTGACCTCATGCAGGTGTTCGAGCGTTGCCCAAGCGATGGAAAGCCCATCCCAGGTTGCCGTGCCACGGCCGATCTCGTCGAGTATCACCAGTGCGCGGTCGTCGGCCTGGTTGAGGATCGCCGCGGTTTCGACCATCTCGACCATGAAGGTCGAGCGGCCCCGCGCAAGGTCATCAGACGCGCCGACGCGGGAGAAGAGCTGCGAGACGAGCCCGATCCTGGCGGCGCGCGCGGGCACGAAACTGCCCGCCTGCGCGAGCAGCGCGATCAGCGCGTTCTGCCGAAGGAAGGTCGATTTACCGGCCATGTTGGGGCCGGTAAGCAACCAGATGTCGGCGCCTTCCGCGCCATCTGCCAGCGCGCAGTCGTTGGCGACAAACGGCGCGCCGCTCTGGGTCCGCAAGGCCCGCTCGACCACGGGATGACGCCCGCCCGCAATCTCGAAGGCGCGCGAGTCTTCGATCGCCGGCCGACACCAGGCCTCGGCGGCGGCGATCTCGGCGAGGGCCGATGAGACATCGACCCCGGCGAGCGCGCGGGCTGTATCACCAAGCTGTGTCGCGCAGTCGAGAATGGCGCGTTTCAAGCTGGAATAGAGACGCATTTCTATCTCGAGCGCCCGGTTCCCGGCGTTGAGGATCCGGGTTTCCATTTCGCTCAGGTCCACGGTCGTGAACCGGACCGCGTTGGCGGTGGTCTGGCGGTGGATGAAGCGCTCGTTCAGGGGCGGGGAGAGCATCTTGTCGGCGTGGGTCGCCGTCGTTTCGATGAAATACCCCAGCACGTTGTTGTGCTTGATCTTGAGGCTCTGGATGCCGGCCGTCTTGGCGTAGTCCGCCTGCATGCTGGCGATCACGCCGCGGCCCTCGTCGCGCAGCTTGCGGGCCTCGTCGAGGTCGTCGTCATAGCCTGCCGCGATGAACCCACCATCGCGCGCCATCAGCGGCGGTTCGGCCACAAGGGCCTGGTCGAGCAGATCGAGCAGGGCGTCATGGCCGACCAGATGGCGGGCCGCTTCGGCGAGGTCTTCGGGCATATCGGGGACGTCGAGCGCGCTGGCGATCACCCCGGCTGCCTCCAGCCCGCCCCGGATCGCGGTCAGGTCGCGCGGCCCGCCGCGGTCGAGCGACAGGCGCGAGAGCGCGCGGTCGATGTCCGGGGTCTTGCGCAGGGAGTCCCGCAAGGCGTCGCGCAGGCCGGCGTGTTCAAGCAGAAATGCGACGGCATCGAGCCGGCGGTTCACCGTGGCCTGATCGCGCGACGGGCTCGAGATCCGGCGTTCGAGCAACCGCCCGCCGCCGCCGGTAACGGTCCGGTCGATGGTGGCCAGCAGGGACCCGTCCCGTCCCCCGGACAGGGAGTGGGTCAGTTCGAGGTTGCGCCGTGTGGCGGCGTCGATCTGCATCGACCGGTCGGCGCTTTCGCGCACCGGTCGGCGCAAGAGCGGTAGCTTGCCCTTCTGCGTGATGTCGAGGTATTCGACGATCGCGCCAAGCGCACCAAGCTCGGGCCGGCTGAACGCCCCGAACGCATCGAGCGAGCCGACACCGTAGAGGTCTTCGAGCCGTGTCGAGGCCCCGGTACTGTCGAAGGCAGCGCGGCCGAGCGGGGTGACGGCTGCCCCCGACTCAGTGACTATTCCACCCCAATCCGCTTCCGCACCTTCGCTTAACACCACTTCGCGTGGGGCGAGCCGGGCCAGCTCGGGGCCAAGGCGCGCGGGGGCGCAAGGCATCACCCGGAGCGCGCCGGTGGAAATGTCGACCCAGGCGAGCGCCGCCTCACCGCGCACGTCATGAAAGGCGGCGAGGAAGTTATGACGGCGCGCATCGAGCAGGCTGTCTTCGGTGAGCGTGCCGGGGGTCACCAGCCGGACCACCCCACGCTTCACCACCGATTTCGCGCCGCGCTTCTTCGCTTCCGCCGGATTTTCCATCTGCTCGCAGACCGCGACACGAAAGCCCTTGCGGATAAGGGTGAGCAAATAGCCTTCGGCCGCATGCACCGGCACACCGCACATCGGGATGTCGTCGCCCAGGTGCTTGCCCCGCTTGGTCAGCGCAATGTCGAGCGCTTGCGCCGCGGCCACCGCGTCGTCGAAGAACAGCTCATAGAAATCGCCCATCCGGTAGAACAAAAGCGCGTCCGAATGCGCGCTCTTGATCTCCAGATATTGCACCATCATCGGCGTGACGGAATTGGAGTTGGCAGCCACGATGTCCCCCCCGGGTTCGTTCGCGCCAATCTAGAGCGTTTCGCGAAGAAGCTGAATCACTCAATTTTGCGAAACGCTGCGCAACATCGACACATTGCGCCGCGTTTCGCCTCAAACCTTTCACGGGTTTCAGGCGAACCGTTTCAGAGGCTTTCTCCAGCGAGGGGAATCCGCTGGCGGTTACGTCGCGTTCCCCCGCCGCGACACCCAGTTCCAGCTCGTCTCGCACATGTTGTCGAGGTCGCGCTCCGCCTCGAAGCCGAGGATCTGACCGGCCTTCGTCGGATCCGCATAGGTGCTGGCAACATCACCGGGGCGGCGTGGCGCGACGGTGTAAGCAAGCGTGTGACCGCAGGCTTTCTCATAGGCCTTCAGCAATTCCATGACCGAGTTGCCGGTGCCGGTGCCGAGGTTGACGGTGTGGCTTTCACCCGTCTCGATCAGCGCACCCACCGATTGCACGTGTCCGCGTGCGAGGTCGACCACGTGGATGTAGTCGCGCACGCCGGTGCCGTCGGGCGTGTCGTAATCGTCGCCGAAGACCGAGAGCTTCTCGAGCTCGCCGGTCGCGACCTTGGCGATATAGGGCATGAGGTTGTTGGGCAGGCCGTTGGGGTCTTCGCCGATCAGGCCGGTATCGTGGGCGCCGACCGGGTTGAAGTAGCGCAAGATTCCGAAGGACCAATGCTCATCCGC
>DQCI01000162.1:0-3909 GCA_003545125.1 Paracoccaceae bacterium
CTAGTTACGATCATACTCCCTCTCCGTCAGCAACGTTGACCTATTCAGAGTCTCAATCCGCCGTCGCGCGGGCAGCTGCCATTTGAACCACGGTACAATATGGTGTGCTTCAGTTTTCCAAGTGTGGCTCCAATAGTCTTCGGGCCGGTGCCGCACTTGTATCCACGTGTCTCAATCCGCCGTCATGCGGACAGGCTTTCCGGAACATCTCGGGATAGGCGAGAACGCGCTGCCGATCCGCCTCAGACGAAATGACTCGTGCGAATTTGGTGGCGGAAAACGGTTTTTTTGTCGGTGCCAGAAAGGTTTGAGTATTTACCAATCAGCGGATGAAAATCCCGGCTTTTCCCGAGAGATCGAATCCCATTCGATCGACAGATTGAGCCGCGCGGAAACCGCACAAAATGGACGGCTCTGCAAAGTTTCAATCCGCGTCCCTTCGGACAGCACCTCCGGTCCTGCTTGGAAAGGAGAAGCATATGAGCAGAATTACAAGTGTACTGAGTATCGCCTTGCAAAAATCCAGAAGAAACCCATCTGGAAGGGGCGAACGCAAGCGCTCTCCCGCTCGAAATGAAGCTTCATCAAACAGCTTCAACCCGCGCGGGTACGGAGACCTCTTCCCCGCGCTTTCCGAAAGGAAAGCGCCATGTCGATGACAGCAGACGTGCTCAGTATCGTAGCCTCGATCCTGGCCATCTGGGTAATCTACAGAGCCTTGAAATGAAGAACGGGCTCGGCAGTCACCTGCCGAGCCTACAAGCGCTCACTGCATGCATAAGTCTCGTTTTTCGTACTTGTGCCACACAAAACCTCCAGCCAACGGCTCTAGGTCAAAAACGGTCGTTTCTGTCCGAAATTCGGGTGTCAGGTGATTTCAATGGCTTACGCCGGGCAAAATCCCCAGGCAATACCCGCAACGTTCTGACCGCTTTTGGGCAGGGGACGTGCGCGGGGCATTGGGCCCGGGCTTGGGCATCGGCGGGGGCGGCCCGCCTTCGCCCTATTCGTCGTCGTCGCCACCCGCCTTCAGCAGGACCTCGCCCGTCGCCTCGAGCTCGCGGATCGCGGTGATCACTGCGCTCACCGCCGCTTCCGCCTCCTTCGGCTTTACCGCGCCAAGCGCGGTCATCTCTTCGCGGATCTGTTCGGCCATGCGCTTCGAGATCGCCTCGAGGATGAACTCGATCACTTCGGGTTGTGCGTCCTGGGTGCCGGCGAGCGCGGTGACCAGCGTGGCCTGGTCGACCTCGCGGGTGATCTTCGGCACATCGCGCGGGTCGATCCTCTCGGGGATGTTGGCGAAGGTGAAGATCGCCTTGCGCACCTCTTCGGCGAAGGTTGCGTCTTCGGCGTCGAGCCCTTCGAGCACGTCGTCGCGGGTGGCGCCGGGTGTGAAGTTCAGGATCGCGCCGACCCGTTCGACCGGACCTTCGGCAAAGGCCTTGGCGGGCTGGGCTTCGAGCTGTTCGGCGAGCGACTGGCCGATGCGTTCCACCACCTCGGGCGCGATCTCGCCGGTGAGCGAGACGGCATAGGCGACACGGCGTGCGCGCGGCCCCGGCAGGCGCGCGATCAGATCGGCGGCGGCCGAGACCTTGAGCTTCGAGAGCAATACGGCGGACACCTCGATGCTTTCCTCTTCGAGTACCGGCAGGAGCCGTTCGGGATCGAGGGCCGCGATGGTCTGCCATGGATCGCCGGTGAAGGAGAAGCCCTTGGCCTTGCGGATCCGCGCCGCGGTCGCTGCCGAAATCGTGCCGTCGAGCACGGTGAGCGCGCCCTCGAGCCCGTGCGGGAAGCTGAGGCCCACATCTTCGATCTCGGCGACGAATTCGTCGATCACCGATTTCAGCGTCACCCGGTCGATGAAGCGCATCGACGCCATCTGCTGGGCCAGTTCGGACTGGATACTGTCGGGCAGATCGGTGAGCTTGAGCTTCACGCCTTCGGCCAGCAGGAGCCGCACGACGATCGCCGCCTTCTGCTTGCGCGAAAGGGCGCGGGGGCGGTGGCGGGACGCGCCGGGCGCGCCCGGCAGGCCGAAATCTCCGCCCCCCGCGCCGTCGAGCGTCATGGGCATGGCCCCGTCACCGATGGCTGGCAATGTCTCGGACACCTGTCCCTCCGGTCCTGTCCCCATGCGCGGGGAGATTGGCAGAGAGGTCTTAACAAGCGCCTTACATCTGCGCCTTCCCGGGCGGAAATCGGCGGCGGCTCTGGTACCGTGCCGGGGTTTCGGGGGTTGCGGCCGGGTTCGGTCCAGCTGAACCGGCACGCGTCTGTCCTGGCGCCCGCATTCTGGGGCGGCTGGCCCCGCAAGTGGGGCGCGCCCCTGTGGGCTGGAGGACCGACGCAGGGTCCGGCCCCGTCAGGCCGGACAGGTCGATTGCACCCGGAGCAGGGCGCGAGCGGGCGATTGGCCGCGCGTCACACGGCCGTGCCACAGGCCGGTGCCCGGGATCGGGTCAGCTCTGGACGATCTGCACGCAGGCGCGGGTCTCGTTGTCCCAGGAGTAGCCGTCCATGCAGGAGCTCGCCTGATCGTAGCTGTGACCCGGGCAGGCGAAGGCCGCGACGGGCATCAAGGACAGGAAAGCGGCGGTGAGAAGCTTGGTCAGTTTCATCGGATGTCTCCCTGTGTGTCCGATCAGGGTATCACGAATCGCGCCGTATGGGGTTCACGCGGGCGTGAGCGGCTGGGTGAGGCCGGTTTCCCTCGGGGGGACAAGAATGATCCTGCTTGCCCCGGGGGGGCGGCGAGGGATGCAGACACCGAAAGCTGTTGAAATGCGACGGGTATGGTCGGCTGCCGGGCAACAGTGGACCCCGCGGGAGGCCGACCCGACGGCAATCCCGGCGCCTGGAAAAAACCTGCGCCGGGCAAAAGCCTGCGCCCATCGGCCGGCCCGAGCGGGAGGGTCGGGTGCCCCCCGCGACCGGTCGCCGCTGCCCGGTCAGCCTTCGCCGAAGACCCGGGCGAAGATCGTGTCGACATGTTTGGTGTGGTAACCAAGGTCGAACTTTTGATTGATCCCATCGACGCCGAGTGCTGCGACCACCTCTTCGTCCGCCAGCAATTCCTCGCGGAAATCGGTCCGCTCTTCCCAGACCTTGAGCGCGTTGCGCTGGACCATGGCATAGGCGTCTTCGCGTGACACGCCCGCCTGGGTCAGCGCCAGAAGCACCCGTTGGCTCATCACCAGGCCGGGGAATTTGTTCATGTTGTCCAGCATGTTGTCGGGGAAGATCAGCATCTTGCCGATGACGCCGGTGAGGCGGGCGAGGGCAAAGTCGAGGGTGATGGTCGCGTCCGGTCCGATCGCGCGCTCGACCGAGCTGTGCGAGATGTCGCGCTCGTGCCAGAGGGCGACGTTCTCCATCGCCGGGACCACCGCGGCGCGCACCAGCCGGGCGAGGCCGGTGAGGTTTTCGCTCAGCACCGGGTTTTTCTTGTGCGGCATCGCCGACGAGCCCTTCTGACCCATCGAGAAGAACTCGGCCCCCTCCAGCACNNTCGGTGCGCTGCATGTGGCGGATCTCGATGGCGACGTTCTCGATCGACGAGGCGATGACGCCGAGCACGGCGAAGAACATCGCGTGGCGGTCGCGCGGGATCACCTGGGTGCTGATCGGCTCAGGCGTGAGGCCGAGCTTTTCGCAGACATGGGCTTCGACCGCGGGGTCGATATTGGCGAAGGTACCGACCGCGCCGGAGATCGCGCCGGTGGCGACCTCGTCGCGCGCGCCGCGCAGGCGGGCGAGGCCCCGGTCCATCTCGGCGTAGAACCGCGCGAAGGTGAGCCCCATGGTGGTGGGCTCGGCGTGGATCCCGTGGCTGCGGCCGACGCGCACCGTGTCCTTGTGCTCGAAGGCGCGCTTTTTCAGCGCGGCCAGCAGCGCCTCCAT
>DQCI01000162.1:4063-4670 GCA_003545125.1 Paracoccaceae bacterium
TCGTCGATCCTTGCGACGTCGAACGCGACGTCCTTGGCTTTCCAGACGGCATCGGCGTTCGCTTGCGGGATCACCCCGAGCTTGGCCTGTGCATCACAGGCATGTGCCTCGATCTCGTACCAGATGCGGAACTTGGTGGCGGGGTCCCAGATCGCGGTCATCTCGGGGCGGGAATAGCGGGGGATCATGGGAGGGGCCTTTCTGTTGGTTCCGGGCCAGTTGTTCTGAATACGGGCGCGTCATAGACTGCGCGCCGGGCCCCGGCAAGCGGGGGAAACACCGGAGGGCAGATGCCGGACCTTGCCGATTTCGAAGGCCGCTGGCGGATCGCGCGCCGGATCGAAGACCACTGGATGGGCACCACCGGCCTGTTCGAAGGCGTGGCGCGGTTCACGGCGGACGGGCAGGGGCTGGCCTATCACGAGGTCGGCGAGCTCAAGCTGCCGCAGGAGGTGCCGATGGCCGCCGCGCGCCGGTTCCTGTGGCGCGCCGATGGGGACGGGATCGAGGTGCTCTACGAAGACGGCGCGCCGTTCCACCGGATCGCCGGCGGGCAGGCGGTGGTGCAGGCCTGGCACGCCTGCGGCCAGGACGACTACGAGGTGAG
>DQCI01000004.1 GCA_003545125.1 Paracoccaceae bacterium
ACACGCCGATCGGCACGGCCATGCGGGGCAGGATCAGCGCGTGGTAAGAGTTGTGCCAGCAAAATACGCGAACATCGTTCAGAGTCGGATGGGCACCGCTTGCTCGGGCAGCATCAGCCCGATCAGCGCCACCACGATCAGGACGCGATTGAAAGGAAAGGTGAGGCGGGCAAGCGCATAGCCGGCGGTGGTTGAGACCATGAGCACGCCAAAGGTCATCCCGAGCGAGACGATCATCGAGTTCAGAAACCACCACGGCGTTTGCCCATGAGTGACCAGGGCGCCGTAGTTCTCGGCCGTGAACGGGATTGGCAACACTCCCAGTGAGGTTGACGACGTCGTGTGCGCCAGGACCTCGTTGGGCTGGAACGAGAGCGACACCACCCAGATCGTCCGCACAAGCCAGATGTAGGCCGGGACGGCAAGCCGGGTCACCAGCCAGTCGTAGCCACGGTTCATTGGTCCGCCTCCTCACGTCCAAGAACGAAGAGCAGCACCGCGACGATGCCAAGGACGACCGCCATGGCACGGCTCAACCGGTTCGTCCGGCGAAGGAAGACGGCCAGGCCGATACCGATCAGCCCGATCGGCCCGTTCAACTGGAGCGTGGGACTTGCCCACCCCCCCAACTCGATGTTCTTGCCTCAGATGACCTTTTGGTAGCTCGCGAACCCGATGAAACCAGAGCCAAGCGACGTCGATTTCTTGGCGGGCATCGGAACGCGCGCGCGCCATGAAGAATGGGACCCAATACCCGTCGAAACGGCCCTCCACTGTGGCGGCCTGAACGGCCGATACTTCGGTGCAGGCCTCAACGGCATGCGCAAAGACAGCGCGTCTGTCCGGCACCATCGCCGCGCCCTCCGACTCCGCAACCGGCACCACACCTGCCCACCGGCACTTCGGGCTATCGCGACCGATCCGGCGTCCCAATGCCCTCACTCAATGTACCCGGACGGCACCCCGCAGCGCGGCGCGCTGGTTTTTGCGAGAGCATCCGATTACACCGGAAACGTGAGGAGGTCAGACAAATCGCGCATGAAGCGATTGTTTCCAGTATGTGGGCAATTTTGGGTTGTACGCCCGGATTGAGCGTTCATACGGTGGGGGAATGGGGCGGAATCAGATCATAGACGAGCTGTTGCGCGAGCTCTCAGAGCTGGCGATGGACGGGTATTACCTGGCCCTCCACGTACGCTTCGCGTCGCCCCTCATGATGTTCCAGACGTTCAATCCGGCCTGGTTCGATCATTACACCCAGAATGCATACGCCTTGCGCGATCCGATCATCGCCTGGGGTGTTTCGCGGACCGGCGCCACCCGCTGGAGCGACATCGATCTGCCCGATCCCTTCGAAATCATGGACAAGGCCGCGAGCTTCGGGCTCCGGTACGGCGTCGTCATCTCCTGCGGGCCGATGACATCACGCACCGTCGCCTCGCTGACGTCGGCAACCCGTGAGTTCACCGAAGAGGAAATCGCAGCCGTCGCCGGCATTGTCCTGCGCCTGCACCATGAAGCCCAGCCCCCCGACCACCTGACCAATGCCGAGATCGAGGCGTTGAAGGTGGTTGGCTCCGGGGAGCGCTATGCCGCCGGCGCCGCACAGCTCGGAATCTCCGAATCCGCGCTCAAGGCCCGCCTGGCGACGGCGCGCAAAAAGCTATTCGCAAGAACATCTGCCGAAGCCATCCAGCGCGCGAAGGATTACCGGTTGCTCTAGCAGGGCCGGGAATTCTGTCAGCTGCAAGTGCTCCGGGGCCCCAGGCGGGTGTCTTGCGGATAGCTGCTGCAAATTCACCTGGAGGGAAAACAATGCAGACCACGACGCTTTCGTTCGCCAACATACACAACCATGGCGAGCTTTTCGCAAATCTTCTTCGCGCCAGACGGCAAAGCTTCATCGTCCAGAACCGCTGGGATCTGCCCGAGGCGATGGGGATGGAATTCGACCAGTACGACACCCCGGCAAGCCGCTGGGTGGCCGTCCACCAACTTGGCAGGATCTATGCCGGCATCCGGCTGACGCCGACCACGGCCAAGGTGGGGATCTATTCCTACATGATCCGGGACGCCCAGCGCGGGCTGCTCGACTCGATCCCCTCCGATCTGCTCTACGACGAGGCCCCGGTGGCCGAGAACATCTGGGAAAGCTCCCGGGTGTTCGTCGCCCATGACACTCCGGACAAGCTGCGCCGCGTGGTGCACCTGTACCTGATCGACGAGATGACCAAGGCCGCGCGCGACCTCGGCGCGAGCCAGGTGCTGGGGCTGATCTCGGCCAGTTGGCCGCGCTGGGCCAAGCGGCGCGGGCTTGACGCGCATGCGGCTGGTCGGGTGATGGAGATCGAAGGCTCCAAGAACCAGGTCGTGTCGATCAACCTGACCGAAAAGATGCACTAGGCATCCCCTGCCCCGGCCCGGCAGACCCTGCCGGGCCGGGGCTCTCTTGTGAATCTGGCATTATCCCGTGTTTCTACTGGAACACACGCCTCTTTTTCGGTACTGATCCGACATGGACAGAATAGACCGTAAAATCTGCGCCCTCGTGCAAACAGACGCCAAGCGCCCGGCTGCCGCCATCGCCGAGGCGGTCGGCCTGCCGCTCTCCACCACTGCCGACCGGCTGAAACGGCTTCAGGCCAACGGCGCGATCCGCGGCTGGCACGCGGCGCTCGACCCGGCCGCGCTCGGCGCCGGGCTCTGCGCCTTCGTGCTCGTCGACATGGGCTTCGACGGTGAGGCCGAGGCCACCCGAACGCTCGCAGCCTGCCCCGAGGTGCAGGAGGTGCACCATGTCTCGGGGCCACATTCCTACCTCGTGAAGCTTCGGCTGGCGGATATCAAAGCGCTTCAAACCTTCCTCGCGGAGGTGGTCAAACCGCTCCCCGCCGTGACCCGCACCGAAACGATCCTCGCCCTCGATACGGTCAAGGAAACCGCCGCGGTCGCGGTCGCGCCCGCAGGACCGCCCAAGTGATCTGGATCCTGCTCAAGGGTCTTGCCGTGGGCGTTGCCGTGGCCGCGCCCGTCGGTCCGATCGGGCTGCTCTGTATCAAGCGCACGCTCGATCGCGGCTGGGCAACCGGGGTCGCCTCCGGCCTCGGGGTCGCGGCGGCCGACGCGAGCTACGGGTTGATGGTGGCGGCGGGGCTCTCGGCCACCGGGCTTCTGCTCGCCTACGCCACCGCGATGCAGCTGGCCGGCGGGCTGCTGATCGCCTTCCTTGGCCTGCAGTCGCTGCGGGCGGGCATGAGCGATGTCCCGGGCAAGGCAGCACCGGGCGCATCCGGCGGCGGGCTCNNTATGCCCTCACCATCACCAACCCGATGACCATCCTCGCCTTCGCAGGGCTGGTCGCGGGATTAGGCGCCGCCGCCGCGTCGCAACCCGGCGCGGCTTACGTGCTGGTCGCCGGCGTTTTTTCAGGCTCGCTCCTGTGGTGGGTCTTTCTCGCCTCTGCCACCGCCCTCGCCCGCACCAGGGTCACCGCGAGGGTCACCCGCTGGCTTGATCTCGGCTCTGGCGCGGTGCTGTTGATCTGGGGGCTGCGGATTGCTTGGGGCGCGCTGGCCACGGCCTGACCCAAGCACCGGGGCCCGCTTTTTCTTGGCAGCAATACTCGCCGGGGATCCGGGGGGGCAAAACCCCGGCACGAGACCGGACAGGTCGAACGACGCCCGGAGCCACGCGCACCTTTCGCAACTGGCGCCAGGGCCACCGCGGCCCGCGGGCCGCCCTCTACCCGGTCGACCAGGCCCGGGGCTGGCGCATGCCTGCAATCCGGATCGCCTGGCCCACGTAGCCGTAGGGAAACAGCCGGAACAGCTCCTCCCGCCCCGCCTGCTTGCCCGTGGCCCCGCCGAGGAGTTTCATCGCGAACCGCGCATCGGGCATGACCCCATGGTCGGCCTCTTCCGCCCGGATCCAACGGATCAGCGCCCAGTGCCGCTCGCCCAGATCGATCCCTTCCTGGCCCGCCACGTATTCGGCGAACCCGTCGGTCCAGTCGGCGGGATCGGTGAGATAGCCATGTCCGTCGACCGTGAACTGCTCCCCGTTCAGGAGCGTCAGCTGCGTAGGCACTTCCGCGACAGCGCGCATCTCAGTCCCTCCATTCATGCGGAATTGCAAACTCGCCCAGCGCCTTTTTGACCGCGGCGCGGTCCGCCGCCGGCCCCGCCTCGAGCCGCGCGGTCAGGCCACGCTTCTTCGAATCCATCACCTCGGCGACCTTGGCGTCCAGCCCGGCGTCGGCCAGGGCCGCGTTGAACACCCGGGCGATCGCCTCCTTGCGCAGCTCCGGCTTGAACACCTTGCCGACGGCGGTCTTGGGCAGCTCGTCGACGATCGCGATATGCTTCGGCACGGCGGCGCGTTCGTGGATGTGCTTGGCCGCGAACGCCCTGAGCTCCTCCACCGTCACCTCGGCCCCCTCGACGAGCTCGACATAGACGCACGGCAACTCGCCCGCGAACGAGTCCGGCTGACCGATGGCCCCCGCCATCGCCACCGCCGGATGCGCCGCCAGCGCCTCCTCGATCTCCGCCGGGTCGATGTTGTGGCCGCCACGGATGATCACGTCCTTCGCGCGGCCGGTGATCCAGAGATAGCCGTCTTCATCGAGCCGGCCGAGATCGCCCGTGCGCAGAAACCGGTTCGCCGCATAGAGCCCGCGGTTCTTCGCGGGCTCGGTGTAGGTGTGGCCGACGTAGACGCCGGGGCTCGAGACGCAGATCTCGCCCACCTCGTCGATGCCGCAGTCCTTCAGAACGGTGCCGTCGCCGTCGCAGTGCAATATCCGCACGTCGGTGTAGGGCAACGGCACGCCGACCGAGCCGATTTTCTTCTTGCCCTCACCCATCGGGTTGCAGGAGACGAGGCAGGTGGCCTCGGTGAGCCCGTAGCCTTCGAGGAGCGTGACGTCGGTCGCCTTCTCGAACCGGTTGAACAGCTCTACCGGCAAGGGCGCGGAACCCGACACCACGATCTTTAGCGAGGAGACATCGGCATCGACGGCACGCTGCATCTTGGCGGCGATGGCGGTCGGCACGGTGAGCACGAAGGTTATCCCCCAGCGCTCAACCAGCTTCCAGAAATTGTCGAACACCCCGTCGCCGCGGTAGCCGGCCGGTGTCGGAAAGACGACGTGGCAGCCGTTCGTCAGCGCCGCCATGACCTCAACCTGCACGGCAAAGACATGAAACAGCGGCAGGGCGCAGATCAGCACGTCTTCAGTGTCGAACAGAAGGTTCGCCCCCAGCCAGCCGTTGTAGACCATCCCCGAATAAAGATGCTGCACCACCTTCGGCCGCCCCGTGGTGCCGCCGGTATGGAACAGCGCCGCGACCCGGTCGCCGGCGCTGTCGGAAAAGGTGAGCGTGGTGGGCTGCCCGCGCAGCGCCCGATAGAAATTCTGCACCGGCAGCCCATGCGTCGGTTTCACCCGGGGCCGGATGATCGGCACGATCCAGCTTTTCGGGAAGGTCAGGTAGCGGTTCAGATCGACCTCGAGCACGTGCTCGACCGTCTTCGCCTGAGCCACCGCGGCATGGACCTTCTGGGCCACGTCGGTCTTGGGGAAGCCCTTCAACGTCACCACGACCTTGGCCTTGGTCTCGTCGAGGATGGTGGTGATGTTCTCAGCATCGAGCAGCGCGTTGATCGGTGCGACCACGCCGGCGATCGTCCCGCCGATCAGCGCAAACAACGTCTCGTTTGAATTCGGCAGCACAAAGGCGACGGTGTCGGTCTCATTGATGCCGAGGCTCCGAAACAGGTTCGCCGCCTGCACCGCCCGGTCATGAAACGCGGTCCAGGTGAGTGTCTCGGCCCGGTCCTGCGGCCCCGAGGTGATCTGGAAGGAAAATGCCGGACGGGTCCCGTGCGCCGCCACCGTCCGGCTCAGGAGCTGGTAGATGGTCTTCGGCATCTGCCGCGCGTCCCAGGACATTTCGTCCTGGATCCGGTCGCGGTCAGCGGCCTCCAAAAATGGATAGCGCGGCATCTGCTCTTCCCCGTCTGTTGTTCTTCCCTAAGGGAAAGATGGAGAGAAATGCCGCCAGCGGCAAGGGTGGTTGCTACTCGGCCGCCAGCCCTTCGGTGAACTGGAGCCGGGCGAGCCGGGCATAGAGCCCGTCTTCGGCCACCAGGTCGTCATGCGTGCCCTGGGCCACGATCCGGCCCTCGTCGAACACCACGATCCGGTCGGCCTTCTTCACCGTGGCCAGGCGGTGGGCGATGATCAGCGTGGTGCGGTCCTTGGCCATCTCGTCGACCGCGTTCTGCACCGCGCGCTCGCTCTCGGCGTCGAGCGCGCTGGTCGCCTCGTCGAGCAGCAGGATCGGCGCATCGCGCAGGACGGCGCGGGCAATGGCGATGCGCTGCTTCTGGCCGCCCGAGAGCATCACCCCGCGCTCGCCGACGAAGCTTTCGTAGCCGTCGGGAAGCTTCTGGAGAAACTCATCGGCGGCGGCCGCCTTGGCGGCGGCTACCACCTCGTCGTCGCTCGCCTCCGGACGGCCGAAGCGGATGTTCTCGCGCGCCGTATCGGCAAAGATGACCGCATCCTGCGGCACCAGCGCGATCTGCCGGCGGAAGTCGGCGCGCGACATCGTGCGCAGATCGACCCCGTCGATCAGCACCGCCCCGTCGGTCGGGTCGTAGAAGCGTTGGAGAAGCTGGATGATGGTCGATTTGCCCGCCCCCGAGGGACCGACCAGCGCCACCGTCTCGCCGGGCTCCACATGCAGATGCACATGGTCGAGCGCGAGGTGATCGGGCCGCGCGGGGTAGCGGAAGTTGACGTTGTCGAACAGGATCTCGCCCGCCACCGGCTCCGGGACGGGTTTCGGCGCTGTCGGGTCCTTCACGCTGTCCTCGGCGGTCAGCAGCTCCACCAGCCGTTCGGTGGCTCCGGCGGCGCGTTGCAGTTCCGACCAGATCTCGCTAAGCGCGCCGACGGCCCCCGCGGTCATGATCGCATAGATCACGAATTGCACCAGCGCGCCGATGGTCATGTCGCCCCCGCGCACGTCGCGCGCGCCGATCCAAAGCACGCCGACCACGCCCGTGAAGATCAGAGAGATCACGATCACCGTCATCAGCGCCCGGGTCCAGACCCGGCGCTTTGCCGATTGGAACGCCTCCTCGGTCACCTCCCGGAAGGTGGCCCGTGAGGGCCCTTCGTGGGTAAAGGCCTGCACGGTTTGCACCGACAACAGCGCCTCCGAGGCGTTGCCCGACGACTTGGCGATCCAGTCCTGATTTTCGCGGCCCAGCACCCGGAGCCTGCGGCCAAGCACGACGATCGGCACGATCACCAACGGCACGACCAGCAGGACCAGGCCGGTGAGCTTGGCCGAGGTGAGCAGCAGCATGATGCCCCCGCCGATCAGGATCAGCGCGTTGCGCAGCGCTACCGACACCGAGGAGCCGATCACGCTGAGGATCAGCGTCGTGTCGGTGGTGATCCGGCTCAGGACCTCGCCGGTCATGATCTTTTCGTAAAACGCCGGGGAAAGCCCGATCACCCGGGAAAATACCGCCTCGCGAATGTCGGCCACCACCCGCTCGCCGAGCCGCGTGACCAGGTAGTAGCGCACGCCCGTGCCCAGTGCGAGCGCGACCGCGACGCCGAGGGCGGCAAGGAAATACTGGTCGAGCAGTGCGCTGGCCGAGGTCTCGAACCCGTCGACCACGCGGCGCACGGCGATCGGCAGGATCAGGCTGATTCCGGCGGTGAACACCAAAGCCACCAGTGCGGCCGCTAGAATGAGCTTGTAGGGCCTGAGAAACGGCCAGAGCTCGCCAAGCGCGCCGACGCGTTTCGACTTGTCGCGGTCTTCGGTATCGACCCGTCCCCGTGGCGGCATGTTGGCGCTCCTCACCGGAGCGAAAACGGATCAGACCATGAGGGTCGGATCTCAGGGTTTCGCTCCAACTCCTGATCTGCTGCAGGGTGAGATAACGGCCCGGGGCCGCCGGGGCAAGGTGCGCAACAGTACGCGCCGAAATTTCGCGGCGTTCGCGACGCGTTCCGGGGAATGCGAAAGGGAATGCGCAGGAAACGGGTCGATCGGGGCAAGGCGATCTGTTTGCCTCGCGAAAGGAGGCCGACCCGATGTTCGAGATGACCCTTGCCCTGGTGCTTTTCCTGTTTCCCCTCGCCTACAGCCCGGGGCCGGGAAACATGTTCTTCGCCGCGGGCGCTGCCCGCTTCGGGTTTCGCGCGACGTTGCCCGCGAGCGCCGGGTACCACGTCGCGACCTGGGTGGTGACCGCCGCAATCGGTCTCGGGCTGGTGACGACGCTCGAAACCGCGCCTGGGCTGTTTCAGGCGCTCAAACTGGCCGGCGCGGCCTACGTCTTTCGGATCGCGGCCAGATTCCTCGGCGCGGGTGTGGCGGAAGACGCGCCCGACGCGCGGCCCGCGACGTTTCGCGACGGCGCGGTGCTCCTGCTGCTGAACCCCAAGGCCTACGTGATCATCGCGCTGATGTTCACCCAGTTCCTCGACGGCGATGCGGGTTCGGCGCTGATAACGGTGATCGCGATCACCAGCATCTTCACACTCAACAACCTGATTGCCTTCTCGCTCTGGTCCTTGGCCGGCGCGCAGTTGGCGCGCGCCTTCGCTCATGCCGCCAGCGCACGGGCGCTCAACCTGACCTTCGGCGCCATCCTCGCGTCGGTCGCGCTGTGGATGGTTCTGGCTTGAGCCGCCGGGCTCAGCTGCTGCGGCTCTCCTTCAGGAGCAGATAGAGCCCCATCCCCGCCCAGGATCCCCGCCCAGGCGATGATCAGCATACCGGCGATCGCGATCAACCAGACGCGGAGCGGCGACATCGGCTCGATAGCCTGCGCCGCCGCGACCTCCTGCATTTTGTCCCAGCGCCAGAACGCTGCGGCGACCCCGGCAAATGTCGCGGCGGCCACTGTCGTACCCATGTCCTTGCGAGGATGGACAGAATGAACTTTAAGTTCACCCCGCCAGCGCCAAGGGCGAGCGCCCAGACCTGAATCATTCCTCGTCTGGAAGCATCCGCACCGCGCCCTTGGCCGCCGAGGAGGCAAGAAGCGCATAGGCCTTGAGCGCGGTCGAGACCTTGCGGCTGCGCTTCTCGGTCGGGAGCCAGGGCAGCGGTCCCTTGGCGGCGCGGCGTGTCTCCAGCGTGGCGTCGTCGACGGCCAGGTTGATCGTCCGGCCAGGGATGTCGATCTCGATGGTGTCGCCATCCTCGACCAGACCGATGAGCCCACCCTCCGCCGCTTCCGGCGAGGCATGGCCGATGGAGAGCCCCGAGGTACCGCCCGAAAAGCGCCCGTCGGTGAGCAGCGCGCAGTCTTTGCCGAGACCTTTCGACTTCAGGTAGCTGGTCGGGTAGAGCATCTCCTGCATGCCGGGGCCGCCTTGCGGGCCTTCATAGCGGATCACCACCACGTCTCCGGCCGCGACCTGGCCTGTCAGGATCCCCGAGACCGCGCTGTCCTGGCTTTCGAACACCCGCGCGGTGCCGGTGAATTTCAGGATCGTCTCGTCCACCCCGGCCGTTTTCACGATGCAGCCGTTGAGCGCGATGTTGCCGAACAGCACCGCGAGCCCGCCGTCCTGCGAATAAGCGTGTTCGGCCGAGCGGATCACGCCGGTTTTGCGGTCGCGGTCGAGATCCTTGTAGCGGTTTTGGGTCGAGAACGCCTGGGTGGTGCGCACCCCGCCAGGGGCCGCGCGGTAGAAGGTCTCGACGTCCGGGTCGTTCGCCGTCATCACGTCGTACTTGGCGATGGCCTCGCCCAGGCTCGCGGTGTGCACGGTGCTGACTGCGTCGTGGATCATCCCGCCCCTGTACATCTCGCCAAGGATGCCGAAGATGCCGCCCGCCCGGTGCACGTCTTCCATGTGGACCGACTGGACGGCGGGCGCGACCTTGCACAGCACCGGCACCTTGCGGCTGAGCCTGTCGATGTCGTCCATGGTGAAGTTCACCTTGCCCTCGTAGGCGATGGCGAGCAGATGCAGCACCGTGTTGGTCGAGCCGCCCATGGCGATGTCGAGGCTCATCGCGTTCTCGAACGCTTCGAAAGTCGCGATCTCGCGCGGCAATTGCCCCGGCTTGTCCTCTTCGTAATGCGCCTTGGTGATCTCGACGATCCGCCGGCCGGCCTCTTTGAACAGCGCCTCGCGGTCGGCATGCGTCGCCAGCATCGAGCCGTTACCGGGCAGCGCCAGGCCCAGCGCTTCGGCGAGGCAGTTCATCGAGTTGGCGGTGAACATGCCGGAACACGAGCCGCAGGTCGGACAGGCCGCCTTTTCGATCTCGAGCACCTGCTCGTCGGTGTAGCTGTCGTCGGCGGCGGCGACCATCGCGTCGACCAGGTCGAGATCGTGATCGACGATGTCGGAGCTGATCTTGCCCGCCTCCATCGGCCCGCCGGAGACGAAGATCACGGGGATGTTGAGCCGCATCGCCGCCATCATCATGCCGGGCGTGATCTTGTCGCAGTTGGAGATGCAGACCATCGCATCCGCCGCGTGGCCGTTGACCATGTATTCGACGCTGTCGGCGATCACTTCGCGCGACGGCAACGAATAGAGCATGCCGTCATGGCCCATGGCGATGCCGTCGTCGATGGCGATGGTGTTGAACTCCTTCGCCACCCCGCCGGCCGCCTCGATCTCGCGCGCGACGAGTTGACCCATGTCCTTCAGGTGCACATGGCCGGGGACGAACTGGGTGAAGGAATTGACCACCGCGATGATCGGCTTGCCGAAATCCTCGTCGGTCATGCCGGTGGCGCGCCAGAGGCCCCGGGCGCCGGCCATGTTGCGGCCATGGGTGGAGGTTCTGGAACGATACTGCGGCATGGGTCTCTCCTCGGTCGGTCGCACCTTGTTAGCGCAAGCCGGGCGATGAGGGCAATGCGGGGTGCAGGCATTTCCCCC
>DQCI01000340.1:0-8955 GCA_003545125.1 Paracoccaceae bacterium
ACCGTCTGGAGCCTCAGCCTGTGCTTGACCGGCCGCTCTGTTACACAAGGCCTCTGATGCAGCCCGTGCGCTTCGACCCGGTCCGCAGCCCTTAGGGCCCGCGCCTCGGCGGCTTTCGCCGGCCTCGTGCGGCGGGAATGCGCGATCCGAGGCGGCGCAGCGTGGCGCTTCAGCTCTTTCGGGATGCGGCGACTGGAGTAGAAAGCCCCACCTTTGACGAAGGTGACCCTGGACGAAGGGATCTGCAACATGGTCTGCGGCTTCAAAAACCCGCCAAGAGCTGATGCAGAACCAAAGTGAATGCTGAGGAGATGGCGCACCCGAGAGGATTCGAACCTCTGGCCTCTGCCTTCGGAGGGCAGCGCTCTATCCAGCTGAGCTACGGGTGCGTTGCCGGGTCGATATAGAGCAAGCCCCTGCCCCCCGCAACAGGAAAGGGCCGCCCTTTTGGGACGGCCCTTGCCGAATAATCCAAGCTGTTCCCGGATCAGCGCTTCGAGAACTGGAAGCTCCGGCGAGCCTTGCGGCGGCCGAACTTCTTGCGCTCGACGACCCGGCTGTCGCGGGTCAGGAAGCCCGCGGCCTTGAGCGCACCGCGCAACGAAGGCTCATAGAGCTGCAGCGCTTTCGAGATGCCGTGCTTGACCGCGCCGGCCTGGCCCGAGAGCCCGCCGCCCTTCACCGTGGCGAAGACGTCGAACTCGTTCTCGACACCGGCCACCTGGAACGGTTGGCGCAGGATCATCTGCAGCACCGGGCGGGCGAAGTACCTGTCCATTTCCTTGCCGTTCACGGTGACCTTGCCGGAGCCCGGCTTGATCCAGACGCGGGCAATCGCGTCCTTGCGCTTGCCGGTGGCGTAGGCGCGGCCCAGCGCATCGCGGACCGGCTCGCGCGGCGCGAAGGTCTCTTCGGTCACCACCTCGGCGGGGGTGCCCTCGACCACGGCGTTCAGCTCTTCGAGCGATTTGATCTCTTCAGCCATGGTCAGCCCTCACGCGTGTTTTTCTTGTTCATCGACTTGACGTCGAGAACTTCGGGGTTCTGGGCCTCGTGCTTGTGCTCGGCCCCGGCGTAGACGCGCAGGTTCGACATCTGGACACGGGACAGGCGGTTGCCCGGCAGCATGCGCTTCACAGCCTTCTCGACCAGGCGCTCGGGATGGGCGCCTTCGAGGATCTGACCCGCGGTGCGCGACTTGATGCCGCCCGGGTAGCCGGTGTGCCAGTAGTGCACCTTGTCGGTGCGCTTCTTGCCGGTGAGCTGGATCTTGTCCGCGTTGATGACGATGACATTGTCACCGCAATCCATGTGCGGGGTGTAGGACGGCTTGTGCTTGCCGCGGAGACGCATGGCGACGATCGAGGCGAGGCGGCCCAGAACGACACCCTCGGCGTCGATCACGATCCACTTCTTTTCGATGTCTGCAGGCGTTGCAGAATAGGTTTTCATGCTTTTCGGCCCATTTTCGGGTTTCGGATGGGCTGGTTCTAATGGTTTCGCGGGCGCAGTCAAGCGCGTAGTTCCGAGCTTAATCGTGCAAAAACAAAGCGTTACAAATATGGTATTATTTTACCCCATCCCATCACTGTCAAACCATAATCCGCTCAGGCGGGTGGTCGAGCAGATAGGCGATCCGCCCCATCGCCTCCTGGAACCGATCGAGACTCATCTGCCCGTTGACCGAGATCCGCACCGACGGCCGGCCCCGCGCATCTCGCGCCGCGAATTCCTCGCCGGCGCGCACCCGGATCCCCTCCGCGTCCAGGGCCTGGACAAACCCCGCCTCGCGCCATCCCTCCGGCAATTCGAGCCAGAGGAAGGGCGTGTTCTCCCCCCATCGCAGATTGAACCGACCCAGCATGTTCACCGCCGCCTCGACGTAGCGCTGCAGATGCGCCCGCATCGCCTCGACCAAGGCCGGTGTATCCGCATGGGCGAGCACATGGGCTGCCGTGTCCGATATCGGGCGTGAGAGGCCATAGAAATTTGTGTCAACCACCCGCCGCAGAAGCGCCGCCATGCCCTTGGGCGCAGCCGCGTAGCCCACGCGCAGCGCCGGCGTGATCGCCTTCGACAGAGAGGATATGTACCAGCCCAGCTCCGGCGCGAGCGCCCGGTAGCTGGGGCCTGCGGGCGGCCCCAGCCTGTAGCAATCGTCTTGGATGACGTGAATGCCCAGGCGTCGCGATATTTCGGCCACCTCGGCCCGGCGCTCGGGCGAGGTCATAATGGTCGTGGGGTTGTGTGCCTCCGGCATGGTGAAGAAAATCCGCGCCTCCTCCTCACGGGCGGCAGCTTCCAGGGCCTCCGGCCGCACCCCCTGCTCGTCCATCGCCACGGCCACCACCCGGGCGCGAAGGTTCTCCGCCGCGCGCCGGATGCCGGTGTAGGTGTGCTGCTCGACCAGGACCACCGGCGAGGTATGGTAGGTCAGCGCCTGCAGGACCAGCAGGATGGCGTTCTGTCCGCCATTGGTCATCACCACTTCGTCCCGCGCGACGGCGTGGCGCATATCCTCGGGCAACCAGTCACGCACCACCTCACGCAGCGCGGCGTGGCTCGCAAACGTCGGATAGGCGAGCATTTTCTCCACTGGTGCGGCGGCAGCACGCATCAGCCCCTCGCGGACGAGGGCGAGTTGACCGATGTCGGGCAAACGCGGCGACAGGAAGTCTTCACGGTCGTCCGCGGCCTCGAGGTACAAGGGCGGGGCGGCGTCGAGATCCGGCACGTACGGCGCGGCCGGCACTCCCGCCTGGCCCGGCTCAGCCACGAAGGTGCCTCGCCCCACTTCGGCCACCACCCGCCCCGCCTCGGCCAGCACGGTGAACGCCCGCGCGACGGTTCCGGGAGTGACGCCCAACCGCCACGCGAGATCGCGCACTGGCGGCAGCTTGTCGCCCGGGCCCAGCTCTCCACGGCCGATGGCGATCTCGAGCCCCGCAGCGAGGCGGCGGTATTTCGGCCCCTGCCCCGTCTCCATGGCGTTCCGCAAAATTGTATCCATCACAATTCTTCTATTGTTCCGCGACAGGCGTGCATTGTACCCATAGATCACTACCGCAATCGACAGATTGTATCAATACAAATACGGAGGCCATGATGGACGACATTTCGACGCCCCGGCATGACCGGATCGCTTTCCTCACCGCCCAGGACCGCCTGCCCGCACTCGCCGAGATCGCCGTGGCCGTGGCCGTGATGGTGACCCGTTGGACCCTCCGCGACCGCACCCGTAAGGCGTTGAAACACCTCGACCCACATCAGCTCGACGATATTGGCAAGACGCCGCAGGAAGCCTGGCGCGAAGCCGCCCTGCCGTTCTGGCGCGACTGATCCCCGTCGCCTGGCCCAGGGTCCAGGGTCATGTGGCAATTGGGCCGGGGTTCGCCCCGGCCCTTTTTTTGGCGCCGCCTATTCCGGCTGACAGATCTCGTGACGGGCGATGGCAAGCCCCGTGCGCCAGATCAGCCCCAGCACCACCCCGACCGCGACGACCAGAACGACGCTTCCCACCGCCTGGTGGAAGGCCGACTGCTCAAGCCGTGCGAACAGGAAACTCGCGGCGGCGAGCGCCGTGAGCGGGAAGGATAGCGCCCACCAACTGATCGCAAACGGCAGTTTCACGAGTTTGGGCAGTTCCGCCAGCACCAGGGCCGCGAAGAAGAACCCCGCATAGATCAGCACGCGGGCGAAATTGTCGACCACCCCGCCCGACAGCTTCACATAGGCCAGGAAAGCCAGCGAGGGCGGTGCAATCAGGATCACCATGGTCGGAAACAGCCGCCCCGGAATCGGGTCATGGAACACCAGTCGGTTCATCACCAGCGTCAGCAGCACGCCCCAAAACATCATCCCGACGGCGAAGAACGCCCAGGAGGTCTCGACGTAGCCAAAATCGGCGCCGGCGATCGGCACGATCACGTTGCCGGCGGCGGGGATGAACCAGGCCGGCGTCAGATGGCCCACGTCGAAGGCACGGTGGCTGATCCAGCCGTTGATCACCGCGAGCGTCAGGAGCCCCTGCCCGACCATGCCGACGTGCCAGATGGCCCGGGCCAGGGGTTCGTTGTGCGAAGACAGCGCGGTCGCCATCAGCAGGAGCGAGATGGTGATCGTCGGGAAGAACGCGAGCCGCACCGGGTGATTCCATTCCCAAGCCACCATGCCGGGGTAGCGGATCGCTTTGGCCAGGTAACCGAGCGCGATCAGGGCCGCCACGCCGATCCCGATCCACAGCACGATCTCGCCCGCGGCCGCGGCCGGTTTGTAAAGCGGCGCCGCGCCGTGAAACGCGAGGCTGAGCCCCATGACGCCCATGACGATGGCGAAGAAGGTTACCGGGTAGTGCTTGAGCCGCGGCTCGGGTGCATCGGTCATTGGAAGGCCCTCAATCCTGATTGGTTCGCTCAGGTATCCGATACGCCGCCAACGGGTCAACGCGACCAAAGCGCCGCATCCTCCCTCCAGGGGAGCGGCACGGCACGCCCGGCCCGGCGCGGCTCACCCTTTCGCCGGCGGGATCGAATAGGTCAGCGAAGCGCGCGCGACCGGGTCGTCGCCGCCTTCGGAAAAGATCAACACATCCCCCACCGCCAGCGCCCGGCCCAGCTTCAACAATCGCGCCTCGGCGCGCAGGTTGGCGCCCGCCGCGGGCTTGCGCATGAAGTCGATCGAACAATTGGTGGTCACCGACAGCGCCTCCGGCCCGATCATCGCCAGGATCGCCAGATACATTGCCACATCGGCCAGCGCGAACATCGAAGGACCCGAGACGGTGCCGCCGGGGCGCAGATGCCGGTCGTGCACCAGAGCCCGCATCACCAGGTGCATCGGGCTCACGTCGAGCAGCTCGAGATCCTCCGCCACCTGCGGAAATTCCGCGTCGAGGAACGCCCGCAGCGCGTCGAGCCCCATCTTCACCTGCATCTCGTCCCCCGATCTTCCCAGCTGTTGCACGGATGCCTATCGTGGCCGCAACATCCAGGGAGGACAAGACCGTGCCGATTCTCATTCGTGAAGACCACGGCGCCGTGGCGCGCCTCACGCTCAACAGCCCCGGCAGTCTCAACGCGCTGTCCGACGAGATGCTTTCGGCGCTGGCGGAGGCTTTCGCGGCGCTGGCCGAGGACCGGTCGATCCGCGCCGTGGTGATCTCGGGCGCCGGCAAGGTGTTCTCCGCCGGGCACGATCTCAAACAGATGCAGGCCGCACGCAACGCGACAGACGGCGGGCGGGCCTATTTCGACGACCTGTTCCGCCGCTGCGGTGTGGTGATGCAGATGATCCCGGCGCTGCCGCAGCCAGTCATCGCCGAGGTCCACACCATTGCCGCCGCCGCCGGCCTCCAGCTCGCGGCGAGCTGCGACATGGTGGTGGCCGCCGCCGGCACCCGCTTCGGGGTCAACGGCGTCAACCTCGGCCTGTTCTGCTCGACCCCCTCGGTGGCGCTGACCCGCGCGCTGCCGCGCAAACTGGCGTTCGAGATGGCCGCGACGGGCGCGTTCATCGACACGGACCGCGCCCTTGCCGGCGGGCTGATCAACCGCGTGGTGCCGGCCGAACGCCTCACCGAGGAGACCATGGCGCTTGCCGGGGTGGTGGCCTCGAAACTCGACATAGCGGTCAAGCTCGGCAAGGCGGGTTTCTACGCCCAGATCGACCAGCCCCTCGACGCCGCCTACGACATCGCCGGGCCGGTAATGGGCGAAAACATGATGCAGGCCGACACGGCGGAAGGCATCCAGGCCTTCATCGAAAAGCGCAAGCCGAGTTGGGACCAATAGCGATGGCTGGCCCCCGGGCGCGTCGGGCGCTCGCGGCTGCGCCGGGTGGGCGACCTCGGCCGGGAAGCTAACACTCTGATCTAATTCATGTCAGCTCCATTGCCTGCGCCGCCTATGCAAAGCTCGCGCGGTCCTGACCGGCCCCGGACCTGTCGATGCGCCCTCCCGGCCGAGGCGGCGACCGCGACCCGACGACGCCCCGCCACGGCGCACCGGTCCTGACGCAGCGGTCCCGGCTCACCCGTCCCGCGGCGTCACCCGCAGCCAGATCCCGTCCCTGCCGCGTACCGTGAGATGCGCCACCGGCATCGGCGGGCGCTCCGTCACCGTCTCGAACCGGAACGCGCGCACCAAAAGCGCCAGCAACAGCGGGCCCTCTGCCATGGCGAAGCCCGCGCCGGTGCAGACCCGGGGTCCGGCGGAAAACGGGATATAGGCATTCCGCAGGCAGGCCTTCCCGTTCTCCGTCGCAAAACGGCCGGGATCGAACGCGTCGGGGCTGTGCCAGAGCCGTTCGTGGCGGTGGAGGTGCCAGGGGCTCAGCACGATCTGCGCGCCTTTCGGCACGTCGCGCTCCCGAAACCGTTCCGGGCAGGCGGCCGCGCGCACCATCATCGGCACTGGCGGGTAGAGGCGAAGCGTCTCGCGAAACACGTCCCGCGTCACCGGCAGCCGTTTCAGGGCCGAAAAGTCGGGCCTATCGGCGCCCAGCACCGCCGCGGCTTCCGCTGCCACCCTGTCCTGCCAGTCTGGATAGAGCGCGAGCAGGTAGAGCGCCCAGGCCAGCGCCGAGGCGGAGGTCTCATGGCCCGCAAGGAAGAAGATCGCCACCTGGTCGACCATTTCCTCCGTGTCGAACGCATGCCCGGTCTCGGGATCACGGGTGGTCATGATCTTGGTGGCGAGGTCGTCGGGGGCTGTCCCGGCCGCGATCTCGGCCATCCGGGCCGCCGTCAGCCGGGTGATCAACCCCCGGATCGCGCGCGCCGTGCGCTTCGTCTCGCGGGCATGAAAGCGCGGCACCCATTTCGGCAACGGCAGCACCGCGCCGAGGTTCAGCACCGGCTGGGCGCGCTGGTGCGCCTTGAATTCGGCGAACACCGCGCGCGCCACATCGTGTTCGATCGGGATCGAGAACAGCGTCCGGAAGATCACGTCCGCCGCCGCTTGCGCCGTCTCGGCTTCGATCTCGACCGGGTGCCCGTCGGCCTTCTCGCCAAGCCGCGCGACCGCCGCCTGCCCCGCCGCCCACATCGCCGGCAAAGTGTCGCGCAGCCGTCCGCCCTCGAACGCCGGGTCGATGATCCGCCTTTGCCGTTTCCAGGTCTCACCATTGGTCACGAAGACGGAGTTGCCGAGCAGCGGCGCGAGCCCCTCCCGGATCCGGTCGGACTTGGGGAAATCATCCGGTTTCTCTTTCAGCACCAGGCGCACGAGCGACGGGTCGTTGCACAGAAAGGAGCGAAAGAACGGCGTGCGGAACTCGGCCATCCAGGCGCGGTAGAGATGCGCGGGCTGAGCCGAGAGAATGTCGTCGCGAAACAACCTGGCATAGCGGCGCAGCGATACCCGCCGGGCCCGCGCGGGCGGTTTCGGCGGCAAGGGCGGGCGTACCGGTGGGCGTACGGGCGCGCTCACGGGCGCGTCCCGGTGTATTTCGAGACCGGCGTTTCGATCCGGCTCGCCGACGGCGCGCGGTCGCGGTAGCGGGTCTCGAGCGACAAGGGCCCGGCGGTGATGCGGAAGTAATCGTAGTCGCCCGGCCGGTCGAAGGCGCAGAGATACTGGAAATGCAGCCGGAAGAACCGCCAGCGCAGGCTTTTCCAGCGGTCCGGACTGAGCGTTTGCGTGAAGGCCGCCGAGATCACCAGCGGCCAACGCTTGCCCGCGGGCGCGACCCCGCTCACCGCCACCGGATCGCAGAGCGCAAAGGCACAGCCATCGCCAGGGGCTGTCACGTCGACCCAGGGGATATCGGCGGCAGACAGATACGCGAGGTCGGCCCGCAGCCGATCCGCGTCCGGCAGGAAGCTCACCATCGGCACCACCTGCCCGAGCGTGAGCAGGGCAAGGCGCGGGCCGTGGGCGGGGATACGGCCCTGCCGGTGAAGGTCGGCAAGCACCGAGACCGCAAGATGCGCCCCGGACGAGTGACCGACCACCAACACTTCGTCGAGGTCTTCCTCCAGAGCGTCGGCGATCCGCATCGCGAAGTCTTTGATCCGGGCCTCAAGCTCCGGCGGATTGGCGCCCCGGGCCGCGGCGGAATAGGCGTAATCGTGCATCAGGTAGTAGACGTAAAGGCGGTTGTCGACGTTCCTGAAATGCGTGAGCACCGCGAGCGCGCCGAGCGCCCCGAGCAGCCCCGCCACGATCCATTGCTTGTCTGCAAGCCGCACGCCAAAACCCGCTGCCTGCCCCAGCCAGCCCATCGCCCAGGTGACGATCAGCGCCACCAGCAAGCCGGCGAAAACCGCCGCCACCGCCTGGAGAAGGAGCATGCCCACCGGGTAGAGCGCGGCGATCACCGGGCCTTTCCTCAGCCGCATGAGCCGCGCGAGCGTGCCGGTGGCAAGATAGGTCCAGGCGGTGCGCGCCATGATCCAGTAGGTCCGCGCGATCCCGTGATCCATACTGGCGCGCACGATGTCGGACCAGACCAGCACGTCGAAGTCGGTGTTCACCGGCGCCCCGTCCTGGACCGCGTTGACCCGCCAACCATACCCGCGCGCGCCCTGCCCGTCGGAGGTCCCCCCGCCCGGTCGCGCGCGGTTCCCCTGGCCGACCCGTCCGGTGAGATCGAGTACATAGCCGGATATTTTCGCCTGGGCGCGGCCCTCGCGGCGGTAAAGCTCTCGGTAGCGGCGCGGATGGATCGGGTCGTATCCGGGGAGGTAAAACACCCTCCGGCGGCGGATCTCGGAATGGACGGGACTGCTCATGGCCCGGGGGGGTACTCGCGTTTTGAGCGAGCATAGACCGGGAAAGCCGCGCTGGTAAGCCCGCCAACCCTGCGCGCGTCCTTTTTCTTGGCGAAAATACTCCGGGGGTTTGGGGGCGTACCCCAAGGTTCATTTGCAGTTGGAAGCGGGTCGCGGGTTCCTGACGCGGTTTCCCGGCACAGCGCAGCAACGCCCCCCGTCCAGGTGGCACCCCTCCGGGGTGA
>DQCI01000340.1:9023-12223 GCA_003545125.1 Paracoccaceae bacterium
GCAGCGCCCCCACCTTTTGCGGCACCCCTCCGGGGTGACGGGGCGTAACTCAGCCGTCACTTGCGTCTGTACCGTGGGCGTGAACTGCTGAACTGCCTTCCAGGCTCAACTGTGGGCCGCCCCCGGTCTTGTTGGCACCCCTCCGGGGTGAGGCAGCGCCCGCATCCGGCCCGGGTGCGCGGCAGCCTGTCCGCGCGAAACCAGCGTCAGATCATCCCAGCGCCGACAACGCCGGGAAAGTCTCCAAGAGCCACCACGACAGCGCCGAGAAGCCACCTGTCAGCATCAGGATGCCGATCAGAATGAGCAGCCCGCCCATGATCCGCTCGATGAGCTTCATATGCCGCTTCATCCAGCCCATGAGACCCTGCATCCGCGGGAAGAAGGCGGCGACGGCGAGGAAGGGGATGCCGAGCCCCGCAGCATAGACCGCGAGCAGCGTGGTGCCCCGCGCGACCGACTCCTCGGTCGCGGCGAGCGACAGGATCATGCCAAGCTGCGGCCCGATGCAGGGCGTCCAGCCAAAAGCGAAGGCGAGGCCGAGCACGTAAGCCCCCAGCGCAGAGCCGCCCTGGTCGCCGGCGTCGAGCCGGGCCTCGCGGTTCAGGAAAGGAATGGTGAAGACACCGATGAAGTGGAGCCCGAAGACGATCACGATCGTGCCCGCGACCCAGTTGAACACCTGCTGGTTGGCGAGGAAGAAGGTCCCGAAGGCCGAGGCCGCGAAGCCGAGGAACAAAAACACCGTCGACAGGCCGAGCACGAAGAACAGCGCCGTCAACAGCGCCTTTTTCGAGGCCTTCGCGCCCGATTGCAGATCGGCCATCGAGACGCCGGACATGTAGGCGATATAGGGCGGCACGATTGGCAGCACGCAAGGGCTCAGGAACGACAGGAGCCCTGCCACGAGGGCCACGAACATGGCCGGCAGCAGGCTGGCGTCTATGATCTCGATTCCGAACATGTCTCCTGCCTATCGCGACCGGACGGAGCCGTCACCTCCCATCTCGTCACATCCTTGCGACGAGCGCCCCAACGAGCGCCCCGGTGGGCAACGAAAAAGGCCGGGGCGTTTGCGGCCCCGGCCCTGTCCAGTTCTGTTGCGTCCGTCAGCGGCCGAGCGACCACCACCCCTTCTTCTTGGGCTTGTCGTCCTCGGCGGCCGGGGTCTCTTTGGCCGGGGTCTCGTTCGCTGGCGCCGGTGCGGGCTCTTCGGCGGGCGCGGCTTCCACGGCGACCTCCTCGGCCGGCGCTTCGTCCACGGCGGCCTCTTCGGCGGGGGCTTCTTCGGTCGCGGCCGCCTCGGCAGGCTCTTGCTCGACCGGAGCTTCCGCCACGGGCGCCTGTTCGGCGGGCGCCGTTTCGACGTGTGCGTCCGCGGGTACCTGTTCGGCAGGGGTAGCCTCGGCGGCGGTCTCGTCGCCCCCTTCGGTCCCGGCGACAGTCTCTTCGTCGGTCTTCTTCTTGCGCGAGCGCGAGCGTCGGCTGCGGGAGCGCGACTTGGGCTTCTCTTCGCCCGCATCTACATCTGTCTCGACGCCCGCATCTTCGCTCGCAACGCCGCCGGTCTCTGCGACGGCGTCCTCGGCAGAAGTCTCGACGGCCGCGGTGTCCTCCGCTTCGGCCCCGGTGCCACCTTCGGAAGCCTCCGAGCCACCGTCCTGGGCCTCGCCGTTCTCACCATTCGTCCCGGATTTCGACCGGGGCTTGCGGCGCCGGCGGCGGCGCTTCTTCTTGGGTTGCTCTTCGCCCTCCTCGACGTCCGGCGTCTCGAGCACTTCGGCCTCTTCCTCGACCACATCTTCCTCGATCGGCTCCATCAGCGTCGCGTCGACCGACACCACCGGTGCGGCTTCCGGCACCGCGCGGGTCGCGGTCTTGAATTTCTCAAGCGAGAAATCGGGCGAAATCAGGAACGGGTCGGCCTCGAGCCGGATCCCCATGCCGTAGCGCAGCTCGATCTGGGCGATGTGCTCGCGCTTGTGGTTGACGAGATAGTTGACGATGCCGACCGGCGCCTTCAGGAGCACCTCGCGCGAGCGCCCGCGCGTGCCCTCCTCTTCGAACTGGCGCAGGATGTTCAGCGCCAGGTTGTCGTCGGAGCGGATCAGGCCGGTGCCGTGGCAATGCGGGCACGGCTGGGTCGTGGCCTCGATCATCCCCGGGCGCAGCCGCTGGCGCGACATCTCCATGAGGCCAAAGCCCGAGATCCGGCCCACCTGGATGCGGGCGCGGTCGGTCTTGAGCTTGTCCTTCATCCGCTTTTCGACGGCGGTGTTGTTCTTGCGCTCCTCCATGTCGATGAAATCGATCACGATCAGGCCGGCAAGGTCGCGCAGCCGGAGTTGGCGGGCGACTTCTTCCGCCGCTTCGAGGTTGGTTTTGAGCGCCGTCTCCTCGATCGAGCCTTCCTTGGTGGCCCGTCCCGAGTTGACGTCGATCGCCACCAGCGCCTCGGTCACGCCGATCACGATGTAGCCGCCGGACTTGAGCTGGACGGTCGGGTTGAACATCGAGCTGAGGTAGCTTTCGACCTGGTAGCGCGCGAACAGCGGCAGCGTATCGGTGTAGTGCTGCACGTTCTTGGCGTGGGACGGCATGATCATCTTCATGAAGTCCTTGGCCACGCGGTAGCCACGGTCGCCCTCCACCAACACCTCGTCGATCTCGCGCGAATAGAGATCGCGGATCGAGCGCTTGATGAGGTCGCCCTCCTCGTAGATCTTGGCGGGCGCAATCGACTTCAGCGTGAGCGTGCGGATCTCTTCCCACAGCCGCTGAAGGTATTCGTAGTCGCGCTTGATCTCGGCCTTGGTGCGCTTGGCACCGGCGGTGCGGATGATGAGACCCGCGCCCTTCGGCACGTCGATCTCTTCGGCGATCGACTTGAGTTTCTTGCGGTCGACGGCGTTGGTGATCTTGCGCGAGATGCCGCCACCGCGGGCGGTGTTGGGCATGAGCACGCAGTAACGCCCCGCGAGGCTCAGGTAGGTTGTCAGCGCCGCGCCCTTGTTGCCACGCTCTTCCTTGACCACCTGCACCAGCAGGATCTGGCGGACCTTGACGACTTCCTGGATCTTGTACTTTTTCGGCCGCGGCTTGCGGGGCTGGCGGAATTCCTCGGTGACATCCTCGTCGCCCACGTCCTCGATCGTTTCGTCGCGGTGCTTGCCGTCGTCGTCCCCGTCTTCGTCACCGTC
>DQCI01000338.1 GCA_003545125.1 Paracoccaceae bacterium
CCCCCGGGTTCCGGCGGCACCTGCGTGCCGAAGCCGCAGACCGGTTTGCCGGGACCCGGCGCGCGCGGGTCATTGGTGGGTTGCAGGGCGGTCCGCGCCCCATCCGCCCGGGACCGATGTTTCGCAGAACGGTGCCTTTGGATCACCCCCGCCGGACCGGCGCTCCTCAGGAAGTGGCGCCCTGAGACCGGCGCCCTCAGACCGGCGGCCGGGGCTCAGGCGACCGCATTGCGCGCGGTGTCGTCCCCCAGGTGCTGGACCGGGCGCGCCGCTTTCTCGTTCACGCCCGCGAAGTGAAATCCGCGGATCGCCGAGACGAGCTCGCGGGTTTTGCTGTTGAGCACAGTCGTAGCGGCGCTCGTTTCCTCGAACATCGCGGCATTCTGCTGGGTCGTCGTGTCGAGCGTGTTCACCGCTTCGTTGATTTCGCTGAGCCCGGTGGCCTGTTCTTCCGAGGCGCTTGCGATCAGGATCACCTGGGCCGAGATGTCCCGGACCGAGTCGAGGATCCTGTCCAGCGCCTCGCCGGTTTTGCCGACGAGGTCGACGCCCTGGTGGATCTCGGCCTCGCTGGCCGCGATCAGATCGGAAATCTCGCGGGCGGCTTCGGAGGACCGCTGGGCGAGGGCGCGCACTTCCGAGGCGACGACGGCGAATCCGCGTCCGGCGTCACCGGCGCGGGCGGCCTCGACCCCGGCGTTGAGGGCAAGGAGATTGGTCTGGAACGCGATCTCGTCGATCACGCTGGTGATCTTGGTGATCCCGCGCGAAGACTCCGCGATCCGGTTCATCGCGTCGACGGCGTGCGACACCGAGGTGCCGCCATCATCGGCATTGCGGTTCGCATTCTCGATCAGTCGCTTGGCTTCGGTCGCACCGTTTGCGGCCGACCGGACAGAGGTGGTCAGCTGGTCAAGCGCCGCCGCGGTCTCTTCCAGCGTCGCCGCATTGCGCTCGGTGCGCCGCGACAACTCGTCCGACGCCTGCGCGATCGCGACCACCTCGCCGTCGATCCCGTCGGCGGTCCGGTCAAGTCCCGACATGGTTCTGCGCAGACGGGCCAGCGCGCGGTTGAAGTCAAGCCGGAGGGATTCGTAGTCGCCGGGCAGGGCCTTGGTGATTTGATAGCAGAGGTTGCCGTTGGCAAGCGCCTCGAGCCCCTCCGCGAGCAGTTCCACGACCTCCTGCTGCTCGCGTACCCGCGCCTCGGCGGCCGCCTGTTCGGCCTGGGCCGCGCGGGCCTCGGCCTCGGACAGCTCGCGCCGACGTTGCGCCTCGGCTTCCTGCGCGACGTGTTGCTCTTCGGCGCGTTGGGCGGCCTGCGCCTTTTCCGCGGTTTCGTGCGCGCGCTTGGCCGCTTCCTCTTCCTTCAAGGCGGCCTCCAGCCGGGCATTCTCCTGCAGTTTTTCATGGAACAGCTTGAGCGCACGGCTGATGCCGCCGATCTCGTCGTGCCGTTCCGTACCGGTGATCACCAGATCGGGGTCGCCGCTCGCGAGACGTTCGGTGGTGCGGCAGATGCCGGCGAACTGCTGGCCCAGCCGATGCCCGGTCACGGCCCCGACGCCGGCTCCCAGGAGGATCGCGATCAGGGCCGCGATGCTGGCTGACATCGCGAGCTTGCTGGAAATGGCGCCGTAGGCCTCGATCGGGCGGAGCAGGGTGACGACGCCGGCCACGTCGCCGGAATAGTCGCGGATGGCGAGGGCGCGCATCGCGAAAGCGGCGCCGTCGAGGGTGACATCGCGGTCAAGCGTGGGGGTCTGCCTCAACTCGGCCAGGTCCTCGCCCGACAACAGCGGGTCACTCTCGATGGTCGCGCCGAGGCGGGTGTTGACCTGGTTGGCGGCGTCGAAGGTCTCGATGTCCGTGTCGGGCATCAGGTAGAATTCGAAGTGATTGCCGCTGCGCGCGGCCAGCCCCTCGAGGAAGGCCACGCCGACGTCGAGCCCGACTTCGACGGTACCGACTGGTTTGCCTTCGTGGCGGACGATGGCGACCCCGCGCGCTCCGATCCCGGCCCGGCCGCGTTCGAGCCCCGAGAGCGAGGTGCCCGTCGTGTTGGCATCGACCACCGTCTGGCGGAAGCCCGAGAGATCGTCGCCGCGCTTTTCCAGCTTGTGGATGCGGAAAAGCGAGGTCGCCGGGGCGAGGTGAAACTGCATCTGCGCCATGCCGGCGGCCGCCTTCATGTGCGCAAACCCGGGGCCGGGCAGCTGTTCGAGCGCCCTGTCGTCTTGCGCCGCGACGGCCGCCTGGACGACCGGGAGCGACGCGATCACCTCGGCCTGGGCGAGGGCGATCTTGTGGGTGCGATTGATCGAGGCTTCGAGCCAGGCCTGGGCGGTGTCGAGATCACGGTCATGCATGATCCGCAGGGCATGCTGCTCGCTGACGAACATGCCCACCCCCCATCAGCATGGTGACCAGCAGGGCGACGGCGACGGGGAGAACGATGATCTTCGCGCGAATCGACATGAGGGCTCTCCATGAATTCCCACGTTCGTTAGTGAGGCGGAAATAAAAAGAAGCGGTGAATCCGGGTCCGGTTCGGGGCGCCGATGTGGCGAAACGTGGGCCGCTCGCCCGGCCTGCCAAAGAAGGGGTGGCACAGGCGCCACAAAAGCGATTGTATCCGGGCCTAGGACATCGCGTTTCCAGATTCTTTCACGTTGCGGGTTGGCTCGAATGTGGGGTTCCGTATAGTCGGATAGTACTTTTTCGACTCAGGCCGTGTCGGAGGGGACGCGCATGACGCATTCCGGGGCGCATTTGGTGCTTCCGGGTGCAAAGAGGATGTCTTGTGCTGATGTGGCCTATAGGATTTTGCTCAGAAAGACCGAGGACAACATGAGAATCGGGGGACTCCGGCACTGGGCCGGACTTGCGGCGACATTGGCCGTTATTTCGGCCGGACATGCCACAGCCGTCGCGCAGGGGATTCCGGCGGCGGACACCGCGGCGCTGACGGCGCAATGGGATCGCTACATGGGCGATACCGTACCGTCTGTCGTCGACTTCGCACCGATGCGCGCGACGATGGAACGGGTCGACGGCGCCGGCGGCAGCCTGCGGCTCACCTCGCTGCACCCGGGCGTCAACCGCTGGTACCTGCTCGAGACGACGTCCGCCGGTGGCGCGGCCCGTGCCTGGCATTTCGAAAATGGCGACGCGAAGGCCTGGAAGGTGTCGCTCACCGACGAAGCCGACCCGCAGCTGCTGATCGAGGGCAATGGCGAGCGCCACACCTGCGCGCCCTGGGCGGGCGACGTGCCGGAACTGACATCGGCCGCGAACAGCGGGCTGCCCTACGCGCCGGTTTGCGGCGGGCGGCTGTACCTGCGCAACCGGGTGCAGGGCTCCAAGACCAACCGTGAGGCGGTGTCGGACTTCCTGCGCAGCAACGTTGTGTTCGGCGACAAGCTGGTGAACCTCATCAAGGGCACCTTCTTCGAGGACGCCTTCCTCGAGAACTCCGCCTTCGGCGACGCGGTGGACGACACCGATGCCCAGGTCGCCGCGCTCGGTGCCGCCAACCTTGCGCGTACCCCGGTGATGCGCACCCAGATGGGCCTGCCCGTCGAAGGCGCCGCCGCCGGCATGCAGGCGGGGTCCTGGTACAAGGTCGAAGGCTCCGAGGGCGTGTTCGCTTCGGTGGTGCAGCCTGGGCTGGTGGCCGACGAGGTCATGCGGTCTGGCGGCAATGCCAACGGGCTCGACGGCACCGAACGCAACGCCGATGTCTACCTCGTGGCCTTCGACCTGTCGCGCTACGAGATCGGCTACGAGCTCGGCACCGACCACCCGAACCTCGGCTGGTCGTCGCGGCCCGGACGCAGCGGCAACGACTACAACCTGCCCGGCCCCGACGGGTTCAACAGCCCGGCGCCGCTGGTGCGCAACGGGATGTTGCCGCCGTCGCTGCTGCCGCGTGTCGTCGCGGCCTGGGCCGGTGGGTTCAAGCGCGACCACGGTGCCTTCCGCTTCGGCGATTACGCCGGTTTCAACCGCGGTCATCACTACGGTTTCCTCGCCAACGGCGTCACCTTCTCGCGGCTGCGCACCAACCTCGCCACCTTCTACGTCACCACGGACGGCGAGGTCGGGATGAAGACCTGGCAAGAGGCTGACAATGCGATGATCCCCGATCTCGCCTATGCCCGCCAGAACGGTGTGACGGTGGTCGCGCGCGATCCCGAGACCGGTGCCATCAAGGTCGGCGACCGGGTCAGCAGCTGGGGCGGCGGCAACTGGTCGGGGTCTGCCGACGCGCAGCTGCGCACGCTGCGCTCGGGCATGTGCCTGCGCGAAACCGACGGCCGCAAGTTCCTGATGTACGCCTATTTCTCCTCCGTCACGCCCTCGGCGATGGCGCGGGTGTTCCAGGCCTACGATTGCGACTACGCGATGCTGCTCGACATGAACTCGCCGGAACTGACCTACATGGCCTATTTCCAGCAGAACACGCGCGGCGACGGCGTGACCGGCTCGCATCTCAGCCGGTTGATGAAGGACAGCGATCCTTACCTTGCCGGTGGCCAGGTGCCGCGGTTCGTGAACTTCTCGGACAACCGCGATTTCATCTACATGCTGCGGAAGGACTGACGCGATGGTGACACGCCCCGGGTTGAAAGCGGCCGTGCTGGCCCTGGCCATGGCCCTCGGGGCCGTGAGCGCCCCGGCGGGTGCGGCGACGCTTGCCGAGAACAACGAGGAAATGTTCGCGCTGATGCAGAAGGCGCGGGGCGTGTCCTCGGGCGAGATCGCGAAGGTCCGCAGTATCCTCCAGCGCTCCGGACGGGCCGGGCAGGGCAATCCCGCGGTCACCCGGCACCCGCTGACGCCGGGCCAGGCGCAGTCGAAACTGCCGCAGAACGCCTACGAATACTATCGCAACGCGCAGTTCGAGCGGATCTGCGGTGAGCGCTACATGGCGCCGCTTTACGACCCGGCGACCCAGCGTCCCGAGGATGCCAAGGTCTGCGCCGACATGTTCGAGTACCCCAACGTGCCGCTCGCCTACCCGGTGACATGGATCACCGCTCGCGAGGCGGCCGAGGTCTGCTGGGCCGAAGGCAAGCGGATGGGCGACGCGCATGAATGGGAAGGGGCCGCGGCCGGGGCGCTGCTCGCGCCCGACTACCGGTTCGACATTGGCAGCCCCCAGGGCATGCGCTCGGCGCATAACGCGAAATGGGGGTCGTCGAAGAGCTGGACCTACGGGCCGCAATGGCGCGCCGGGATCTGCGCGCAGAACTCGTCGAAGTCCCCGGGCTGCAACGGCGGCGACTGGAACGGCTGCGGGTCAAACACTTATCCGGTGGGCAGCTTCCCCAACTGCAAGTCGGGGCTCGGGGTCTACGACCTCGAAGGCAACGCGGCCGAACACATGAACCTGCCGCTCACGCCCGACCAGATGGCCTCGCGCGGCTCGCGCAGCCTCGGTGTGACCGAGATGAAAGGCTCGTGGTTCATCTGGGACAGAATCCGGGCGCACGAGGAATGGGCCCGTTGGCGCGCCCCGTTCTGGCACGGCTCGCGCGTGCTCGCGACCAATTCGCATTCCAACTACCACCTCGGGTTTCGCTGCTTCAAGGATGTGAAGTAGGGGCGGATACTGTCGGCTTCGCCAGCGCGGAAGTCGTGACGCATTTTTCAAGGCTCGCCCGGATTCGGGCGGGCCTTTTTTTGGGACCTTCCCGTTTCTTCGGGACTTTGAAGGCACGGCTCTACCTGTTGCGGGCTGCGCCCGCCGCCTGCGGCGGGCGGGGGGG
>DQCI01000062.1 GCA_003545125.1 Paracoccaceae bacterium
GCCGCCGAGCCACCCACCGTAAGCCCGCCGATCAGAAGAGTCGGCTGGCCGACGCCCACCGGCACCCATTGCCCCGCTTTGCCACAATTGCCGATGCCGGGGTCGAGCGCCATGTCGTCTGCAATCGCGCGGATCTGCTTCATTGCCGCCGGGCCGTCGCCGACCAAGGTGGCGCCCTTGACCGGGGCGCCGATTTTCCCGTTTTGCACGCGGTAGGCCTCGGTGCAGGAGAACACGAACTTGCCGTTGGTGATGTCGACCTGGCCGCCGCCGAAACCGACGGCATAGATCCCGTCCTTGAGTTCGCCCAGCACCTCGTCGCGCGTGGCCGTACCGCCTTCCATGATCGTGTTGGTCATCCGCGGCATCGGCGCGTGCGCATAGCTCTCGCGCCGACCGTTGCCGGTGGGGGCGACGCCCATCAGCCGGGCGTTCTGCCGGTCCTGCATATAGCCCACCAGCACCCCGTCCTCGATCAGCACGTTGCGCCCCGAGGGCGTGCCCTCGTCGTCGACGGTGATCGAGCCGCGTCGGTCCGGGATCGTGCCGTCGTCGACGATGGTCACGCCTTTCGCGGCCACCTGGGTGCCCATCAGCCCCGAAAAAGCCGAGGTGCCCTTGCGGTTGAAATCGCCTTCCAGCCCGTGGCCAACCGCCTCGTGCAAGAGGATCCCGGGCCAACCGGCGCCGAGCACCACGTCCATCTGCCCGGCGGGCGCCGGTTCCGCTTCGAGGTTCACCAGAGCGATGCGCAGCGCTTCGTCGACGCTGGCTTTCCAGCTCTCGGCCCGGATCAACTCGGTGAGCCCGGCGCGCCCGCCGCCGCCGTGCCCGCCCGACTCGCGCCGCCCGTCCTGTTCGACGATCACGCTCACGTTGACCCGCGCCATCGGGCGGGTGTCCGACACCAGCGTGGCGTCGGGGCGCAGGATATGCACCACTTGCAGGCTCGCGGCCACGGTCGCCGAGACCTGCACCACCCGGGGATCCTTCGCGCGCGCATAGGCATCGATTTCGCGCAGGGTTTCGACCTTCACCGGGAAGCTCGCATCCGCCATCGGGTCGGCGTCGGTGTAGAGCTTGCGGTTGGTCCCCGCAGGTCCGTCCGCCAACGTGCCGCCGCCGGCGCCGACGGCCAGCCGCGTGGTCTCGGCCGCGCGTTTCAGGGCCGCCTCGGAGATCTCGGTGGAATGGGCGTATCCGGCCGTCTCGCCCTTGACCGCGCGCAGCCCGAAGCCCTCGGAGGCGTCGAAGCTCGCGGTCTTGAGCCGTCCGTCATCGAATACCAGCGCCTCGGAGTGTTTCCGCTCGAGGAACACTTCGCCATCGTCGGCGCCGTCGGTCGCGGCCTTGAGAATCGCCAAGCTGCGAGATTCGTCGAGATGGGTTTCGAACGGGCGGAAGGGGGCGGTCTCGGTCATGTTGTCCTTTCACATGCGGCAAAATGCATGAGTGTGGCATAAACGCGCAGGTTTTTTCTTGTCCACGCCCCGTGAATATGGTTTCAGAAGGGCAGGGAGACAACGGGATTACCTGATAACAATCGTCAGGCCCCGCATTGTGGCGCCAAAGAACGCGCCGAGACATGAAGTTTACGGGAATGCACGCGATGATGACGACCATTCGGCCGCTGGCCTTTCTATCGGCAACGCTGGGCGCGGGACTGGGCGCGGGACTGGGCGCCGGACTGGGCGCGAGCACCGCCCGCGCGCAGGAGCTCGAGGTGATCGGCAAGCCGGTGGCCGGGGCGATGAACCTCCAGCCGGCGGCGACCGATGTGGCCATCGCCACCTGGGCGCTCGACGATTTCGTCCACATAATCTCGGTTGCGATCGCCGGTTTCGTCGCGCTGCTGATCCTCTGGGTGATCGTGCGCTACAATCGCCGGGCCAACCCGACTCCGAAGTCGTTCACCCACAACAGCGTGGTCGAGGTGGCCTGGACGCTCATTCCGGTGCTCATCCTGGTGCTCATCGGGGCCAAATCCCTGCCCGTGCTCTACAAGCAGCAGGAAATTCCCGAAGGCGACGTCATCATCAAGGTCACCGGCAACCAGTGGTACTGGGGCTATGAATATGTCGATCACGAGTTCGATTTCGACAGCTTCCTGCTGGCGAAGGAGGAGTTGGCCGACTTCGGTTACACCGACGATCTCTACCTGCTCGCCACCGATACCGCCGTCGTCGTGCCGACCGGCAAGAAGGTGGTCATGCAGGTCACCGGCTCCGACGTGATCCATTCCTGGACCATCCCCGCCTTCGGTGTGAAGCAGGACGCGGTGCCCGGCCGGCTCGCCGAGCTCTGGTTCACCGTCCAGGAGGGCAATGAAGGCATCTACTTCGGCCAGTGCTCCGAGCTTTGCGGCAAGGACCACGCCTATATGCCGATCACCGTCAAGGCGGTCAGCCAGGACGCCTACGACGCCTGGCTCGTCGAGGCGGTCGAGGAATACGCCGGCAACCCCGAGACCCTTCCGGGCGTGGCGCTGGCTGCGGCCGAGTGATCGGCCGGGCAGGAGGGGCCTGCGGGGGAAACACATGACCGATATTCGCGCATATGAACGGACGGCACCGCAGGAGGCGGGCTTCGGCGACTATTTCGCGCTGCTCAAGCCGCGGGTCATGTCGCTCGTCGTGTTCACCGCCCTGGTCGGGCTGATCGTGGCCCCGACGCCGGTGCATCCGGTGGTCGCGCTGGCCTCGATCCTGTTCATCGCCATCGGCGGCGGCGCCTCGGGCGCGCTCAACATGTGGTGGGACGCCGACATCGACCGGCTGATGCGCCGCACCCAGAAGCGCCCGATCCCGTCGGGCCGGGTCACCGAAGGCGAAGCCTTCGCGATCGGCATCACGCTGTCCGTCATGGCCGTGGTGATGCTGTTTCTCGCCGCAAATGCCGTGGCTGCCGGGCTGCTCGCCTTCACCATCTTCTTCTATGTGTGTGTCTACACGATGTGGCTCAAGCGCTCGACGCCGCAGAACATCGTCATCGGTGGCGCCGCGGGGGCCTTGCCGCCGATGATCGGCTGGGCCGTGGCCACTGGCGGTGTGAGCGTCGAAAGCGTGCTGATGTTCGCGCTCACCTTCGCCTGGACCCCGCCGCATTTCTGGGCGCTCGCGCTGTTCGTAAAGACCGATTATGCCGACGCGAAGGTGCCGATGCTGACCGTGACCCACGGCCGTGACGCGACCCGTCGTCAGATCTTCGCCTACACGCTGGCCCTCGCCGTGGTCTCGCTGGCGCTGGGCTTCACCTCGATCGGTGGGCCGGCCTACATGGGCGTCGCCGTGGTCCTGAACGCGCTGTTCATCACCGGCGCCTGGGGCATCCTGAAGCGGTCTGATGCCGACAGCGAGGCCGACAAACATGCCGCAGAGCGGAAGTTCTTCAAGCTCTCGCTCGCCTATCTTTTCGGGCATTTCGGTGCGCTGCTGGTCGAAACGACCCTGGCGCACTGGGGCCTCGGCGGCTGGTAAGGGAGGCTGGTAACATGGCCACGACGATCAAGGCAGAACACGAACTTCACCGCCGGCGGTTCAGCCGCAATGTCGGCCTCGGCGTGGTGCTGATCCTGTTCGTGGGCCTCGTCTACGGGCTCACCATCGCCAAGGTGGGCACCGACCCGAATGACGCGCTCGGCATCCCGGGCACGGAGGCGTCGCAATGAGCGTCTCGGGCATCCGGAAGACCGCGACGAAGGCGGCGGGCGTTGTGCTGTTCATGGGCGCGATGGCCTGGGCGGCGGTGCCGGCCTATAATTTCTTCTGCAAGGTTACCGGCTACGGCGGCACCACCAACGCCGCCGAGACAGGCTCCGACGTGGTGCTCGACAAGACCATCAAGATCCGCTTCGACGCCTCGCTGGAACGCGACATGCCGTGGGTCTTCGAGCCGATGCAGAAAGACATGGTGCTGAAGATCGGCGAAACCGGCCTTGCCTTCTACGAGGCCTACAACCCGACCGACCGGCCCGTTGCCGGCACCGCGAGCTACAACGTCGCCCCCTATTCCGCGGGGGCCTTCTTCACCAAGATCGACTGCTTCTGCTTCGAAGAGCAGGTGCTCCAGCCCGGCGAGCGGCTGACGATGCCGGTGACCTTTTACGTCGACCCGGAGATTGTCGACGACGATGAGGCGAAATTCGCAAAGGCGATCACGCTCAGCTACACGTTCCATGAGACCCCGCTGCCCGAAGACATGGCGGCGCTGGAGACCGGGAACGGGGCGGCGGACGTCGAGGCGAACTAGGAACGGAACCGGCACCGGACCTGGCAGCAGGACCGGTCAGGGAGAAAAAAAGGTCAGGGACGAAGAACATGGCGCACGCGAAAAATCACGATTATCACATCCTGCCGCCCTCGTGGCATCCGTTTACCGCCGCCGTCGGCGCCTTCGTCATGCTGTTCGGCGCGGTGCTCTGGATGTCGCCCAATGTCGAAAACAACACGCCCTGGATCTTTGCGATCGGCCTTGTGATCGTGCTCTACACCGCCTTCGCCTGGTGGGCGGACGTGGTCGACGAAGGCCAGACCGGCGATCACACCCCGGTGGTCCGCATCGGCCTGCGCTACGGCGTGGTGCTGTTCATCATGTCGGAGGTGATGTTCTTCGTCGCCTGGTTCTGGAGCTTCTTCAAGCACGCCATGTACCCGATGACGGAAGGAAGCCCGAAAATCGACGGTGTCTGGCCGCCGGCGGGGATCGAGACCTTCGACCCCTGGCACTTGCCGCTCATCAACACGCTGATCCTGCTGCTGTCGGGCGCCGCGGTCACCTGGGCACACCATGCGCTGGCGCATGAGAACAACCGGCGCGATCTCGTCAACGGCCTCATCATCGCCGTGATCCTCGGCCTCTTGTTCACCTTCTTCCAGGCCTACGAATACAGCCATGCGGCGTTTGGGCTTTCGGGCAACATCTATGGTGCCAACTTCTTCATGGCGACGGGCTTCCACGGCTTCCACGTCATCATCGGCACGATCTTTTTGTTCGTCTGCCTGATGCGCGCGGTGAAGGGCCACTTCACCCCGGAGGCCCATGTCGGCTTCGAGGCGGCGGCCTGGTACTGGCACTTCGTCGACGTGGTCTGGCTGTTCCTCTTCGCCTCGATCTACATCTGGGGCAGCTGAGGTCGGGCACCGATCTTCGAAACCTGGAACGCGCGGGGGCTGGGCTCCCGCGCTTTTCGTTTGCGGGGCCGGGTGGGCGAACTCGG
>DQCI01000020.1:0-572 GCA_003545125.1 Paracoccaceae bacterium
GCCCTCGACGAAAACGTGCCAGAAATGGAAGGCGCGGTGCTCGGGATCGGTCAGCGAGATCACCTGAAACGGCTCGGGCGCGGTGGCGCTCTCGAACAAGAGCAGCTCCATGTCGCTGGCGTGCTCGGAGAACACAGAGAAATTCACCCCGCCTTCTGCCACCGTGGCCCCCGGCGGGTGGGCCGTTCCGGGGCGCGCGCGCAAGGGCGTCGCGGGTTGCGTCAAGGTCCAGGTTTCGGGAGCTACTGGCCGCATTTCACACCTATCAGTTCGGGGTGGACATCGCCCTCGAGCAGGACGTCGAGGAGGAACGGCCCGTCGTGAGCCAGAGCCCGGTCGAGCGCCGGGCCGATATCGTCGAAGGTTTCGATCCGCGCCGAAGCCACGCCGAAGCCTTCGGCGATATGGGCGAAGTCGAGCGCCGGGCGCGACAAATCGAAGGCCAGCGGGAAGGCGCGGTTATCCACCGCGTGCTCATCCCAGAACTGGCTGATATTGGCCTGCAAGAGCCGGTAGGAGCGGTTGTTGCAGATGATCCACTTGATGGGCAGGTCGTGGCGCACCGCCGACCA
>DQCI01000020.1:675-8382 GCA_003545125.1 Paracoccaceae bacterium
GTTGAGTGCGGGCGAGTTGGTGAGGGCTTCGTCGAAGATCACGGCGTCCGCCGGCAGCCGCTCGGCCAGCGCGGCCGCGACGTGGCCGAACTGCAGCGTGCCGGGGATCGCCCCGTCGCCGCTGGTGGTGGTCGCCCTAGCCTCGGTGCGGGCGGCCTCGGCGCGGCTCTGCGCCTTGGCCCGCCGGTCGGCCGCGGCGGTCTTTGCGGTAGCGTCGAGCAGCGGTTCCAGCCGCTCGGCCAGCGCCGCAAGCCCGGCTTTCGGATCGCAGACCAGCCCGAGGTCGACCGGATGGTTCTTGGCGATCGCGCCCGGGTCGGCGTCGAGGTGGATGGTGGTGGCGTCTTCGGCGAAGATGTCGCCCAAATGCGGAAAGACCTCCGGGACCATGTAGGTGCCGACGACGAGGTTGACGTCGCCGCTGCGGGTGATCGGCAGCGAATGCCCGCCGAACATGTGCCCGGTCTGACCGCGCCACAGCGGGTGGGCATGGCTCATGTTGAGCTCGCCGCTGTCGACGCCCCAGACATCGGCCCCCAGCAGGTCTGCAAGGCGCGTCAGTTCTGCTTGCGCCCCCGCCTGGGTTATGCCGTCGCCGACGTACACGGTCGGGCGGGCGGCACCGGCGAGCGCGGCGGCGGCCTCATCGAGCGCGACCGGAGCGGGCGCGCCGCTGATCGCGACCCGTGAGGTTGGCCGCACCGTTTCGACCGTCGCGACGTCGAGCATGTCTTGCGGCAGGCAGACGTAGACCGGGCCCATCGGCGGGGTGAGCGCCACTTTGATCGCGCGCCGCAGCACGCGCAGCAGCGAAGCTGGGTCCTGGACCATCGTCGACCACTTGGTGACCGGGGCGGCCATGGCCACGAGGTCGGCGGCCATCTGCGCATCCATCGGCTGGTATTTCACGCCGGCATCGCCGCCGATAACCAGGATCGGGCTATGGCCCCTGTGCGCTTGGTAGAGCGCACCGATGCTATTGCCGAGACCGGGGCTTGAATGGATCTGCGCCACCGCGAGCCCGCCGCTGGCCCGTGCATATGCGTCGGCGGCATAGATCGCGATGCTTTCCTGCAGCGTGAGCACGTAAGCCAGCTGCGGCCGGTCGCCGAGCGCGTCGAGCAGCCCCTGCTCGACGGTGCCGGGATTGCCGAAGATATGGCTCACCCCGTCGGCGATCAGCTGATCGAGGATCGCGTGGTGGCCGTTGCGGGTCTGGAGGGTCGCGTGTTTCATCGGCTCACCACCCCGACCGGGCCAGGCCGCTCTGGAGCATGTCGACGAAGCGGTCGCCGAACTCGTGCGAGCATTGCAGCGAGCGGGCGGTGACGAACGGATAATCGACGATTACCGAAGTCTGTTTGCCGAAATTACCGTGGTACCCGCCGCTGGGGCCGACGGCATCGGACAGCATGTATTCCAGCACGTAAGGCGGCGGGCCGATGTTGAGATCGGTGCCGACGAAGCCTGTGCCGTCCTTGTAGTCGTATTCGACACAATGGCCGGTGACATGCTTGCCGTCGATGATCGAGCGGCGCTCGTTGAAATCGCGCGCGAAGACCAGCGTGGCGACGCCGTAGCAGATCGCCCCGATCGGCTTTTTCGCGGCATGGAAGCCGAGCACGAGGTCGTGCACCCGCTGGTTGTTGACCATGTCGATGATCGGACCGCTGCCACCGACCAGGAGGATTGCGTCGTAGGCTTCAAGCGCGGCCTCCTGCGCATCCTTGCGGGTTTTGTAGTAGGCCTCGAGTTGGCGCAGGAAATCGGGTGCCGAGTAATAGGGCCGCTCGGGGAACATCTCGGAGAGGTTCAGCGTGGCGTCCAGCGCGCCCGATCCCTCAAAGGCGTCGACCATTGCCGCATCCTCCGGCGTGGTCACGCAGACGCCGAGCGGCGGGTCGACGTAGGTCGTATCGCGGCTCGGTGGCAGGCAGGGCGCACGGGTGCCCTTGGGGGTGACGAAATCGAAGCTGTAGCCGGCGGCCTCGAGCTTGCGCAGGGGGCCGACGAGCTCGATCCCCCAATAGCCGAATTCGGACATGACGGCGAGAATGCGCTTGGTGGGCATAGGGCGGTTCCTTCGGATTCGGGGACGCGGATTCAGGGACGCAGCTCGGGGCCGATGACCCAGTGTTCGCTGGTGAGCATGGGGAAAAACTGGTCGGTGCGCAGGACGTCGCTGGTCTCCGGGAGGAGCGCCTGGCCCGTGGGGCCCGCGAGGGCGGTTTCCGCCGCCTCGACGGAGGCAAACCAGACATGGCCCAACCCGTCGAACGGCGGGCCGCCGACGGCGTAGAGCGCATCGCGGGCAAAGGCGAGATCGAGCCGCAGAATGGCCGGATCGGCTGCGGCGTCGACCATCGCGGCCCGTTGGGCAGTGCGGAACGCGTCGCGGCTGACCCCCTCGGCGCGCTTCAAGAGGATCAGGAGCTTGACCGCGCCATCGGGCACCGCGCCCGGCTTCAGGCTTTCGGTGTCGCAATCGAGCCCGAGGGTTTTCCAGAAGGCCGCCCAGTTGGGTTCGTCCCGACGGGCGCCGTCGATGAATTCGGGGCTTTGCAGCGAGGCGATCTGGTCGGCCTCGTCGTTGAGCCAGATCTCGGCGGCCGCGTTCCACAGCGGCGCGGGGTCGCGGCTGAACGGCAGGCGCAGGTCGATCTTGTAGCGCTTTATCTGTTTGATCTTGCTGGCGTAATTCACCGCGTGCTTGTGCAGCCAATAGTCCTGGAACTCAGCCTCGGTCATACCCGGCTTGGGGGCTGCGAAAATGTGCTGGTGGATCATGTCAGCACCTCCACGAGCTTGTCGCCGAAGGCCACGCAGCTTTCGACCGAGAGCGCGGTGACGAAGGGCGCGTCGTAGGCGACGCAGGGCTTGTTGCGGTTGGCGGTCTCGTCCGAGATCACCTTTCCCTCGGGACCGACGGCGTCTTCTGTGATGTGCTGGAGCGGAAACAGGAAGCCGGCCGATTGCAGCTTCATGTCGGGGTTGTCGTCGGTGGCGCGCACCACCTTGTATTCCACGGTGTCGGTGAAATCCCAGGCATGCGGATGGGCGGTGACGGTCTTGCCGCGGATCACGCTGGCAAACCCGGCATCGGGGTCGCGGGTGAACACCAGGGCCGCCACCGCGTAGCACAAAGCGCCGATGGTCTTGCCCGATTTGTAGGCTTTGAGCACGAGGTCGTGCACATGCATGTTGCCGGCGATATCGACCGCGGCGCCGGGGCCGCCGACCAGCACGAGGTGGTCGTAGTCATCCATATTGGCGGCCTCGACGGTGAGCGTGCTGTCCCACTCGCCGCTGTCGAGCGCTTCGTTGACACGGGCCAGAAGGGGGCCAGGGTTCATCGGAATGCCCAGCATCGGGTCGATGAAGTCGGGGTCCATGCTCAGGTGGAAGGGCAACGGTGTCCTGCCGAGGTAGGTGGCGAGCGTCAGCTCGTGGCCAGCCGTTTTCAGCGCGTCCCAGGGCGCCATGAGTTCTTCGGCCCAAAGGCCGTAGTTCGAGGCAATGACGAGAATTCTGCTCATCAGTAGATCTCCTTTGCGTCGCGGGCGACGCGGGCAAGGTTGTGGGCGGTGATGTCGAGGCGGAATTGGGCGAGGTCGATCAGATCGTCGCTGGGCAGGTAGGACCGGATGGTTTCGACCAGCCGTTTCTGCGCCGCCGGCCCGAATTCGCGGTCGGTGTCGAGGGCGTCGCGCAGCGCGCGCAGGTACATGCGGATATAACCCGCCGTCCACTGGATCAGCTCGTGGCCCCCTGCGGGGCCGTGGCCGGGATGAAAGCGGGTGTCCGGCGCATGCGCGCGCGAGAGCTTTGCCAGCGCGGCCAGCCATGCCTCGGCGTGGCCGTCCTGCATGAAGACGTGCATGTTGTTGTAGACGAGATCTCCGCAGAAAACGGTGTCCGCGGCATCCGTGTCCGCGAGAAGCGTCCAGGTGGCGTCGCAATCGCTCTCGCCGGGGCCGTAGGCGCGCACCGAGAAATTGAGATCGCCAAGCGCGACGGTCTCACCGTCCGCGACCGGGGTGTCGGGTTTGCGCAAGGTTTCTGGGAAGTCGTCGCCGAAGGCAGCGCGCATACCAGGCACCGCCTCATCCCAGCGCCGCTCGAGCTGGGCGATGGCGCCCGGCAGGGCGAAGATCGGCACGTCGGTCCCCGCGAGGATCTCACCAAGACCGCAGAAATGGTCGGGGTGTCCGTGGGTGAGGATCGCTCCGAGCAGGGGCTTGCCGGTAGCTGCGATTGCGTCTCGCACTTGGGCCGCGAAGCGGCGCGAGATCGCGCCGTCGACCAGCACCACCCCGTCCCGGCCCTCGACCAGGTAGAGGTTGACGATCATGCCGAGCGCATCGGAGGTGAGCCGCGTGACGCGGGGGACGGGCAGCGCAGAGGCCCGGGCCGCGGATATCCGGGCCGCCTCAGTCAAAACGATATCCCCGCCAGACATCCTCCGCAAAGCCGAGATAGTCGCGCAAGGCCTCAACCTGCGTCACCTCGGCACCGGCGAGGCAGGGCAAGGCGGCGAGGTGGTTGAGATCGGCAGCGGTTTCGATGTCGATGATGGCAATCGCCCCCTCGCGCCCGGCGAGGCGGTAGACGCCCAACACCTTCGGCGCGTCGAGCCTCTGCAACGTCTCGACGATCTCGGCCCAGTGGCTGTCGAGCGAGCGCGCACGAGGATCCCAATGCAGCTCGACGTAGTGGAGCAACCGAGGCCGGTCGTCCATCTCGGCGGTGCGCTTGGTGAGGTAGGGAAAGACGTCGATGGTGAAGCCTTCTTCGAGCGGCAGGACCTGTTCGAAGATCAGGTGTTCACGCATCGGCAGGATGCCCATCGCGTAACGGTCGAAATCCTCGACCGTGCGCGCGCCGCCGATCGAGATCACGTATTGCTCGGCGCAGGGCTTGTAGAGATGCGAGACGATGCCCTTCTGGATGCTGTCGACGGCGGCCTTGGCTTCCTGCCCTTCGAGCTTCCAGAGCGCGTCGAAGGACATGCCATCGATCTTCCATCGCATCCGGCTGAAATACAGCATTCTCTCAGATCCTCATCTCGGGCCGGATCGTGGCTCGTTCGAAGCGACCGGCGCGCGGCGAAGCGGGTTGATCCGTGCCGGTCTGCCGGGTCTGGCCTCTCAAGTGCGACAAAGCGCGCAGGAAAACAGATTGACGGGTTTTGTGACTTTTCCGGGGTGGAATGTCGTCGGTTTCGCGACAATCGACGGCTAGAGCGGCCGGGTTAACAATTAGTAAACAAAAACATATTTCCGTCACGTTCTCGACCTGAAGAAGACAGATTTCGAGCCGCCCGACCCAACGGGGCCGGGCGGATCAACGCTGTTAACCGTTTCGGACAAGAACCGTGATCTCTGCGTGTTCGCCAAAGGCTTCGATGGCCAGATCGAGCGGCGTCTTGCCGTCATGACCCTCGAGGTCGCGCCGCGCACCCGCCTTGACCAGGGCCCGGGCACAGTCTTCGAACCCGTGCCAGAGCGCATCGTGCAGCGGCGTGTAGCCGTTGGTGGCGCCCTGGAAATCGAGGAGGATCCCCGGGGCGGCGCAAAGCGTCGCGGTGATCGCGGCATGGCCGTTGTAGGTAGCCTTGTGCAGCGGCACGGCGCAGAATGTGGGCTCGACGGCATTGACGTCGGCACCGGCGGCGATCAGCAGATCGACGATCTCGCCGTGGCCGTCGCGGCAGGCGATCAGGAGCGCGGTGTGGTCGTCGTCGAACCCGCCCAGGATCGGCGCGCGGGCATCGACCTCGGCCCCGGCTTCGAGCGCGGCCCGCGCGGCGGCGGCGTCGCCCGCCTTGGCCGCGGCCACCAGCGGCAGCGCGGCGCTCAGTGTCTTGTCGGATGTTTCGCGCGACCGCACGAAAGCCGCCGCCTGTTCCAGGCGATCCTGGTCGATCTGGTTGACCTTCAGCGCATATTCCATGTGATCGAGCAGCGAGAACCCGTAATGCGTGCGTACCGACAGGCTCGCGCCATGGTCGAGCAACATCTTCGCGATTTCTGGCCGCTTGAACCAGATCGCCTCGATCAACGGGGTGTGCCCGGTGCTGGTGGCGGGTTCGTCCACCGGGACACCGGCTGCGATCAGCTGGGTGGCACAGGCGAGCGAGCCGGCCTGGCAGGCCTTGTGCAGCGGCGAAGCCCCGGCGGCGGCATCCTTGGCGAAGGGGTCGGCGCCTGCATCGAGGAGCGCTTTCGTGGCTGTCTCAAGCCCACGGCCGCAAGCGATCATCAGCGCGGTGAGCCCGTCTCCATCGCGCGCGGTGGGGTTGGCGCCATTGCCGAGCAGCGCTGTCACCCGGGCCTCGTCGCGCGCCTTCAGCGCGTCGATAAGGTCCGCATCGAGTGCAGGCTGGAACGCGGCAATCTGCGGGGTCGGGTCGAAGAAGCTCTCCCACCGCCGGATCAACCCGCCCGCGTCGAAGCTGAAGCGCACCACGGCTCTGAGGGTGTATTCGCTACCGGTCTTGCGGTGACGCTCGGTGGTCACGGCCACGGCCCAGCCTTCGCCCCTGGCGCCGCCCATGCCCTCGGGGGTCATCGCGACGTCTTCGACCAGCGCGGCGCGGGCAGCGAACATTGCCGCGATCGCCGCCTTGCCCTGCACCTCACCCGGGCGCGGCATCGCCAGGCCCGCGTGGTAGATCGCAGGGGCCGCGAAGACCACGTCGTCGGCGAGCCCGGCCATCGCGGTTTCCATATCGCCGCGCCCGAGTGCTGCCAGCCAATCCGCAAGCCGCTGCGCGGTCAGATCCGTCAACACGTTCATGATTTTTCTCCGGCAACAGGACCTTCGCCGGCGATGGCGCGCAGGATGGTCGCGGGATCGGTGTAGGATTTCCAACGCAGGATCTTGCCGCTACGGATCACCATCCACTGCACGAACTCGATTTCGAACAGCCGGTCGGTGGCACGCACGCGCGATATCTCGTGCACCACGCCCGCCGCCTGCTCACCCTGGCAGACCAGCCGCAGGAGCTGCTCTTCCTGCGGCTCGCAGGTGTCGATGAACAGCTTGAACGAGGCGACGGTGGCGTCGAACCCCTGGAAAGTGCCGATCCAGGGCATCGCATCGTTCCAGCCGGGCACGACATTGTAGTTGATGAACTCGATGTCGGGATCGAGGCAGTCCATCAGGGCTTCGACATCGCCGCTGGCCTGGGCGGAATACCATCTGAGGGCCGTCTCGCGGGTGGCCGCTGTCACGGCCGGGTCGGCGTGCGGGTCTTCGATGAGATCGGTGGGCATGCGGAGCCTCCTGCGTGTTTGCGCACAGACCCTGCACCGCTTTCCTGACAAAAATGCGGCGCGGCAAAGCATTTCACCGCAAGCGGCCGATCCAGCGTGAACCCGGTCCGCTCCTCGAGTACCCGCAGGCGATTCGGATCGTCCGGGCGGCATTCTCTCGCGTCTCGGCCCAGGTGGCGCGCCACCGGATCGTGGATGTGGAAGGGCGACAAGGTCGTCCTCGTGATCCCGTTCACCATGTCGGTCGGGTTCGGGACCCGGATCTGACCGAGATCACCATCACCGCCGCCAACAAAAATCCCGGTGGCGCTATCGAGATCGCCAACGCCCTCGCCGGGCGCAGGGTGTGGTCGCTCGTGACCTGCTCATCTGAAACGTGCCCCGTTTTGAGGTCAGCCTGTTCTCCGACTGAGGAGACAGACGACAAAGA
>DQCI01000172.1:0-3552 GCA_003545125.1 Paracoccaceae bacterium
CTCGAAGCCGATGCCCATCTCGTCCTCGACGACGCAAGGATTGTTCACATGACCGCTGATCGCGAAGATCTTGGTGCCGGTGTTGTTGGCGCGCCCCAGCCCGGCAAACCAGCCGCCGCCGCGGCGCAGGATGGTCGGCACCACCGCGATGCTTTCGACGTTGTTCACCGTGGTCGGGCAGCCGTACAGGCCCGCCATCGCCGGGAACGGCGGCTTCATCCGCGGCATGCCCTTCTTGCCTTCGAGGCTTTCAAGCAGGGCCGATTCCTCACCGCAGATATAGGCGCCGGCGCCATGGTGGACGAAGAGATCGAAATCCCAGCCCGATCCGGCCGCGTTCTTGCCCAGCAGCCCATCCTCATAGGCCTCGTCGATTGCCGCCTGAAGCGCCTCGCGCTCGCGGATGAACTCGCCGCGGATGTAGATGTAGGCGGTGTGCGCCCCCATCGCGAAGCCCGCCAGCAACGCGCCCTCGACCAGCGTATGCGGGTCGTGGCGCAGGATCTCGCGGTCCTTGCAGGTGCCGGGCTCGGATTCGTCGGCGTTGATGACGAGGTAGGACGCGCGCCCGTCCGATTCCTTTGGCATGAACGACCACTTGAGGCCGGTCGGGAAACCCGCACCGCCCCGGCCGCGCAAGCCCGACGCTTTCATCTCGTCGACGATCCAGTCGCGCCCCTTCTTGATGATCGCCGCCGTCCCGTCCCAATGGCCGCGCGATTTCGCGCCCGAAAGGGCGCGGTCGTGCATGCCATAGAGGTTGGTGAAGATCCGGTCCTCGTCCCTCAGCATTCGTCGTTCATCCTTCACTCTTCTGGCGAGACCGCCAGATCCGAAACGCCGTGATCACGACGAAGGCGAAGCCCGCCAGCGCGATCAGGTCGAGGAGAGCGCGGGTGCGCTGCGGCCAGTCGTAGTGGTTTCCGGCCCAGACGGCGGCGATCCAGTACACACCCGTGCCGGCGGCAACGAGGCTCACCAGCCTGCCCTGCCGCCCGGTCGCGTCTGTGTCCCGTCCGTTTGCCACGCTCTCTTCTTCCTCAGCTCTTGTCGCCGTCGTAGAGGCCCGATTTCTCGGCCCGCTGGGCGAACTCGGTTGTGCCGCCCGCCGCAAGTGTCTTGGCCTGTTCGAGCCAGTTGTCGCGGCTCACCCGACCTTTGAAGCCCTTGAGGTTGGCATTGACCCAGGCGACCTCGTCCGCGCTCCAGTTGGCGATCTGATCCCAATGGAAAAAGCCGAGCTCGTTGCAGAGCTGTTCGAGCTTGGGCCCGATGCCCTTGATGAGCTTGAGATCGTCGGCCTGGCCACCGCGCGCCGCGGTGAGCGCCTCGGGACGTGTGCCTTCGGCTTCGCCCTCGATCACGCCGTCACCGTCGTAGTCCTTCGCGCCCGGTTCGGGCATGGCGGCGAGCGCCGCGTCGGCCTCGGCATCGGCCTTGGCCTGCGCCGCTTCAGCCGCGGCCGCGACGCGGGCGGCTTCCGCTTCCGCTTCCGCCTTGGCCGCCGCTGGGGCCGCTTCCGCTTCGGCTCGCGCCGCTTCGGCGTCAGCCGCCGCGCGCGCCGCCTCGGCATCGGCCGCTGCGCCTGCCGGCGTGCCGCTGGCTGCCGTTGCCGCTCCGCCCGCCGCAGCGGCGCTCGCGTCTTGCGTCGAAACCGAACCGGTTGCGCTGGCCGCGGCCACGTCCGTGCAGAACAGCCGCTGCAACACCAGGGCCAGGGCGACCGCCACCGCGACTCCCACAATCAGGCCCCAGACTCCCGTGATCAGAATGGCCGCCACGATGCCGACCAGAACCCCCACGACCCAACAAATGCCGCGACACGAAAAGACACGTTCTGAAGTATTACTCATTTCGATCTCCCTGAGATGCGATCGTCCACGTCCGGGCCCAACCCGTCGGCTTGTGCCGTTCCTGATATTGGTCCCATACGATCTCGATACCTATACCCGCGACTAGTACACGTCGCCCTTGTTCACTTTCTTCGAAAATTCGGTCTCGCCGCCCGCAGCGAGGAGCTTGGCCTGTTCGACCCAGTTGTCACGGCTCACGCGCCCCTTGAACCCTTGCAGGTTCTCGTCGACCCAGCCGACCTCGGCGCCGGTCCAGGCGGCGATCTGGTCGAAATGGAAGAACCCGAGAGAATGCAGGAGCGCCTCGAGCTTCGGTCCCACGCCCTTGATCGCCTTGAGATCGTCGGCGCCGCCGCCGCGCGGCGCGTCGAGGGCGGCCGGTTTCGCCACCGGGGCGCCCACGTTCTCGGGCACGGCCTCCGGCTGGGCTGGCTTCGCCGGCTGCTGCGACGCCTTCGGCGCCGGCGGAGCCTCCGCCTTGGGCTTCGGTTTGGTCTCCGCCTTGGGCTTCGGTTTGGTCTCCGCCTTGGGCTTCGGGGCCCCTTTGCGGCCGCTCACATGTACACTGCGCCCACCCGCCACCCAAGGCGTCGTGACCGGCACTTCGCTGCCGTCGATCCGCTTGATCGTATCGCCCAGCCCCACCGCCAGCGCGACGGAGGCGTTATGCGCCGTGCGCCCGCTCTCGAAGTCGGGCAGACTGGTGAGACCGCCCAGCGGTTCGGCCGCATAGCGGCCATTCTGCGGGCCCGGAACCGGCACCGCGCCGGCGGCAAATTCGCCGAGGATCTCGCCGAAGGCGTCCGCGGTCAGGTCTTCGTAGAAATCCTTGCCCGCCTGGATCATCGGCGCGTTGGTGCAAGCGCCGAGGCATTCGACCTCTTCCCAGCTGAAGCGCCCGTCTTGCGACAGCATGTGCGGCTCGGGCGCGATCTTTTCCTTCGCCACGGCGATCAGGTCTTCGGCCCCCATGATCATGCACGACAGGGTGCCGCAAATCTGGAAATGCGCGACGCTGCCGACCGGGCGGAGCTGGAACATGAAGTAGAAGGTTGCCACCTCGAGCGCGCGGATATGCGCCATGCCGAGCATGTCGGCGACATGTTCGATCGCCGGCTTCGACAGCCACCCCTCCTGCTCCTGGGCCCGCCACAAGAGCGGGATCACCGCCGAGGCCTCGCGGCCCTCGGGGTACTTCGTGAGCTGCGCCTGGGCCCATTCGAGGTTGGCGGGCGTGAACGCGAAGCTTTCGGGCTGGTCGTGATACAGGCGTCTGAGCATGGTCACTCCGCAAGGTTCTTGAAATGCGTCGCAGGTACGCAGAGCGCGCCCGGGACGGTCTGTTCGGCGACCACGTCGTCGCCATCGAGGAGCGCGGCAAAATGCTTCGAACTGGCGTTCACCGCGCACATCCAGCCGCCGGTTTGATTGGCAATGAAGAGATAACCGCTGCCGAGCGCGGCCATCGCGGTCGCGCCGTCCATCACCTGCGCCAGCGACGGGCGCGGTTCGTCATCCGCGAGCGCAGGGGCCGCGATGAGCGCGAAGCAAGCGAAGAGCGAAGCCCGTTTCACCTGTCGATCTCCCCGAACACGATGTCGATCGTGCCCACAAGGGCGGCGACGTCGGCAAGCTGGTGGCCCTTGGCCATCTGGATCAGCGTTTGCAGGTGGGCGTAGCCCGGCGCGCGGATCTTGCA
>DQCI01000172.1:3608-4531 GCA_003545125.1 Paracoccaceae bacterium
GCTTCCATCGAGCTCTTCATCTCGCCCCGCTTGGGCGGTGCGATCTTGCCGCGGGTGAGCACGTCGCCCTGCCCGTCCGGCGCGCGCAGCTTGTCGACCGCCTGCAGGATGATCTTGGTCGATTCCCGCATCTCGGCCATGCGCACGTTGTTGCGGTCGTAGGTGTCGCCGTGGGTGCCGACTGGCACCGCGAAGTCGAACTCGTCATAAAGCTCGTAGGGTTGCGCGCGGCGGATGTCCCAGGCAAAGCCGGAGCCGCGCACCATCACGCCGGTGAGTCCCCAGGTGTTGATGTCGTCCTCGGTGACGATGCCGATATCGACCGTGCGCTGCTTGAAGATCCGGTTCTCGGTGATGATCGCGTCGAAATCGTCGAGGAATTTTGGAAACTCCGTCGCCCATTCCTCGATATCGTCGAGTAGTCCGAGCGGCAGGTCCTGGTGGACGCCGCCCGGGCGGATGTAGTTCGCGTGCAGCCGCGCACCGCAGGCGCGGTCGTAGAATTCCATCAGCTTCTCGCGCTGGACGTAGCCCCAGAGCGGCGGGCTCAGCGCGCCGACGTCGATGGTCAGCGACATGACGTTGAGCAGGTGACTCAGCACCCGCCCGATCTCCATGTAGAGCACCCGGATCAGCGCGGCGCGGCGCGGCACGGCGGTCGCCGTGAGCTTCTCGATGGCAAGGCAGAAGGCATGTTCCTGGTTCATGGGCGCGACGTAGTCGAGCCGGTCGAAATAGGGGATGTTCTGCAGGTAGGTGCGGCTCTCCATCAACTTCTCGGTGCCGCGGTGCAAGAGGCCGATATGCGGGTCGGCGCGCTCGACGATCTCGCCTTCGAGTTCCAGCACCATCCGCAGCACGCCGTGCGACGCCGGGTGCTGGGGGCCGAAATTGATGTTGAAATTGCGGATCTTCTGCTCGCC
>DQCI01000029.1:0-3353 GCA_003545125.1 Paracoccaceae bacterium
CGGCGCCGAAGCTGAAGGCGGTCTGAGCGCCGGCAAACGCCCTTGCAAGGGCGTTCCCACGCGATTTCGAAATCGCGTCCACAAGCGGTTTCGAAACCGCTTTCGCGCCCCTAGTCGAGAAGCTCGTCCAGGGTCGCTTCCACCAGTGCCAATGTCTCCGGGCTCGAAAACCGGTGGTCGGCATGTTTGACGAAGGTGAGCCGTACGTCGCTCCCGTCGATATGGTCGAGCAGGTTCAGCGCCACCGCCCGCTCCACGTCCCGGTCCGCCGTGCCCTGCAACAGCCGCACCGGCACATCGATGCGCAGCGGCCCCCGCAGCACCAGGTTCTCGCGCCCGTCCTCGATCAGGCGCCGTGTGATCGGATACGGGTCGCCGTAGTCAGAGGGCAGATCCACCCGGCCTTGCGCCATCAGCCGCGCCCGCTCGTCGTCGGAGAAGTCGCGCCACATGCTGTCCTCGGTGAAATCCGGCGCCGCGGCGATGCCCACGACCGCCGCGAGCTTGCCGGGGATCGCGCGCGCGAGCAGCGCCGCGATCCAGCCGCCCATCGACGAGCCGACCAGCACCTGCGGCCCCTCCGTCACCGCCTCGATCACCGCGCGCGCATCCGCCGCCCAGTCGCCGATGCAGCCGTCGGTGAAGGCGCCGGAGCTTTGACCGTGGCCGGAATAGTCGAACCGCAGGAAAGCCCGGGCCCCGCGCCGCGCCCAGTCTTCCAGCGCCAGCGCCTTGGTGCCCTCCATGTCGGACATGAAGCCGCCGAGGAAGACCACACCCGGGCCCCTGCCCTCGGTCCTGTGGTAGGCGATGCGACGCCCGGTTTCGGTCTCGAGAAAGGATGGGTCGCCCATGTCGCCTCCACCTGGTTTTGCGCGGCAGCCTACAGGGTGGCAAAACCGCTGCAACGCCAAACAAGGCCCGCGCGGAGATTGACTTCGCGCGAATACGGAGTCACATCCTCCTCACACATACCCGCAACCGGGCGTTCCGTGGGCGCCAAACCGACGAGGAGATGAGCCATATGGCCCAGATTTCCCTGACATTCCCCGATGGCAATGCAAGACCGTTCGACGCCGGCGTCACGCCCGGCGCGGTCGCGGCCGAGATTTCCAACTCGCTCGCCAAGAAGGCGATCTCCGCCACCGTGAACGGCAAGCATTACGACCTGCAATGGCCGATCACCGAGGATGCCGAGATCGCCATCCACACGATGAAGGACGAGAGCCAGGCTTTGGAACTCGTCCGCCATGACGCGGCGCATGTGATGGCGCGCGCGGTGCAGGAGCTCTGGCCCGACGTGAAGGTCACCATCGGCCCGGTGATCGAAAACGGCTGGTACTACGATTTCGACCGCGAGGAGCCGTTCACGCCGGAAGACCTTGGGGCAATCGAAGCGAAGATGAAGGAAATCATCAACCGCCGCGATCCGGTGACCACCGAGATCTGGAAGCGCCCGCGCGCGGTGACGTATTACGAAGCCAACAACGAGCCCTACAAGGTCGAGCTGATCGAGGCGATCCCCGGCGACGAGCCGCTCCGGATGTACTGGCACGGCCACTGGCAGGACCTTTGCCGCGGACCGCATCTCCAGCACACGGGGCAAATCCCGGCCGACGCCTTCAAACTGATGAAGGTGGCGGGCGCCTATTGGCGCGGCGACAGCAACCGCCCGATGCTCCAGCGCATCTACGGCGTCGGCTTCCTCAACCGCCACGACCTCAAGGCCTATCTGACGATGCTCGAAGAGGCCGAGAAGCGCGACCACCGCCGGCTGGGCCGCGAGATGGACCTGTTCCACATGCAGGAAGAGGCGCCGGGCCAGGTGTTCTGGCACCCGAACGGCTGGACCATCTACACCACGCTCCAGGACTATATGCGCCGCAAGCAACGCGTCGGCGGCTACCAGGAGATCAACACGCCCCAGGTGGTCGACCGCAAGCTCTGGGAAGCCTCCGGGCACTGGGACAAGTACCAGCACCACATGTTCGTGGTCGAGGTCGACGAAAGCCGCGACGGCGAGACCAAGGGCGCGACGAATGCCAACGCCGCGACCACGCGGGTGAACGCGCTCAAGCCGATGAACTGCCCCTGCCATGTGCAGGTGTTCAACCAGGGGCTCAAATCCTACCGCGATCTGCCGCTGCGCCTCGCCGAGTTCGGCGCCTGCGCGCGGTTCGAACCCTCGGGCGCGCTGCACGGGCTGATGCGGGTGCGCGGCTTCACCCAGGACGATGCGCACATCTTCTGTACCGAAGACCAGATCCAGGAGGAATGCGCGAAGTTNNGAAGGCGCGCTGGAGAAGGCGATCAAGGCGGTGGGGCGCGATTACGTGCTCGAGCCCGGCGACGGTGCCTTCTACGGCCCGAAGCTCGATTTCTACCTCACCGACGCGATTGGCCGGGTCTGGCAATGCGGCACCTTCCAGGTCGACCCGAACCTGCCCGAGCGGCTCGGCGCCAGCTATATCGGCGAGGACGGCGCCAAGAAGCGGCCCTACCTGCTGCACCGCGCAACCCTTGGCAGCTTCGAGCGCTTCCTCGGCATTCTGATCGAGGAACATGCCGGCAAGCTGCCCTTTTGGATCGCGCCGCGCCAGGTCGTCGTGGCCTCGATCGTCTCGGACGCTGACGAATTCGTCCACGAGGTCGTCGACACGCTGATCGCGGCTGGCGTGCGCGCCGAGGCCGACATCCGCAACGAGAAGATCAACTACAAGGTCCGCGAGCATTCCGTGGGCAAGGTGCCGGTGATCCTCGCCATCGGGATGAAGGAAGTGGCCGACAGGACCGTGAGCCTGCGCCGCCTCGGCGAAAAGCACTCCAAGGTTGCGCCGCTTGACGAGGTGGTGGCAGACCTCTCCGCCGAGGCCACGCCGCCGGACCTGCGCTGAGCCCGGGGCGTGCCAAGGCGTTTCAAAAACGCCTTGGCACGCGGGTTCGCACCCGTGCCCGCCCAATGGAAGGGAGAAGGAGGAAAGGGGAACGCGAATGGAGCATGTCACCGGCATCGAGCCCCGCACCGACGGGATCGTCGGCTTGTTCGCGGAGACCTTTACCGCCTCCGAAGGGGCCGATGAGGGCCGCCTGATCGGTACGCTGGCCCGTGACCTGATCGAACGCACCGCGCCGGAGGACATCTTCGTCTTCAGCGCCGAAGACACATCCGGCCTTGCCGGCTCGATCATGTTCACCCGCATGTCTTACGACGACCCGCGCCGGGTCTTCCTGCTCGCCCCCGTGGCGGTCGCGCCGGACCGGCAAGGTGCTGGAATCGGCCATCTTTCGGCCTCGGCCGGCTCCGCGCAGCAGGTGTCGACATCGTCGTCACATACGGCGACCCTGGCTTCTAC
>DQCI01000029.1:3516-3770 GCA_003545125.1 Paracoccaceae bacterium
GACTGAGCCGCGCCGGGCGTTTCGCGGTGACGATTGTTGCAAGGCGAAAACCCGCCGCCGCCCACGGGGCCGACCCGAGTTTATGCGGCGGCGCAGCTCCAGGATTGTAAGACTTTGTATTGATTGGCTTCTATGGCACCTCCAGGCGGGCGATCACATGTCAACTCACGCCTTCGTTTGTTACACCCGCTCACACACGCTCGCCCCACGGTCCCGTGACTGGCCAGTGATCCCCGCCGCCAGCTACCTCTTTG
>DQCI01000029.1:3893-6182 GCA_003545125.1 Paracoccaceae bacterium
CGGCGCAAGAGAACGAAAAGTGCTTCGGCGTTTCCAAGGCGGGCGAGAACGACTGCGCCGCCGGTCCCGGCACCACCTGTGCGGGCACCTCGAGCGTCGACTACCAGGGCAACGCCTGGACCCTCGTGCCCGCCGGCACCTGCGAGGACACGGTGATCGAAGCCTCGATGACGATGGACGACACTGAGCGCAAAGGCTCGCTCGAAGCGCTCGAGCGCGACGTGCCCGCGACCTGATGACCAGGTCCCGGGGCGCCTGCCCCGGGACGCAAGACCGACCCCGGGATTTCGGACCCGGGGTTCTCCGCCCGCCCGCCGCGCCGGGTCCGGGACCACTTGCGAGGAGAGCCCGCCGATGTTCGACAATCCCGAACCCCGTCTGCCCGCGAAAGCGGGGGTCGGCTTCAAATCCCGGCATTATGGCGACATCCTTGCCGACCCGGGGCCCGTGGCCTGGCTCGAGGTTCATGCGGAGAACTACCTCGGGGATGGCGGCCGGCCGCTGGCACAGCTGCGCGCCCTCGCCGAACGGTTCGAGATCTCGGTGCATGGCGTCGGGCTGTCGATCGGCGGCGAGGCGCCGCTGGACCGCGACCATCTGGCGCGGCTGAAACACCTGCTGGGCTGGCTGAACCCCGCCAGTTTTTCCGAACACCTCGCCTGGTCGAGCCATGAAGGCACGTTCTTCAACGACCTGTTGCCGCTCCCCTACACCGACGAAACCCTCGCCCGGGTCGCAGACCACATCGCCCAGGTGCAGGACGCGCTCGGACGCCGGATGCTGCTGGAAAACCCCTCGACCTATCTCGAATTCGCCGAAACAACCTGGGCCGAGACCGATTTTCTCGCCGAGCTCAGCCGCCGCACCGGCTGCGGATTGCTGCTCGATGTCAACAACGTCTTCGTCGCCTGCACCAATCGCAGAGCCGACCCATACGCCTATATCGACGCCTTCCCGCTCGCTGCGGTCGGCGAAATCCACCTCGGCGGTCATGACGCCCAGGCGGACGAACACGGGGCACCGCTGCTCATCGACAGCCACGGCACCCAGGTGATCGATCCGGTGTGGAAGCTCTACGCCTACACGATGGCGAAATCCGGCGCGCTGCCGACCCTCGTCGAATGGGACAACGACGTGCCGGACTGGCCGGTGCTCGCCGCCGAGGCACAGCGGGCGGCGTCGGTGATGGCGGAGGCGCTGCGATGAAAGCCGCGGGGCGGTTTTCGCCTGCGGCGGGCGGGGGTGCCCAAGCAAAGCTTGGGCCGCCTGCGGCGGGCGGGCCGGGGGGCTCCGCCCCCCAATCCCCGGACGATCCGGCCAATGCCGGATCGGTCGCCCGTCAGGCGATTTCACAAGGCGAAATCGCCGAGAGGGCCCGTGGTATGTCCGACCCAGAGAAGCGCAGCCGGATTTCGACCTTGATACCGGCGCTGCTCGACCCAGAGGCAGCTGTGCCCGCGGGCCTGGTCGATACCGACGGACGGGCCGCCGGCAAACGTTTCGACGTCTATCGCAACAACGTGGTGGTCTCGCTGTCGGAGGCGCTGGCGGCGGGGTTTCCTGTCATCGAGAAGCTCGTCGGTCCGCAATTCTTTGCCGCCATGGCTGGTGTCTTCGTGCGCGCCGAACCGCCGCGCTCGCCGGTCCTGACCATGTACGGCGCCACATTCCCGGCCTTTCTCGAAACCTTCCCGCCGGTCGCCCACCTGCCCTATCTCGCCGACACCGCGCGGCTCGAATATGCGCTGCGTGAGGCCTACCACGCGGCCGATGCCGCCCCGGTTGCGCCGGAGCGGTTCCAGGACCCGCGGCTTCTGGAGGCGCGGCTCACGCTGGCCCCGGCCACCCGGCTCGTGGCCTCTCGCTATCCGGTGCACGCGATCTGGCGCGCCAATACCGAACCAGGCGCGCCGCCGGCCTCGGGGGGCGCACAGGCGGTCCTGGTCACCCGGCCCGACTGGGATCCGAAACCCGTAGTCGTGCCGCACGCAGCCGGGCAGTTCGTGGCGCATCTTCTCGACGGGTATAATTTCCAGGAGGCCCTGGAGGCCGCGGGCGAAACCCTCGACCTCGCCGCCCTGCTCACCCTGCTCATCGACAATAAATCCATCACTCGCATCGAGGTGCCCGAATGATCCAGACCGCCCGCACCGCTCTCGCCCAACTCGACACCCTTGGCGACGCCGCCCTGCCGCTGCTCGCGCGCTTCGCCTTCGCCGCCGTGCTGATGCTCTACTACTGGGCCTCGGCGCTGACCAAGGTGGGCGACGGCATCCTCGGCCTGTTCCA
>DQCI01000296.1:0-7476 GCA_003545125.1 Paracoccaceae bacterium
CCGCCCGGATCAACGAGCCCGCGCCATGGGCGGTGAACAACTCCAGAAGCGTGGCGTTGGACACCCGGCCATCGAGGATCACCACCGCGCGAACACCGTGCTCGGCGGCGTGAACGGCCGTCTCGGTCTTCGGGATCATCCCGCCCGCGATAATNNCCCGCATCGGTCATGTCACGGACTTGCTGGGCGGTAAGCTCGGTCACGATCTCGCCGCTCACATCCTTCACACCGGCGACATCGGTGAGCAGCAACAAGCGGTCCGCCGTCAGCGCCTCGGCCACGGCACCCGCCGCGGTATCGCCGTTGACATTAAAGGTTTCACCGTCGCGCCCCATGCCGATCGGCGCGATCACCGGGATGATTTCGGCTTCGAACAATTTGCGCAAAACCCGCGGATCGACCTGCGACGGCGTGCCGACGAAGCCGAGGTCGGGGTCGGCCTGGTCACAGACCATCAAGCTGGCGTCCTTGCCGGTGAGCCCGACGGCGCGCCCGCCCGCATCGCTGATCGCCTGGACGATGCGCTTGTTGACCCGGCCCGCGAGCACCATCTCGACCACTTCCATCGTCGCCGCATCGGTCACCCGCTTGCCGCCGACGAAATGGCTCTCCACCCCGAGCCGCGCGAGCATGTCGTTGATCATCGGACCGCCACCGTGGACGACCACCGGGTTCACACCTACCTGACGCATCAGCACGATGTCGCGTGCGAAACTCGCCATTTCGTCTGCGTCGCCCATCGCGTTGCCGCCGAACTTGACCACTACGGTGGCACCCTCGTAACGCTGAAGAAAGGGGAGGGCTTCGTTCAGGGTCCGGGCGGTGGCGATCCAGTCTCGGTTCATGGTCTGCTTTCTCATGCGGTTCTCCAGCGGTACGCGGACCGGTGTTACGCCTTCCCGCCGGACCTGCCAAGTGCGGGCGCGTCAAGGCTTTGGTCCTTCCGCGCTGATGGGGCGCCGCCGTCGGTCGGACCGAAGCCTTGCGTCTGCGATGAGACCGCGGCAACGGTCGAAGAGCGGCTATTCCAAAGTCGCGATCAACGCGCGCAGCGTCTCGATCCCCTGACCTTTTTCCGACGAGGTCACCACCAGCTCCGGATAGGCCGCCGGGTGCTTTGCAAGTGCTGCACGCACCTGGGCGAGTACTTTCTCGCGGTCTTGGTCCTTGACCTTGTCGGCCTTGGTCAGCACCGCCTGGAAGGTCACTGCCGCCTTGTCGAGCAGTGTCATGATTTCCTCGTCCACCGCTTTCACGCCGTGGCGGTTGTCGATCAGCACGAAGGCGCGCCGGAGCGTGGCCCGTCCCGCAAGATAGGCCTTGAGCAGGCGCTGCCACTTCTCCACCACCTTCACCGGCGCATTGGCGTAGCCATAGCCCGGCAGGTCGACCAGGAACGGCCCGGTCTCGGTGGTGAAGTAGTTGATCTCCTGGGTCCGCCCGGGCGTGTTCGATGCCCGCGCCAGCCCTTTGCGCCCGGTCAGCGCATTGATGAGGGAAGATTTGCCGACATTCGAGCGACCGGCGAAACAGACCTCCGGCCGGTCCGCGGGCGGCAGACCATCCATCGCCACGACGCCCTTGAGGAAATCGGTCTGCCCGGCGAACAGCAGGCGGCCGGCCTCGCGCGCCGCCTCCGAGGGCGGCTCGGCGATGGGGAAGGGCAGGGGCGAGGTCACCCGATCACCTCGACCTGGTCGGCCTGGTTGATGTCGCCGGTTTTGGTGACGACGGCGTAGACGCCGAATTCCCGGTGCCCCCACCCCGATTCCAACGCGCCGAGCGTGTCGGTATCGCGCTGGCCGGTGGACACCGAGGTGGAGGTCGCGAGGCAGCGCACGATGTTCTCGCGCACTTCCAGCTCCGCCAAACCGACGCGGATCCGCTTGCCGATCCAGTCACGTTCAGTCCAGGGTTCGAGCCCGTCGACGATGAGGTTCGGGCGCCATCGGCCTGGGGAAATGAGACGTCCCAGCTTCGTTTCAACCGCGCGGTGCGAGCCGAGGTTGATGATCGAGATCGACGGGAAATCGGTGTCGGTCATGCCCCTGAGCCCATTGCGCACCACCGTTGCGGGCAACGCCCGGTTGCCCGGACTGATCGGCATGATCCACTGGATCAAATCGGCGCCGTCCTCGGGTTTGTCGGGGTCGATGGTGAGATCCTGGAGCTTCGGATGAGAGAGTGTCACCGTGCCGTAGGCCATGTGGCAGCGCGCGGTGATCGCCTGCATCATCGGCGCTTTCGCGGCCCGGGCAAAATTGGCGCAAGCGACCCAGGCGGGGTTCTCCGGGTCGTAGGCGCTGGCCTCATGCGCAATTGCCCAACGGCGGTCCCAAGGCAATGTCCGGTTCTCGGTAAGCAGCACGCGGGTCAGTGTCTCCCGTCCACAGGACTTGATCGGGTGACGCCAGATTTCCGTGAGATAGGCGCTCATTTCTTCTCCGATTTTTCCTTGGCCTCGGCGTCGGGTTTCTTCTTCTTGAGGCCCGCAAAGATGTTGCCGAACAGGTCAGGCCGGTGTCCGTGCCGCCACATGATGGTATACTGCTGGATGAACGTGAGCGTGTTGTTCGAGATCCAGTAGAGCACAAGCCCGGAAGCGAAACGGCCGAGCATGAACATGAACACCCAGGGCATCCAGGCCATGATCTGGGCCTGGGTCTTGTCGGTGGCCGGCGGGTTCAGTTTCTGCTGCAGCCACATCGAAATGCCGAGCAGGATTGGCAGGAGGCCAAGGGAGAAGAAGGCGAACCAGCTGGTCGGCCCGGGCGCGTCGAAGGGAAAGAGGCCGAAGCCGTTCAGGATCGACGACGGGTCCGGCGCCGAGAGGTCGGCGATCCAGCCGAACCATGGTGCGTGACGCAGCTCGAGGGTGACGAAGATCACCTTGTAGAGCGAGAACCAGATCGGGATCTGGAGGAAGATCGGCAGGCAGCCCGAGGCGGGGTTCACCTTCTCGCGCTTGTAGAGCTCCATGATCTCGACCTGCTGCTTCTGCTTGTCGTCGCCGGCGCGCTCGCGGATCTTCTCCATCTCCGGCTGCAACTCGCGCATCCGTGCCATCGAGACATAGGACTTGTAGGCAAGCGGGAACAGCATCGTCTTGATGACAACGGTCAGGGCGATGATCGCCCAGCCCATGTTGCCGATCAGCGCATTGAGATTGTGCAGCAGCCAGAACATTGGCTTGGTGATGAAGAAGAACATCCCCCAGTCGATCGAGTCGAGGAACTTGAAGACACCTTCTTCCTTCTCGTAGTCGCGAATGGTCCCCCATTCCTTGGCGCCGGCAAAGAGCCGGGTGGTCGCGACCGCGGTGGCGCCGGGAGCGACCTCAACGGTATCGAGCTTCAACCAAGTGGAATACTGGTCGGAGGATTCTTCATACTTGTGCACCGCCGTGGCGCTCGACGTCGCATCGGGAATCAGAACCGACATCCAGTAGTGGTCGGTCATGCCGACCCATCCGGTGCCTTCCAGCGGGAAGACCTCGGCGTGGGCGCCCCACACCGGATCGGCCTCAAGCTCGCGCACCTTCTTGTATTTCGTTTCCGTGAGTTCCTCGGCGGTCTGCGCGATCGGCCCTTCCTGCAGAATATAGAAACCGGTGAGGTCTTCCGGTGTCCCGTGACGCAGAATAACGCCGTAGGGCGCGAGCCGCTGGGACGTGCCGGAATTGTTTTCGACCGATTGGGTCACGCTGAACATGTACTTGTCATCCACCGCGATCGTGCGCCGGAAGACCATGCCGTCAGCGTTCGTCCAGGCGAGCGTGATCGGGGTCTCGGGTGTGAGCGTTTCGCCCTCTTCGAGGCGCCACTCGGTGAGGGCGCCGGGCACGTCGTCGTTGCCGAGATCGCCACCCGGGGCCCAACCGTGGAGCGCGTAGTAGGCGTGGTCCTCACCGGCCGGCTTGAGCAGCGTGACAGTCGGCGAGTCCGGGTCGAGCGAGTCGCGGTATTGCTTGAGATGCAGATCGTCGATACGACCACCGACCAGCGCGATGGTGCCGGTGAGATCGGGCGTTTCGACGGCGATTCGCGCGCTGTCGGCAAGCACCGCCGAAATCGTCGGTGCCGGCACCGCCGGTGTTTCGCCCGCGGCACCCGGTGCGGTGGCCACGGGTGGGGTCGCTACGCCATCCGTACCGGCGCCGTCCGTGGACAGCCCAGCCACCGGTTCGGTGCTGTCGGGCGCCGTTTCCGGGGGCGGGAAAAGCATGTACCAGCCCGTGATCACGAGGAAGCTCAGGACGAGCGCCATCACGGTATTCGACGTCTGGTTGTTCATGGCTCAGCCCTGGTCGTTTCCGGTCAGGGTGGTTCAACAGGGGAGGGCCAGAAAGGTCAAGCAGTTTTCCTTTGATCGTTGGGGAATGGGCCAGTTCCGACGTGGCCCAACCAGGCTCGCGACAGCCGGCCAATGGCCCGGGTGCCGATCGGCCGACGAAGCCCGGTGAGGCGGCACAATCCGCGCCGCGCGCCCGGTCCGGCAATGGCGGCACAGCGTCCACCGGAGCGATCCCCGCCGGGTCCGCAGACGCCTTCTTCAACGGCAGGGAGTGGTATCGAGCCGTGCTATTGGCGTGTCTGGCGCGGTCTTCGCCCCGACCGGTTGCACGCTGGCCGCCAACGCCCGGTCCGCGGTGGCCCGGACCGCCAAGGCCACGTCCGGCTCGTCTTCCGCGCGCACGCCCGCCTCCATTCGTCGCTCCGCCGCCGGACGACGGGCCAACCAAGAAGCCGGGTCGCCCGGGATCCTTTGACGCCATATGGCACTTGCCGCGCGTCGCGCCGGCCCGACGAAGCGTTTTCAGCCGACCTGGCGAGGAAGCCCTGGCGCGGTCGCGAGCTTGCTGCGGTGCGATGAGAGCCAGGCGGCGGTTTCCTCAACGGGCATCGGCTTGGCGATCGAATAGCCCTGTACATGGCTGCAGCCAAGTTGGGCGAGCATGGCGTGTTCGCCGTGGCTTTCGACGCCTTCGCCCAATGTTTCGAGACCGAGCCGGTCGGCCATGGTCAGGATCGCCGCAACCATGTTCTGTTGATCGCGGTCGGTATCGACATGGGTGATGAAGCTCCGGTCGATCTTGATCCGGTTGACGTCGAACCGCCGGATATTCGCGATCGAGGCGTGACCGGTTCCGAAATCGTCCAGATCGATCGGGCAGCCGAGCCTGGAAAGGGCCGCGATATTGCGCGTGGTGGTGTCGTCGTCGGATTTGGCGACCACGTCTTCAAGCACTTCCACCGTCAAGCGGTCGGGGGAGATTTCGAACCGGTCGAGTTCCCAGCGGACCTTGTCGAAGAGCCGCGGATTGCGCAACTCGTCGGTCGAGAAATTGACCGAGACACCCGGCACCGCCAGCCCCGCCCTGTCCCAGTCGCGCAACGATGTCAGCGATTGGAACAACATCACCTCGCCAAGCCGGTCAAACAACCCGGCACGGGCGACGGCCGGCAGGAATGCACCCGGTGAGATCATACCCCGATCCGGGTGATGCCATCGTGCCAATGCCTCGAATCCGGTGATTTCACCCGTGTCGGTCGAAACCTGTGGTTGGTACCAAGGGCGGATTTCGCCGTTCTCGAGCGCGCGGACCACTTCGCGGGTCATGTCGTCCGGCATCTCGACCCGCGGCCGCATGCCGCGCGCGAAGGCACGCACCGCGCCCGGCCCGGACCGTTTTGCCTCCTCGAGAGCGCTTTCAGCCGCGGCCAGAAACGCCTCCCCGGTCGCGTCCGGGACCCGGCTTGGCAGCGCGAAGCCGACCGAGGCTGTCACCAGCACCCGCGCGCCGTCCAGGGAGATCGGATCGGCCAACGCATCCTGCATCCGCGCGGCGAGCTGGATGATCGTTTCGAGATCGACCCGCGGCGTCCTGGCGAGTGCCAGCCCGAAAAGGCCGGGACCGATCTTCGCCACCACGTCCGTCTCGCGCAGCACGCCGATCAGCCGGTCGGACGCCTGGCGCTGGATCGCCTCTGTGCCCTCTTCACCGTACTGGTCTCGCAACCGTGCAAATCCGTCAATCTCGATAACAACCGCGATCCGGGCGTCTTCGTCTCCCGTCACCCGACCTGTCAGGCCTTCGTCGAGCGCCTTGAGCAGAGCGTCGCGCCGCGGCAAACCGGTTATCGGGTCGCGGCGTGTCTCGCGGTTCTGGCCGCGGGTGAAAATGACGAAGAAGGCGAAAACCGCAGGAAAGATCACCGCCGCGGTCAGCAGGACGCCTTCACCGCCGAACCAATAGGCGCCGAGCATCAACGCGGGCAGAAACGCCGCGACCTGGGGGCCGGTGAAAGCGCCGCGGACCCCCGCCCACAGGGCGCCCGACCTCATTCGACTGGCTCTGACCATGACTGCTACCTCCACCATGTGGTCCCGCCTTAGTCGGCAACCCTATGGCGAGTCCGTCAACCTGCGGTTAACGCAGGAGGTGAATTTTCATGTTTTGTCCGCTTTGTTCCCGCTTCGGTCCAGCCCGATGAAGTCGAAAAGGCCCACGTCGAGCAGATGCGATGGCCGTGCGTTGGTCAGCGCCTTGAACATCTTTTGCCGCCGTCCGGGCGCGCGGCGCTCCCATTCGTCGAGCATCAGTTTGATCTGCTGGCGCTGGAGCCCATCCTGGCTGCCGCAGAGATCGCAGGGGATGATCGGGTAGTCCATCGCCCTGGCGAACCGGGCGCAGTCTTCCTCGGCGACGTAGGCGAGCGGGCGATAGACGAAGAGATCACCCTCTTCGTTCACCAGCTTCGGCGGCATCGTCGCGAGCCGACTTCCGTGAAAGAGGTTCAGAAAGAAAGTCTCGAGCATGTCGTCGCGGTGATGGCCAAGCACCACAGCCGAACAGCCCTCCTCGCGGGCGATCCGGTAGAGATTGCCGCGCCGAAGCCGCGAACAGAGCGCGCAGTAGGTCCGGCCCTCGGGGATCTTGTCCATGACCACCGAATAGGTGTCCTGGTATTCGATCCGGTGCGGCACCGTCATCTGCTCGAGAAACTCCGGCAGGATCGTGGCCGGAAAGCCGGGCTGGCCCTGGTCGAGATTCACCGCCAGCAGCTCGACCGGCAAGAGCCCGCGCCACTTGAGCTCGAAGAGCACGGCGAGAAGCGTGTAGCTGTCTTTGCCGCCAGACAGCGCCACGAGCCATTTCCCGCCGTCTTCGATCATGCCATAGGCATCGATGGCCTCGCGGACATAACGCACGATGCGTTTGCGGAGTTTCTTGAACTCCGTCGTCGTGGGCGCGTTTGCGAGCAGCGGGTGGATATCGTCGGTATTGTCGAACATGGTGCTTGAATGGACCAAGCCCACCCCGGGAGCAAGAGACATGGAACTGAGAAAGCTCGACTCCGCGAAGCATGCAACGCTTGTCGCCGGGTTGTTTTTCAAGGCGAACGATTTCGTGCGGCTGACCGAGGGGGTTGATGCAGGTCCGGCGCAAGTGGCGGGATACTTCAAGGGCGTGCC
>DQCI01000296.1:7510-8740 GCA_003545125.1 Paracoccaceae bacterium
TACATCGGGCTCATGCTTTTCGCCCCGCAAGCGCGCGGCCAAGGGTTTGGCAAGGCGCTTCTGGCCTTGCTCGAGGAAGAAGCGCGCGCCCGGAACACCGAGCGCTTGTTCGTCGGGGTCGTCCAGGCCAACGTACCCGCCCGCGCATTCTGGCTGCGCGAGGGGTTCATGCCGATGAAAACGCTCGGACCGGTGAAGGTCGGCGCGATGACGCATCTGGTCGACCGTATGGGCAAGTCGCTCGCGCGGTGAGGCACGCGGCATTATCCAGGGAAACTCCGATATCCGCCCCGCCTTAGGATACGACGGCGGGGCGGTCGGTCGTCGGATCGCGCCTCATTGGACCTCCCAATACCGGCGCATTTCGCGTTCCACCGGCGGCAGGCCGACGTCGCTGCGCAGGGTATCGGGCACGGCAGCGCGGGGCTTGCGGCGCCGTGACACGAGCGCGGAGGCGAGCGCGTGCGCGACCCGAACCGCACCGTGAACGTCGATCAGCCGTCGTATCTCCGCGACCGGCGGGTTCGCAGACATCATTGCCATGGTCATTCTCCCTTCAATCTCTGATTCGGGAGCAGGATCGGACCTCAGGGATACTTGAGGTCAAGCGGTGATCCCGCCCGTTGAAGCGTTTCGGGAAATCGTTGGGGAAGTGGATCGCCAATGGCCCAAAAGCGCCGCAGGCGCGGCAGGGTATTGGCGGTTCCCCTATTCCCGAAACGCGCCCGCGTTACATCCATGGCCCCCTTAGGACCGGGGGCGGTTCGCCGCGTTCCGCGAGCCCGATATCGCGCCGCAGATGGTCGGGCATCTCGCCGATTTCGGCCTTGTGCCGGGCGACGCCACGCATCGCCCTGACGAACGCGCCGAACGCGGCCCAGACGCCGTGACGGTCGATCAGGATTCCCATGGTTATGTGCGGCGGCACGGTCCGGGTGAGGGTTGTCAGCTGTTGCATCTTGATATGCCGGCGCAAAACACGCCGGTCCCTGTTGGTGATTGAGAAAAGCACCAAACCGACGCAATTCGGGCGCGGATCCGGCACGGGTTCATGGTGATGGGGTGGCCCCTCAGGGGCCGGGTGTCAGCAGGTGCCGGTCAGAACGCGACGATCCGCGCCGAAGGCCTTGCCGTAGGTCCAATCCGAGGCTTGATAGCCCGCAAGGATCGCGCCGACACGGTGGAGTGCGAATACGAATGTAGTCATGAAACGCCCTCCTTTGCTGGTGT
>DQCI01000294.1:0-901 GCA_003545125.1 Paracoccaceae bacterium
CCACACCTGTCGCCACACCTGTCGTCTGGCCGGGCGTCTGGTCGGGCATCTGACCTAGCGCCCGGTCGAGATTGCGCGCGAAGGCGCGGGTAGACTGGCAGCGGGGGCCCTCGGAGCCGTCCATGTTGCGCGGCAGGCCGAGCACCAGCCCGCTGATCCCGCGGGCGGCGAGGATCTCGCCGAGCTTCGCGGCATCCTGGGTGAACTTCTTGCGCCGGATCGTCTCCAGCGGGGTCGCCACCTGGCGCAAGGTATCGGACACCGCGACGCCGATGGTCTTGTCGCCGTAGTCGAGCCCGGCGACCGCGGTGCCCGGCGTGAGGGCACGCGCGAATTCGGCGATCTCGTCGTGGATCAATTCGCCACTCCAAGGGCCTCGGCTGCGGGGCGCACCGTGGCGAGCCCGGCGGCATCCTGTGCGAAATATTTCTGCGCCTCGGTCCAGACGGCCCGCGCCCGGTCGGTCTCGCCGAGCTGCCCGAGCGAATTGAGCAGCATGACCCATTTCTCCGGCGGGCCGCCGTTGGTGGCCAGCTCGTCCGACAGCCGGGTGACCATCCCGTCGATCATCGTCGCGCGGTCCTCGTCCGACATCTCGGCGGCGGCCGCGACGTCATCGGCATCGGGGCCGGCCAAGGTTTCGGGCACCACTTCGGGTTGGGCCTCGGGTTGCGCTTCAGGTGCGGGCGCGGCGCCCGGCTGCGCGCCGGACGGGGCTGCGAAGCCGACCGGGTCGGAGAGCCCGGCCTGCGCCGCAGCGCCGTCGATCATCGCGACCGCCTCGGGATAGGCCGCGAAGACGCTCTGCGCCTCGCCCCAGATGATCCGGGCGCGCTCGGCGTCGCCCTGGACGGCGAGCGCGCCGATCAGCTGTGACCATTCGGCGGGGGTGCCGCCTTCG
>DQCI01000294.1:1036-1203 GCA_003545125.1 Paracoccaceae bacterium
GTGCCGAGCCCGGCGTTCTCGGCCGTCTCGTCGATCAGTGCCCGCGCTTCGGGAGCCTCGGCGAAGACGGTCTGCGCCTCGCCCCAGATGCCACGGGCGCGCTCGGTATCGCCGACGATCGCCAGCGCTCCGATCAACTGGGCCCATTCCTGCGCCGTGCCGCCCTG
>DQCI01000294.1:1297-3380 GCA_003545125.1 Paracoccaceae bacterium
GTAGTCAACCCCGGCCATGGCGGCGAGTTGGTCGATCTGGCCGCGAATCGGCTCGACCCAGGGTTCGCCGACATGCGAGCTTTCAAGCAGGTCGCGCCAGATCGGGAAGGCGAGGTCGGGCCGATCGTTCTGGCCGTACATCAGCCCGAGATAATAGAGCGCGATCCCATCCCGGGGCGCGATCTCCAGGGCCTGGTGGATGGCGGCCTCGGCCTCCGGCGAGACCCGGCCATGGGCGGCGAGCACCAGGAGATCGGCATATTTGGTGTAGTCGTCGGCGGCGGCCGCGTCGGCCCTGAGCGCGATCACACGGGCCATGGCCTGGTGCGCGGCGCGGTAGTTGCCGAGCGCGCCTTCATGCTGGGCGAGCAGCTCCTGACCTTCGAGGTCGTCCGGGCGGCCTTCGAGCGCGACCCTGAGCTTGTCGACCATCTCGAGGTAATCGGCGGGGGCTTCAGGGGGCGGGCCGGACCAATGCGGCAGATCGGCTTCAAGCGCCTCTTGCGACGGCCGGCTGGCGCGGGCGATCTCGGCAACTTCGATCCGTGTCACCAGCGGCAGGTCCGGCGTACCGGGGGCGCCGGCGACGCTGTAGAGCCCGAGCCCGCCGGCGAGGATCACAACCGCCGACAGCGCCAGGGCGGCCCAGGTGAGCAGGGGCGGGGCCTTCGAGGGCGCGCGCGCGCTTTGCGCCCTGCGATCGGCCTCGAGCAGGCGGCGCGAGGTTTCCACCCGGGCGCGGTCCGCCTCGGCCTCGTTGATCACGCCACGGGCGACGTCGCGGTCGAGTTCGTTGAGCTGATCGCGGTAGACCTGGACGTCATAGTCGTCGGTGGCCGCTTGCGCGTCCCGCCCGCCCCCGGTGATCAGGGGACGGCCGAGGATGGCGATGGTGATGGCCGCGATTGCGGCAGCGATGATCCAGAAGCCCAGCATGGGTCCTCCCCAAGAAATGTTCCCCCCGTCTACTGGAAGGCGCGTCCGTGCAAAACCCCCCGCGATGCCGCGGGGCGCCGGGGCGCGGAAAGTTGATCGCCGGTGCGGCGGTGGTCGGGCCGTTCAGGTCCTCACGGAGCAGGCCCCTCCCGATCAGGCTCCCTCGATCAGGCGCCCTCGAACTCGCACAGCACGTGCACATCCATCCCGAGGTCTTTGAGCAAGGTGCGCCCGCCGAGCTCGGGCAGATCGACGATGAAGGCGCAGCCGATGATCTCGCCGCCGAGCCGTTCGATCAACTTGATCCCGGCCGCCGCGGTGCCGCCGGTGGCGAGCAGATCGTCGACGACCAGAATTTTTTCGCCGGGCTGGATCGCGTCGGTGTGGATCTCCATCACCGCCTCGCCGTATTCGAGCGCGTAGGCTTCCGACAGGGTGGCACCGGGCAGCTTGCCCTTTTTGCGGATCGGCACGAAACCCAGGGTGAGCTGGTGGGCGATGGCGCCGCCGATGATAAAGCCGCGTGCCTCCAGCCCGACCACTTTGTCGATCCGTTCGCCGGCATAGGGGTGGAGCAGCTGGTCGATACACATCCGAAAGCCACGCGGGTCGTTGAACAGGGTGGTCACGTCGCGGAACAGGATCCCTTCGTGCGGGAAATCGACGATCGTGCGGATGTAGTCCCGGACGTTGGCAGGTTTCATGGGGGGTAGCCTCACTTGGTGTTGGCGATCTTGGAGTTGACGAGAGTGTACAGAAAGGTTTTGGGCGGCGCGTTGCGACATTCCTACACGGCCTTGCGCAGGATCGTTTCTTCGTCGACCTCTTCGAGGATGCCGACGCGGTCGGCCTCGCGGCGGAATGTGGCGCCCGACCAGTACCCGAATACCCAACCGGCGACCTGGCCGACCAGAGATGGGTCGCCCGTCTCCATGATTACCACGATTTCCGAGCAGGGCCAGCTTCCGGTGCCCATCACGGAGCCTTCGGCGCGCGCCGATGTTGCAGCCAAGGTGAAAACGAGAGTGGTGAACGCCAACGCCCGGGCTGGGGTGTGCAGGCAAGCGGAGGGTCGCATCGGGTGTCTCCTGACGGGGTCGCGCGGGTCACCGGAGCGGGGCGGCATAGTGCTGGCGCAGCGCTGTGA
>DQCI01000036.1 GCA_003545125.1 Paracoccaceae bacterium
ACGATGAAATGGGCCTGCGACTGACCGCTGCCGCTGTCGTCGACACTGCCGAGCGCCCGGGTTTGCGGGCGCTCGTGCCGTTCTGACAAGGTGCGTAACCCCGCAGGTTCACTGATCCCTGTGCCGTGCTTTCGTCCACGCAGGACAGATCGAGATGAAACGGTCGCCAGCGTATCGAGACCGGTTGATCTTGAGATTCAGGGCCGCGCGCGCCACGACGGCATGAAGACCGACAAGAAGATGACGATGGCCCGAACGCCCCAGGCAACGGCCGCGGCGGTCATCGCCCCGGCAGCGCCCGAGGTCTGCACGAAGGACGGCAACAGCCAAACCAGTACCAAGGCCGCCAAGCCACCGGCAACCACGCCGGGCCAGCGGCGCCCGCTGGCGACGAGGATGTGCCAGGCGCCGATCGGCAGGACCGACAGCCCGCCGACAAGCAGAGCCGGCGCGAGCAGGGCCCCCGCCGGCGCGAAACCGGCGCCCAGGAGGACCGGCACGACCGATGGACCGAACCGATGCGCCAGGGCGTACGCCGCTCCGAAGATGACAACCGTGCCGAGTGCGGTGAAAGCGGCGTAGCGCGGCAGGCGGGGGTCACCCCGGCTGGTGGCGCGTGCCACCACGGGAAGCGCGCCGGCCAGAAGCCCTTGCGCGCCGATGACCACGAGCGCGGCGATCTGCGTCGCCAGGCCGAACTGGCCGGTCAGGGAAAGGTCATTCGTCAAATGGCGCGTGAGCAACAGCGGCATCGCGGTCAGAAAGGCCAGGCTGATCGTGGCCAGCCCCATAACATAGCCCTCTTTCACGAGTGTGCGAAACTCGTCCCGGTCGAACAGCGGCCGGACCCCGGTCTGGCGGGACAACGCGCGATAGGACAGCCAGGCCTCCAGAAGCCATACCGCCGAATGGATGACCAGCAAGGTGAACAGCCCGGCGCCAAGCCAGAGACTCGTCAACCCTGCAACCACCTCGAGGACCCGCATGCTCGCGGCGAACCGAAACGCCGTGCCGCTGCGGTCCAGACCGAGCAGGGCCGCGCGCGACAGAAGCACGAGCCCGCGTCCGACCAGGGCAGGCAGAACGAGGATCAGCGCGAGGCGTTCCAGCGTGTCGCCACCCAGAAGCAGCGCGTTGACCGCCAGACCGACGACGGCGAGCGCAAGCAGTCCAAGGCGCAACAGAATGGCCGTGCCGAGAAACGCCATCGCCGTCCGGTCGCGGCCCAGCCGCAAAGGCACGAGGCTTTCCAACTCGAACAGCGTCAACCCCAGGGCAAAAGCATAGGTCGTGGTGGTGTAACTCCAGGTGCCGTAGAGTTCGGGCCCCAACCATCGGCTGATGGCGAGCACATAGAGCCCGCGCAAGCCTACCTCGATCCATTGGGTGCCGGCCAGAAGCGCCCCATTCTTGAGGATGGACGCGATCCCCGGGAACCGGCGCAGGAGATCCTGGAACTTGGCCATGCCCTCCCTTGCGCAAACCGCTTGGCGAAATCAAGTCGCAAGTGCCGGTATCAATCGGGAAACACCGGCCGCGCGGTATTGACGACACCGCGAAACTTCGCCGTATTGGCTCAGGGATCGACTGCAATCTGCTCGGGAGAAAGATGATCGTCAACGATACCCACCGGTTTGCTTTCGTGCATATTCCGAAATGTGCCGGCTCGACGATCCGCCTTGCCCTGGCGCCCTACGACTAGGCCAGTGCTCGGTTTTACGACAAGGCGGTGTCAAAGCACCCCGTCCTCGGGCTGTTGGACCATGCCCATATCCCGCTGGCGGTGCTGCGCGATCACTTCCCAGAAGACTTCGCGCGCCTCGCCGCCTACCGATCCTTCGCCCTTATCCGCGACCCCTTTTCGCGCTTTCCGTCCTCGTTGCACGAACGTTTCGTCCAACGCGACCGTATACCGCTCGCCAACCGCGCGTCCGACGAGGTAGCACGGGAAGTGGACGAGGTCATGGCGCAGTTGGCACGCCTCCCCAACGGTGTGCCGATCACCGATCCCGGACTGATCCATTTCTCGCGCCAGCGCGACTACGTCTATCTCGACGGTCAGCAGGTCGTCGCCGAGCCACGCACCGTCGCCGAGGTCGATGGCATGCTCGAAGAGCTCTCTGACCTTGTCGGAGAGCCGATCCTGGTCGAGGCGAGGCGCAACCGCCGCTTCCGCTACGCCTCATCATCCTTGATGCGCATGCAGCTTGCCGTGACACGGCGGATCGAGAAAACACTGCCGCGCTGGATATGGAAACCGGTCTACGTTCCCGTGAAACAGGCGTTTTTTGCGACTGGCCTCATCCAGCCCAACCGGGACCCACCCGCCGCGCTCCCGAACGCGCCCGAGGTCGATGCCTTTGTGCGGGAATTCTACGCAGGTGACATCGGGTTGTTCCGGAAGCTCGAAGCTGCGCGCCTGGCGCGCCTCGTCAACCCTCTCCCGGCCTCAGACAAGCCAGAGTCCAATCCGATGGGATAACCGCGGAGAGGTAGTCGACCGGCGTCCGGAGGCGCTATTCCTTCAGGGATTCGAATGGGAACTCCACCCCCGGAATCGCCCTGATCCGGTCGAGCCCGACAAACCGATAGGTGTCCTTGCCGTGCACGAGCGACGCTTTCAGATATGGCATGCCACGTCGGACGAGGTCCTCGTGAAACTCCACGGTCCGGTTGATGTGGTTCACGCTGAACGGTACCTTCAGGCGTCCCTTCAGGCGCTCGATGTTCACCCAACGCAGGTTCTCGGGGAAGCGCAGGGGGGCTATCATCGGCACGAGGTCGAAGCCGGCGGCCATCATCGCTTGGCTGAAACCGATCTCATAGCTGCGGATCACCTGCGTCTTGTCGTCGTAGTCCCGCACCGTGTCCCAGAATTCCTGCCATGCCGAGGACGCCACCACGCGTGCCGAGGCGCTGAGGAAATAGCTTTGCAGATGAAGCCCTTTGTTGCGCGACATCACCATGCCCCACAGATCGGGCACGCGGCTCTCCATCGTTTCAAAGATCGGACCCGGCGGAAAGAGTGGGCCGACCACGCTGGAATTCGTCAAGATCACCCAGTCGAACCGGTCCGTCGTCTCGGTGGCGAGCACATCGCGCCAGGCGGCAAAATCCCAACCGGAGTTGGCGCGCACGAGTACTCGGTCGCAGATCGTTTCGGCGGTCGCCAGAGACGCCGGATCCAGCGGCGAATTCGAGACCAGGACCAGCCGCTCGACCACCGGCCTGAGCCCTTCGAGGTGCAGGCGGACATGGGCAGGTAGCCCCCCATTCGGGTCGAACTGGGCGAGGATCGCGAGCCGTCGTGTCATGTCGAAAGTACCTCTCGCAATATCTCGTCCCACCGCG
>DQCI01000251.1:0-2152 GCA_003545125.1 Paracoccaceae bacterium
TCGAGCACGACATCATCCGGTCCGGTCAGTTTGCGAAGACCGCGTATCTCGGGCAACGTCCCGCACAGGGACGCGCCGGCTTCGAACGCCCGCGTTCCGGAGATCCGGATAACGGCCACGCCCGCTTTGCCCCGGGCCGAGGCCAGGGCGAAAATCGTGTCCATCACAAAGCCTCTCAGGTTTGACCCGAGCGCCTCAAGCGTTCATCGAATCGAAGAACTCGGCGTTGGATTTGGTTTGCTTGAGCTTGGAGATCAGGAACTCGATGGCGTCGGTCGTGCCCATCGGGTTGAGGATCCGGCGCAGAACGTAGGTCTTCTGCAGATCCTTCGGATCGACCAGCAGCTCTTCTTTGCGGGTGCCGGACTTGAGAATGTCCATCGCCGGGAAGATCCGCTTGTCGGAGACCTTGCGGTCGAGCACGATCTCCGAGTTGCCGGTGCCCTTGAATTCTTCGAAGATCACCTCGTCCATCCGGCTGCCGGTATCAATCAGCGCGGTGGCGATGATGGTGAGCGATCCGCCTTCCTCGATGTTCCGAGCGGCGCCGAAGAAGCGCTTGGGCCGCTGCAGCGCGTTGGCATCCACACCGCCGGTCAGGACTTTGCCCGAAGACGGCACCACGGTGTTGAACGCGCGGCCCAAACGGGTGATCGAATCGAGCAGGATCACCACGTCGCGCTTGTGCTCGACGAGACGCTTGGCCTTCTCGATGACCATCTCGGCCACAGCGACGTGCCGGGTCGCCGGTTCGTCAAAGGTCGACGCGACGACTTCGCCCTTCACCGAGCGCTTCATGTCGGTGACTTCCTCGGGGCGTTCGTCGATCAAGAGCACGATCAGGTAGCACTCGGGATGATTGACCGCGACCGACTGCGCGATGTTTTGCAACAGGACCGTCTTACCCGTGCGCGGCGGCGCCACGATGAGCGAACGTTGCCCTTTGCCCACCGGCGCAACGAGGTCGATGATCCGGGCCGAGCGATCCTTGATCGTCGGATCCTCGATCTCCATTTTCAGCCGCTCATCCGGGTGCAAAGGCGTCAGGTTTTCAAAGGCGACCTTGTGACGCGCCGTGGCAGGATCCGAGAAGTTGATCTTCTCGACATTGGTGATCGCGAAATAGTTCTCGTTCTCGCCCGGCGCCGAAATCACACCCTCGACCGTATCCCCGGTCCGCAGCGAGTGCTTTCGGATCATGTCAGGCGACATGTAGATATCGTCGGGACCGGGCAGGTAGTTGGCTTCCGGGCTTCGCAGGAACCCGAACCCGTCCTGGACGACTTCCAGCACGCCTTCGCCGCCGATCTCCCAACCGTCTTCCGCGCGCTCCTTCAGGATCGAGAACATCATCTCGCCCTTGCGCATGGTCGAGGCATTTTCGATCTCAAGCTCTTCGGCGAGGGAAAGCAGGTCCTTCGGCGATTGGGCCTTGAGCTCGGACAGGTTCAAGCGATCGATCATCAGGATATCCGTGGACGGCGCCCAAAGCGCGGTCTCTCATGTAAAGGGAAATACGTCGCGCCGGACGGCACGCTTGGCGTGGCATATAGGCCCCGGGCCGCTTCGAGTCAATCCGGGCTCAGAATTTCACGATTACCGCGAAGACGATCACCAGCATCAAGAGGGTCGGAAACTCGTTCATCATCCGGTAGCGTTTGCCCGGCAGCGTGTTGGTTCCCGCCGCGAAATCCTTGCGCCGTGCCGCAAGCCACATGTGAAACCAGGTCATCAGGATCACCGAAATCCCCTTCGCCCAGGGCCAGACCAGGCTCCAGTCGATGATGCCCGGGGTAAACACCAGCGCCAGACCGAAGACCCACGCGACGATCATCGACGGGTTCATGATCGCCTTGAGCAACATCTGTTCCATCGTCTTGAACATCTCGTCGGTCTCGGATCCAAGCTCGACCCGTTCTGCGTGGTAGACAAAAAGTCTCGGCAAGTAGAAAAGCCCGGCCATCCAGGTGATGACCGCGATCACGTGGAGCGCCTTGGACCAGAGATAGATGTCAGCCAGCCAATCGAACATTTCTGAGCCCCTTGTTCCAATCCTGCCCATCTCTCCCTTATTAAAAGAAAGAAGAAAGAAAAAGATGTTGTTGTCTTAGGGGCTGTGGGTGGTCTGGATTACTTGGGCGTCCACGCAAGG
>DQCI01000251.1:2203-12547 GCA_003545125.1 Paracoccaceae bacterium
AGAATCGGTTGATCGGAACAAGTCCGGGAAAACTGCTCGATTGGTGCCCACATGTGTACAATCATCCGTGGACCGCGGGATGAGACAGAGGTCTTTCCACCGGCCCGCGAACGCGCCAAGATTCACCCGAACCGCACGCCGGAACAAACCCGGATTACCCACAGGCCCGTCCACATGCCCCACGCCTTCGTCCTGGCCTCCGGATCAGAGATCCGCGCAACCCTGCTCCGCAACGCCGGCCTGAGCGTGGAGACGATCCCGGCGCGGGTCGACGAAGACGCCATCAAGGCGGCGATGCTCGACGAGGGGGCGAAGCCGCGCGACATCGCCGATGCGCTCGCCGAGCATAAAGCGCGCCGTGTCTCTGCGAAACACCCCGAAGCCTTCGTGCTCGGGTGCGATCAGGTGGCCGAGGTCAGGGGCAAGCTGGTGTCGAAACCCGAAACCCCCGATGCGGCGCGCGTCCAGTTGCGCGAGCTGTCGCAGCACACCCACAAGCTGCTATCGGCCGCGGTCATCTGTTCTGCCGGTCAGCCGATCTGGCGCCATGTCGGTGTGGTCCGGCTGACGATGCGGGAGCTGTCGGAAGCCTATATCGACGACTATGTCGCGCGCAATTGGGAGAGCATTCGCCACTCCGTTGGCGGCTACAAGCTCGAAGAAGAAGGCGTGCGCCTGTTTTCGCGCATTGACGGCGACTACTTCACGGTTCTGGGTTTGCCTTTGACCGAACTCTTGTCGTACCTGATCGACAGGGGAGAGCTCGCCATATGACCAGCACACCGATACCGCTCGCGGGCGTGTTGCAGACCGCCGACAAACCGAGCGAGATGACGCGGATCTACGACCACTGGCTTGAGGCGACCGGCCTGCCGGGACGGTTCGTGCCGCTCACCGTTGCGCTCGAAGATCTCGGCGAAGTCGTCCAGGTGCTGCCAAAGGCTGGGTTCATCGGGCTCAACATCACCCGGCCCTACCAGCAGCTTGTGCTGGAATATGCCGATATCGTCACCGACCGGGCCGCGCTGATGTCCGGGGCCAACACGCTCATCTTCCGGCGCGACGGCAAGATCCATGCCGACAACACCGATGGCTACGGGTTCATCGAAAACATTCGCCAGAACGCGCCGGGATGGAACCCGAAGGCGGGCCCCGCCGCGATCATCGGCGCCGGGCGCGCGGCGCGCGAGGCGGTGACGGCGATGCTGGAAGTTGGGGTCGACGAGATTCGGATCGCCAACCGGACGAAGCCCCGGGCCGAGGCCCTGCGCCGGGAATTTGGCGGCCGTATCGAGGTGTACGACTGGGTGAAAGCCGGCAACGCGCTCGAAGGGGCCACCACTCTGGTCAACGCGACCCCGCTCGGATCGCCCGGGCGGCAGGAGTTTCGTGTGCCGCTAGACGCGCTCAGACCGGGCTGCGTGGTGTCGGACCTCGCGATTTCACCGAGCATCACCCGCCTGCTCCGGGTGGCGATCGACGCCGGATGCTATCCCGTCGACGGGATCGGCATGGCACTCTACCAGGCGGCCCCGGTGTTCGAACGCTGGTACGGCGAGCGCCCCGTGGTCGATGCCGCCGCCCGCGCGGCCGTTGTCGCGGCCTATACCGAATGAGCCGGCCGACCGTCATCGGGCTGACCGGGTCGATCGGCATGGGAAAGTCGACCACCGCAGCGATGTTCGCGGAGGCGGGCGTGGCGGTCTGGGATGCCGACGCGGCCGTTCACAGGCTCTATGCGCCGGGCGGGCTTGCGGTTGAGCCGATCCGGGCGCTCAGGCCGGAAGCGGTCAGGAACGGCGCGGTCGACCGACACGCGCTCAAGGCCTGGATCAAGACCGATCCCGGCGCGCTTGCCAGGATCGAGGCCATCGTGCATCCGCTCGTCGCGGCCGACCGCGCGGCGTTCATTCAATACACCAAGGCCGATATCATCGTGCTCGATATCCCGCTTCTGTTCGAGATCGGCGCGGTAAACGAGGTCGATATCGTCGTCGTGGTTACGGCGCCGAAAGAGATGCAACGCGAACGGGTTTTGGAGCGTGACCGGATGGATATTGCAACGTTCGAGACTATTCTGAGCAAACAGATGCCCGATGCCGACAAACGCGCGCGGGCGGATTTCGTGATCGAAACCGTCGAGATCGACGCCGCGCGCGCGCAGGTCCACAGGGTGATCGATGCCGTCAGGGAGGGGTTGGCCGATGCGTGAGATCGTCCTCGACACCGAAACCACCGGGTTCGACCCGAAGACCGGCGACCGCATGGTCGAGATCGGCGCGGTGGAGCTCATGAACCACATGCCCACCGGCAACACCTATCATCAGTACATCAACCCCGAACGCGACATGCCGCAAGGCGCGTTCGAGGTGCATGGGCTCGGGCCCGATCTTCTGATCCCCCCGCGCCCGCCCGAAGGCGGCGAGGTGATCCTGAAGGACAAGCCGCTGTTTCGCGAGATCGGCCAGGCGTTTCTGGACTTCATCGGCGATGCCAGGTTGGTGATCCACAACGCCAAGTTCGATGTGCCGTTCCTGAATGCCGAGCTCGGCTGGATCAACCTGCCGCAGATCCCGATGGAGCGCGCCATCGACACGCTGGGTATCGCGCGAAAGAAATATCCGGGCTCGCCGGCCTCGCTTGACGCGCTCTGCCGCCGGTTCGGGATCGACAACGCGCACCGCACACTGCACGGCGCGCTGCTCGACAGCGAGATCCTCGCCGAGGTCTATCTCGAATTGATCGGCGGACGTCAGCCGGGGCTGGTCCTGTCGGCGGCGTCGCAGGGCAGCCAGAAGTCCGACCAGCCAGATGGTGGAGACTGGCGGCCGGGGCCGCGCCCCGCCCCGCTCGCGGCGCGTCTCACCAAAGAAGAAGCCGCCGCCCATACCGCCTTCGTGGACGGGATGGGCGACGGCGCGCTTTGGAAGAAGTTCGGGGTCAGTTCGCCGGAGTAGGCGCCGCCGACTGGCCGGCTGCCGCGCGGCGCGCGATTTCCTGGCGGTAGAGCGCGACGAAATCGACGCTGTCGAGGTTGACCGGCGGGAAGCCGCCATCGCGCGTCACGTCGGAGACGATGCGGCGCACGAAGGGAAACAGCATCCGCGGGCATTCGATCAGCAGGAATTGCGCGAGGTGCTCTTCGGGCACGTTTTCGATCAGGAAGATCCCGGCATAGTCGAGCTCGAGCAGAAACAGCGGCTCGCCGCCGCCTTGATTGGCCGAGTTCACCTTGAACTTGGTGATCACCTCGAACTGGTTGTCGACTGTGCGCTTCTTGGCGTCGAGCGCGACTTCGACTTTCAGTTCCGGCTTCACCTCACCCTTGGCACCCTTTTGCGACAGGATGTTCTCGAACGACATGTCGCGGATGAACTGACCAAGGATCTGCATCTTGGGTTGTGGGGCTTGGGCTGCGGCTTGGTCTTGCGGTTTCTGCGGCGTGGTGGCTTCGTCGGCCATGAATATCTCCCTGCAAATAGGCACGTTCGAGGGGGTGCTTAGCAGGTCCGACCGAAAGCCTCAATTGACTTGGCGCACCTCATTGCTTGGTCCAGCCTGACGGGCCGCGCGTGGAGGAATGGGTTGGGCGTTTCGAACCGGTCACTTCGGTGAATTCGCCATCAATGACGTCGCCGTCGGTCTTCCGCGGCGGCCCGTTGAACGGATCCTCGGTCTGGCCGCCCATGGTGAAGCTCTGCACCCGCACCCGTTCACGCAGTTTGCGAAACACCCAGTGCCGGACCGGCGGGATCAGAAGCGCAAAACCAACCGCGTCGGTGAAGAACCCCGGGGTCAGCAGGAGCGCGCCGGAAAACAGGATCATCGCCCCATGCGCCAGCGGCTCGGTCGGATCGTTCAGCGCCTGGAACGATTGCTGCAACTGTCTGAGCGCGAGCGACCCCTGCTGACGCACCAGCCAGGAGCCGATGATTGCGGTCGCCAACACGATCGCGAGGGTCCAGCCAAGGCCGATCACACCGCCGATCTGGATGAACAGGGCGATCTCGATCATCGGAATCGCAATGAAGAGCAATAGCAGCGGCATGACATCCTCGTTGGTGCGGCGCGGGCCTTGTGGACTTGTCGCCAGCGCTTGCCTACATATGTGCCGTCAGCGCGGGTTTTCAAATCGCGCCGGAAAATGAGGTCTGCATGTCATCGTCACCCGTGATTCAACTCCTGATACTTGCGGCTATCGCAATCTTCCTGCTTCTGCGTCTGCGCGATGTGCTGGGAACCCGCGAGGGATTCGAGAAGCCCGTGGTAACTCGCAAGGGCGATGAGCGGGATGCGCGCCGCGATCGCTTCGAAGTGATCGATGGCGGCCCCGATCCCGATATCACCGACCATGTCGATGATGACAGCCGAGCGGCGGCTGCGTTGACAGGAATGAAACAGGCGGAACCGTCGTTTTCGGTGGGCGAATTCCTCGGTGGCGCGCGCGGCGCCTACGAGATGATCCTGATGGCCTTCGAGAAGGGCGACCTCGCGAGCATCCGTCCCTTCCTGTCGGATGATGTCTACGAAACCTTCGCCGCCGTGGTCGAAGCACGCGAGCAGAAGGGCCTCACGATCGACAGCCAGTTCGTCGGTCTGCGTGAGCTGAAACTGGTCGGTGCGAATTTTGATACCACGACCCGCGAGGGCGAGGTCACCGTGCGCTATGTCGGCGAGCTGACCTCGGTTGTGCGCGACAAGGCGGGCGATATCGTCGAAGGCAACCCGAACGAGGTGAAACGCCAGAAAGATGTCTGGACCTTCGCCCGCGTCATGGGTTCGGACAATCCGAACTGGCAACTCGTCGCCACGGGTGAGTAACCCATGCGGCGGCTTCTCGGCCTTGCCGTAGCCGCATTCCTGGTGACCACCGGGGCGACCACCGGGCAAGCCCGCGCCGGGCTCGCCGAGGCCGGCATCACGATCCTGTCCTTCGCCGACCTTGCCGGCTGGGCCGAAGACGACCATGCGGCCGCGTTCGAGGTGTTTCGGGAGACCTGTACCCATCTCGACGACGGCCAGTGGCGCCCGATCTGCACCTTCGCGACGGCCTACGGTGGACCTGCGCGCACGTTCTTCGAGCTGTTCTTCCGCCCGGTGCTGATCGAGGACGGGATAGACGGGTTCTTTACCGCCTATTACGAACCGCAACTCTGGGGCGCGCAATTTCGCACCCCCCGGTTCGACTACCCCGTGTACCGGTTGCCGCCGGAAGCCGCCGAAAGCGGCACCTGGTTGACCCGCCGGGAGATCGAGACCACCGGCGTGCTCGCGGATCGAGACCTCGAGATCGCCTGGGTCGACGATCCGGTCGCCCTGCAATTCATGCAGATCCAGGGATCGGGGCGGATCAGGCTCATGGACGGCACCACGATCCGGCTGGGGTATGCCGGCTCCAACGGCCAGCCCTACCGCTCGCTCGGCGGCGAGCTTGTCCGCCGTGGCATCTATGACAAGCACCAGGTGTCCGAGGCGGTGATCGGGAGCTGGGTGCGGCGCAATCCCGCGGCCGGGCGCGGGCTCCTGCAACACAACAGCTCCTATGTGTTTTTTCGCGAGCTTGACGACCTGCCCGCGCACCGGGGACCGCGCGGTGCGATGAACCGGTCGATCACCGCGCAGCGGACCTTGGCGGTCGATCCGGAATTCACGCCGCTTGGCGCGCCGGTCTGGCTCGAAAAGCGGGGAAGCCTCCCGTTCAACCGATTGATGGTCGCGCAGGACACCGGCTCGCGGATCAAGGGCGCACAGCGCGCCGATATTTTCATCGGCACCGGGGACGACGCCGGGCGCCGTGCCGGCCGGATCAGCGATCCCGGGCGCATGGTCGTGCTCTTGCCGATCCAACGCGCCTATGCGCTCGACCCGGAGGGTTGAGCGTGGCGCCCCGCAAGCCCCGGCATATCCGCCCCGACGAGTTGGAGCTCTGGAACAAGGTTGTCCGGCACGCCGAACCGATGCACCGCGACCGCTCTGAGCCGGCGCCGAAAGCCCCCGCACCTATCAAACAGGGCCCCGCACGACCGCCGCTGAAGGGCTTCCGCCTGGGCGAAACCGCCCCGCCCCGCGCCGCCAAGCATGACTTCGCGCCGTCGATCGACGACCATGTGAAGCAGCACCCGGTGCGGATGGATCACAAACGCTTCGGGCAGTTGAAGAAGGGCAGGCTCAGCCCCGAAGCGCGGATCGACCTGCACGGGATGACCCTGGCCCAGGCCCAACCGGCGCTCACCCGTTTCATTCTCGAAGCTACCGCCAATGAGCGCCGTCTCGTCCTGGTGATCACCGGAAAGGGCCGGGTTAGTCACGAATCCGGTCCGATTCCGGAACGCCACGGGGTGTTGCGCCACCAGGTTCCGCATTGGTTGCACTCGATGCCGCTGAGGCTGCATGTGCTGCAGATCGCCGAAGCCCATGTGAAACACGGCGGCGCCGGCGCCTACTACGTCTATCTTCGCAGGGTGCGCGGCTAGAGCAAAAACCGATCGGACTGAAACAGTCTGGTCCCAGGGTTTTGCTCAAACGGCCGAATCTGGATCAACCTAGAACGCGCCGACATCGAAGTGATCGGCATCCTGCACCGCCATGAACGAGCTCGGCAGATCGTCGCTGAGTCTGCTTGCCCCCGCGCCGAAGCTTTCAGAGAACGCCCGCATGTTTCCGATGATCTTGAGGAAGGCGGGCGAGGTGATCGCCGTGTCGTGGCCAAGTACCCCGCGGGAATAGTCGGTCACGTCGACCACGTTGACGTCGAGATCCGACAGCTCGCCGTCGAGCTGGAGCGCACCGACACGGGTGTTGCCGTAGATCTCGTTGGCCGCGAACTTGAGCACGCGGTCGCGCTTTGACGAGAAAACCACGAATGGTTGCGGCAGGGTCCCGATGCGCCGCGCTTGCGAGCGGAACACGTCGACGTCGATATCGGGCGAAACCAGGATCACCCCGCCGATTCGGGCCCGCGTCGCGGCATCGCCGGCAATGGCGAGCTCGCGCAGCGTCTCCATGATCAGCATCGTGCCCATCGAATGGCCGACGATCACGATCCGCTCCGCCCCGGCGGCGAGCACGCTGCGGATCGTGGTCTCGAACCCGTCGCGGGCAAAGAGCATCGAATCGCGGTCGTAGCCGTAGCGCAGCAGTTTCTCGGCGCTGGGCCAGGAATAATGCACCGGCACATCGTTGAGCCCGATGTCGGAGTAGAACTGCGCAAACCGGAACAGCCCGTCTTCGTACCCGGTGTTGTAGCCATGCACGAAAACGACCGCGTTGCGCCTGCCCGCGCGCCGGCTGAGGAACTGGGCCTTGAGCTGGCTGCGGAAGGTGGCCTCCGACGGAAACAGCTCATTGCTGACCGTGGCGAAATGCTTGCGGGCATTGGCGCGGAACGTGCCGAACCTCACATTGCCCGCCTTGCGGTTGGGCGGGACCGACACGTCATACCGCCCAAAGGCCAGGGATTCGCCCCGTTTGGACCCGAGCGACCCGTCGCTGTTCACGTTGCGCGAGGAGACGACGAGGATTGGCACGATGCTGCCGCCGGCGCGGTTCACGTCCGAAAGCGAGACGGTGCGCGCGCCACCGGCACAGGCCGAGAGCGCGAGCGAAGAGGTCATAGTGAGAAAGCCGCGACGGTTCATGATTCTGCTGCCCGATTTTTCAGCAATCGCTACGCCCGAAAGATTTCTCGCGCCAGAAAAATCTCGCGTGCCGGGCGACACTACGCATCAAATCGCCGAGATCTCGCCGCGCACCGAGCGGACGCCGAACCCGACACATGCGGCGGCGAAGATGAAATAGACGCCGATGGCGATCATCTGGCTCGGAAAATCGAACCCGAAGTCGATCAGCGCACCGGTGAGACCCGGCCCGATCGCCGTTCCAAAGACCATCAACGCCGCCGCCATCGCCTTGATCGCGCCGATATGCCGTGTGCCGTAGAACTCGGCCCAGAAGGCGGCCGGAACCGTACCCATGCTCCCGGTTGTCACACCGAGCAGCGTCAATGCGACAGCGGCGGCGGCCAGGCTCTCGGCCTGCGCGAGCAACAAGAACCCAGCGACATACGGCAGCAGAATCCAGGGGATCAGCCGGGCGGTTCCGAACCGGTCGACGGCCAAGCCGCTGGCCAGCATGAACACGAAGCTGACGCCGGAAAACAGCGGGAACAGAGCCACATAGTCAATCAGTGCCCAGCCTTTCACCTCCACCATATGCACCTGGTGGAAGAACAGCGCAGTGCCGAAAGCGGCCGGTCCGACCAGCAGCGGCACGGCGCACCAGAACAATCGGTGGCGCAGGACTTCGCCGCGGGTCCAGTGCCGCCCACCCAGGCCGGAGCTTGCATTGGCGTCGGACATCTCCGACGGCACCCGTTCCCGCCGCAAGAGCGCGAGCAGCGCGGGGATGGCGATGAGCGCGGCGAAGCCAGCGAAGAGCCAGAGCAGGCGCCAGGAGAAGACCCCGAGCAGCGCCACGAAGATCAACGGCAGAAATGCCTCGCCGGTGGTGTAGCCCAGCCGTGCGATCGCCAGGGCCTTGCCGCGCGTCGCCGAAAACCAGCGCGCCATGGCGACCACCGCGATGTGCGAAGTCATGCCCTGGCCGGTGAACCGGAGCGCGAAGATGACGAACCCGAGGGCAAAGACGGAGGGCACGGCCGCCATGGCGACGCAGGCGAGTGCCAGGCCGATCAGCGAATATCGTCCAAGCGCGCGCACCCGGTACCGGTCGGTCAGCACCCCGGTCCAGACCATGACCAGCGCCGAAGCGGTGGTGGCCAGGGTGTAAATCCCGCCCCATTGCCCGTTGCTGAGCCCGAAGGTCGCGCGCAGCTCGCCCGCGAACAGCGAGATGAAAAACGTCTGGCCGAAGCTCGACGTGAACGTCAGCAGAAATCCGGCGGCGAGCCAGGTCGCGTTGTCGCGGAGAAAGGAACCAATGCGCATGGCCCCTCTCAACCCTGAATTCTCCGGAATGAAAAGAGAAGATCAGCGGCCGATCCATCGCCGGTAGCGGAGGATCAACTCGGATTCGCAGATCTTGTAGAGAAGAAAAAACGCGAGTGCGACGATTCCGCTCAGCACGATCTGTACAAATTGCACCAACCCGCCCGAGGTGAGCGCCACCAGCCCATGTTTGCGCAGGAACGCCAGGTTGGCCATGCTCAGGTTGAGCAGGTTGTAGGTCGCGTAGGCAACGACGGCGAGGGACACCCCGGCCAGCACGAAGATGAACAGACCCGGGTAGCGCGTGATGTCAAAGAAGCGCTTCATCGCGCCATGCTCCCCTGCATCACAACATGTACCGGCTCACATCTGCCCCATGCGCCAGCTCCCCGAGATTGGCCTCCACATAAGCCGCGTCGACGGTGATCTTCTCGCCCGGATGATCGGGTGCTGTGAAACCGAGCTCTTCGAACACCCGCTCGATCACCGTGTAGAGCCGCCGCGCGCCGATGTTCTCGACGCTCTGGTTCACCTCCGCCGCGATCCGCGCCATTGCCGCGATCCCGTCCTCGGTGAACGTCACCTCGACCTCCTCGGTCTGCATAAGTGCGGCGTATTGCAACGTGAGCGCGTTGTCGGTCTCGGTCAGGATACGCACGAAATCCGCCTCGGTGAGCGCGCGCAGCTCGACCCGGATCGGCAGCCGGCCCTGAAGCTCGGGCAGCAGATCGGAGGGCTTCGCGATGTGAAACGCGCCCGAGGCGATGAACAGGATGTGGTCGGTCTTCACCGGCCCTTGCTTGGTGCTGACCGTGGTGCCCTCGATCAGCGGCAGAAGATCGCGTTGCACGCCTTCGCGGCTGACATCGCCGCCACGCACATCGGCCCGGGCACAGACCTTGTCGATCTCGTCGAGGAAGACGATGCCGTTCTGCTCGACCGCTTCGAGCGCGGTACGGTTCACGGTTTCGTCGTCGAGCAGCTTGTCGGCTTCTTCGGCGACGAGCACCTCGTAGCTTTCGGCCACCGTCATCGTGCGCCGTACGCTGCGCCCACCAAAGGCTTTGCCGAAAATATCGCCGATGTTCATGCCGCCCATACCCATCCCGGGCTGGCCGGGGATTTCAAGCATTGGCATCCCGCCTTGCCCGCTGTCCTGAACATCGATCGTGATCTCGCGGTCGTCGAGGTCACCGTCGCGCAGCTTCTTGCGAAACATCTCGCGGGTCTGCTCGCGCGCGTCCTTCCCGGCGATCGCCTCGATCACCCGGGCCTCGGCATTGGCCTCGGCATTGGCTTTCACCTCCTCACGCATGTCGGCGCGGGTCTGGATGATCGCGGCATCGACGAGATCGCGCACGATCTGCTCGACGTCGCGCCCGACGTAGCCCACCTCGGT
>DQCI01000251.1:12627-14183 GCA_003545125.1 Paracoccaceae bacterium
CCGATCATCAGGATGTTTTTCGGATAGACCTCTTCGCGCAGCTCCGGCGAGAGCTGCTTGCGCCGCCAGCGGTTGCGCAGCGCCACGGCGACGGCGCGCTTGGCGTCTTTCTGGCCGATGATGAAACGGTCGAGTTCCGAGACGATTTCGCGGGGCGTCAGATCAGTCATTTACGGATGGTCTCCACGGTGAGATTGCCGTTGGTGTACACGCAGATGTCGGCGGCGATCGCCATCGCGGTGCGCGCGATGTCTTCGGCGGATTTGTCGCTGCCCATGATCGACCTTGCAGCGGCGAGCGCGTAATTGCCGCCCGAGCCGATGGCGGTGACGTCGTGCTCCGGTTCCAGCACGTCGCCCGCGCCGGTGACCACGAACAACCCGTCGCCGTCGGTCACGATCAGCATCGCTTCGAGCTTCTGGAGGTATTTGTCGGTGCGCCAGTCCTTGGCGAGTTCGACGCAGGCACGCGCGAGTTGCCCCGGGGTTTGTTCGAGCTTGGCCTCGAGCCGTTCGAGCAGGGTGAAGGCGTCGGCGGTGGAACCGGCGAACCCGGCGACGATGTCGTATCCGCCGGGGCTCAGGCGGCGCACCTTGCGCGCGGTACCTTTGATGACGGTCTGGCCCAGGCTCACCTGGCCATCGCCCGCGATGACAACCTCGTCCCCTTTTTTCACCCCGATGATCGTGGTGCCGTGCCAGCCGGGGAAATCCTGTTTGCTCATGACGCCTCCAATGCTTCCGCCCCTATATGGCGGCAGGCCCGGGAAAGACAATGCTTGAGGGCAGGTTGGAGATCGGCCCGGTGTCGGAGGGTGTCTCGGTTTCGGCCTCGCCGGATTTGCCGGTTGCAGCTTTGGGCACGGAGCGCAATGTGACACAATTATGGCAGATTAACATCTGAATCAGAAACGATACACGATCCTTCTGCGGAGTATATCGCGTTCGAAAAGAACTCGACGGCTCGGTTACATCGAACACACGCGCAGCGAGCGTCGCGACAGGGACGGAAAAATCTGAAAAAGGTGCAACGTTAGAGACGTTTTCTGTCGGCAGCGCGGCCCCTGAGCCGGTCCATTCGGGCACCGGCCCTGCGTGACACGACGTGATACGCGTTGCACGGCCTGATTTCTGGATTGTGCCTCAGATTTTCGCGCGATTGTTGCCCGGTCGAAGTTGATGAACCGCCTCTCAGCCTATCCAGCCCGCCAGGTTTTCGCCGATGACGTCGACCATCATGTCGATGTGGCTCTCGTCGTCGTTGAGGCAGGGGACGTAGGTGAAGCTTTCGCCGCCGGCCTCCTCGAAGCTTTCGCGGATCTCCTCGTTGATCTCTTCGAGGGTCTCGAGGCAATCCGCCGAGAAGGCGGGGGCGATCACCGCGATGGTCTTGTTGCCCGCTTCCGCAAGCCGCGCCACCTCGTCGACCGTGTAGGGCTTCAGCCATTCCTCTGGACCGAACACCGACTGAAAGGTCGTCACCACGCGGGCCTCGTCCCAGCCCAACCGGTCGCGCAGCAGCCGCGTCGTCTTCTGGCATTGGCAATGATAGGGGTC
>DQCI01000251.1:14319-24122 GCA_003545125.1 Paracoccaceae bacterium
TCGTTCGCCGTCGCTGTCGTCGGGCTGGAGTATTGCGGGTAGAGCGGAAAGAACACGATCCGGTCGCAGCCCGCCTTGACCATCTCGTCGAGCTTCGCCTTGGTCGACGGATTGCCGTAGCGCATCGCGAAATCGACCATCACCCCATCCCCGAACCGCGCTTCGAGCCGGGCGCGCAACGCGTCGGCCTGCGCGCGGGTGATCGTCATCAGCGGGCCTTCGTCGGCCTCGGTGTTCCAGACCTTGCGGTAATTGGCCCCAGACTTGAACGGACGGATGGTGAGGATCGGCCCCTGCAGGATCGGCTGCCACTTCCACGCGGGGTAATCGATCACCCGCTTGTCGGAGAGAAACTCGTTCAAGTAGCGCCGCATCGACCAATAGTCCGTCCCATCCGGTGTCCCGAGATTGGCGATCAGCACGCCGACTTTCGCGGACGGCAACTTCGGGTGGTCGGCGGGCATATGTGTCGTGTCGCGCATCGGCTGGCTCTCCTCGTCCGGTCGCATCGTGATAACCTGCTCTCGGATACGGTCAATCGGGCAAATCGGATTTGCCCTGGCCCTGTTTGCCCTGNNCCCTGTTTGCCCTGGCCCTGTTTGTCCTGACCCAGTTTGCCCTGGCCCAGCACGTCGGCGAGCCGGGCGGTCGCGGAGCCGCGTTTGAGCGGCTTCTGCTGGCTTTCGTGCGGCGCCCAGCCGGTGAGGAAAACCATCTCGAACGTGGCCGGAATGCGCCCGTTTTCCCCGAACGCCTCGGCGTATTTCCGGGCGGCCCGGGTGAACAGCTCGCGCGGGGTGGGCCCGGCGCGCTGAAGGAGCGCGTTACCCTCGCCCATCGCCCTGAGATCGCGCATCAGAGAGAAGGGATCGCCGTAGCTCACCTTGCGCAGCGCGCTGTCTGCCACCGGAAGCGCGAGACCGGCCATTTGCAGCATCGAACCGAGGTCGCGGATCTCGGCCATCGGCAGAACCCGGGGGCTGAGGCCGCCGGTCATCTCGGTTTCGGTCTCGGCGAGCACAGCGCGCAGCTCGGCGAGGGTCTGGCCACCGAAGGTCACCCCGAGAAACAGCCCGTCGGGCCTCAGCGCCCGGCCGCATTGAAACAGCTGGGTCACGGGGTCGTTGGCCCAATGCAAGCCCAGCCCGTGAATCACCAGATCAAACGCGCCGGGTTCAAGCGCGAGAAGGGGATCATCGGCGACGATTGTCGCGTCGGGGAAGTATCCCTGCCACAGATCCGGGAATCCGGTCACGACGGCGACCTTCGTAAACCGTCTGTTAACCATTTCCAGCCGATCCTTCACCTCGTCGGCCGCGGCATGTTGCAGGAACATGCCATCGTCACGGGCCCGGGCACGGATCCGGGTCAGGCGGGTGCGGTCGACGAGATCGGTCATGCGGCCGAGGTAAGATGGAGGCGGACGAAATGCAATCGGCTCTGGAGGTGCTTTACCCCGCGCAATGCGTCGGTTGCGGCGAACCGGTGGAAGACACCCACGGGCTCTGCGGCAAATGCTGGGCCGAGACCCCGTTTATCACCGGCCATGTCTGCGACAAATGCGGCTGTCCGCTGCCCGGCGATACCGACGGCACGGCGGATCTCTGCGACGATTGCATGACAATCGCGCGGCCCTGGGCACGTGGCCGGGCGGCTCTGATCTACGCCGACCAGGGGCGGCGTTTCGTGCTCGGGATCAAGTATTACGACCGGCTCGATCTGGTGCTACCCGCGGCAGCCTGGATGGCCCGCGCGGCGCGCCCCTTCCTGACGCGCGATCTGCTCGTTGTGCCCGTGCCCGCGCATTGGACGCGGGTTTTCCGCCGGCGCTACAATCAGGCCTCTGAGCTTGCCCGGGGTCTTGCCAAGGAGGCTGGGCTCGACGTGGCGCCCACCGCGTTGGTGCGCCCGACCCGAACCGCGCAGCAGGAACGCAAGACGCGCGAGGAGCGGTTCCAAAACCTCTCAGGCAAGATCGCGCCGCATCCCAAACGGGGGTCCGCCCTGAAAGATCGGCGCATTCTGCTGGTCGATGACGTTTTTACCTCGGGCGCGACGCTTGCCGCGTCGACCGAAGCCTGTCTTTCAGCCGGTGCGCGCGAGGTCTTCGTTCTGGTACTGGCACGCGCGGTCAAGGACGCTTAAGTTCTCCCCGAACCGGCGCGGGTTGCCGCGACTTGACAAGGACGAACCATGCAAGCGGTGACCATCTATACCAAACCATTCTGTGGCTATTGCCACGCCGCCAAACGGCTGCTCGCGCACAAAGGCGTCGACTTCACCGAGATCGACATCTCCGGCAACCCGGAGCTCCGGCGTGAAATGATCCAGAAGACGAACGGTCGGTCAACCGTGCCGCAGATCTGGATCGGCGACACCCATGTGGGCGGGTTCGACGATATCGACGATCTCGAAGCACGGGGGCGGCTCGATCAGATGCTGAAAGGCTGAATGCGCGCGGGGTTGATCCAGCTTTCTTCCGGACCCGATCCGGAGGCCAATCTGGCCATCACCCGGGGCTTTCTGCGCGATGCCGCCGCGGCGGGCGCAAATCTCGTGTTGACCCCCGAGGTCACCAACATCGTCACCGCCGAGCGTGCCCACCTCGCCGCGATGGTGCATCCCGAAAACAGCGACCCGACCCTGGCGGCGCTTTGTGACGAAGCTGGTCGGCAGGGGCTCTGGCTGCTGATCGGGTCGCTGGCCCTGAGGACGGACGATCCGGACGGAAGATTTGCCAACCGGTCGTTCCTCGTCTCGCCCGAAGGACGGATTGCGGCGCGCTACGACAAGATCCACATGTTCGACGTGGACCTGTCGCAAACCGAACGCTACCGCGAAAGTGCGGCGTTTCGTCCCGGCGCGCGCGCGGTCATGGCCGAAACGCCGATAGCGAGGATCGGGCTCAGCATCTGCTACGACCTGCGGTTTCCGGGGCTCTACCGGAGACTTGCACAGGCGGGGGCGGAAATCCTCACCGTGCCGTCGGCCTTCACCCGGGAGACCGGCAAGGCGCATTGGGAGAGCCTTTTGCGCGCCCGCGCCATCGAAAACGGCGCTTTCGTCCTGGCGCCTGCGCAGACCGGAGAGAATGCGAACGGCCGCGCGACTCACGGCCACTCCCTGGCGGTCTCGCCTTCGGGCGAAGTGCTTGCCGATGCCGGAACCGAGCCCTGCGTCACGCTTGTTGATTTCGATCTCGCTTCAGTAGACCATGCGCGCAGACGTGTTCCGTCGCTTCACCATGATCGGGAATTCCTAGGTCCTTGACGTCCGATAGCTCCGAAAACCTGTCCATTGCGCTGTTCAGCGAGATGTTCATGGCCGATCAGCTGGCCCGAACGGCGCTGTCGAAAGTGCTGCCGAAAGGCATGGAGCTCAGCCATTTTTCGGTGCTCAATCACCTGGCGGGCGCCGCCGAGGTCCGGACTCCGGCCGGGCTCGCGCGGACCTTTCACGTCACCCGCGGGGCTATGACCAACACGCTTGGCAAGCTCGAATGGGCGGGGCATGTGCATATCCATCCCGACTGGGACGATGCGCGTCGCAAGCAGGTGACGATCAGCCCGGCGGGGCGTGCGGCGCGCAATGCGGCGTTGTCGTCGATCGCGCCGCTGATTGCCGAGGTGGTCGATCGAATCGGTCCCGACAAGGTGCGCGCTGCCCTGCCCGTGCTGCGCGCGATCCGCGAACAATTCGACCAGATAGACTAGCACGCAGCTTCAGCGCCGGTTTGGCGCGACTGGTTCCCATCTCCGGAGAAACAGGGCCTATTCCGGGCGGATCGAGGCGGTCACGTAGTTGACGCTGAGGTCTTTCTCAGAGATCGACCAGCTCCAGGTGAGCGGGTTGAACACGTAGCCCGACGTGTCGGTCACCTCGAGACCGGCCTGGATCAGCAGCTCTTCGAGCTCGGCTGGCGTGATGAACTTCGACCACTCATGGGTGCCCACCGGCAACCAGCGCATGACCCGCTCGGCCCCGAAAACCGCTATCGCGTAGCTCTTCGGATTGCGGTTGATGGTGGAGGCCAGCATGAGCCCGCCCGGCTTGAGCAGATTGCGGCAGGCGGTGAGGTAGTCGATCGGGCTCGCCACGTGCTCGACCACTTCCATGTTGAGCACCACGTCGAAAAGCTCGCCCGCTCCGGCCAGCGCCTCGGCGGTGGTGAAACGATAGTCGATATCGAGCCCGGATTGTTCGGCATGGATCCGCGCGACGGGTATGTTGCGCTCCGCCGCGTCGGCGCCGATCACCTGCGCTCCGAGCCGCGCCATCGGTTCGGAAAGCAGCCCTCCACCGCAGCCGATATCGAGAAGGCGCAAACCCTCGAACGGCGTCGGCCCGTTCAGATCCCGCCCGAACCGTTCGGCGATCTTGTCCGTGATGTAATCGAGCCGAACCGGGTTCATCATGTGCAGCGGCTTGAACTTGCCGGTCGGATCCCACCATTCGGCGGACATCGCCTCGAACTTGGCGACTTCGGACGGATCGACGGTTGTCTGGGCGGTTGTCATGTTGGCTTCTTTCTCGTGGCGATCACAACGGCTGCGTATTATACGGGATCTCATGGATCGTTCCTCACGACATAATACGACTGGCGGAAAACTCTACCCCGGACGCGAGCCCTTCCGGCGACATATGCTGGAAGTGGGCGAAGGCCACACGCTCTATGTCGAGGAGGTCGGCAACCCGGTCGGGATTCCGGTGATCGTGTTGCACGGCGGGCCGGGCGGCGGCTGTTCGCCCGCGATGCGCCGGTTCTTCGATCCCGAGCAGTACCGCACCATCCTGTTCGACCAGCGTGGCTGCGGGCGGTCGCGGCCGCATGCCTGCGTCACTGACAACACCACCTGGCATCTCGTGCGCGATATCGAACACATCCGCACGACCCTGGGGCTCGACCGCTGGATCGTGTTCGGCGGCAGCTGGGGGGCGACGCTTGCGCTCGTTTATGCCCAGGCGCATCCGTCCCGGATCTCGTGGCTCGTGTTGCGCGGTGTATTCCTGGCAACCCAGGGCGAGCTCGACTGGTTCTACGGGGGCGGTGCGGGCAAGTTCTGGCCCGACCTCTGGGCGCGATTCATAGAGCCTATTCCGGCGGGGGAGCGCGAAGATATCATCGGCGCCTATCACAAACGGCTGTTCTCGGGCAAACGCTCCGAGGAAGTGGTTCATGCCCGAAAATGGGCCGCCTGGGAAAACGCGCTCGCTTCGATCGACAACGACGGGGCCGTCGCCGAAAGCCCCGCCGACTACGCGCTCGCCTTCTCGAAACTCGAAAACCACTATTTCATCAACAAGGCCTTCCTCGGCCCCGATCATCAGATCCTCGCCAACATGGACCGGATCGCGCAGGTGCCCGGGACGATCGTGCAGGGCCGGCACGACATGATCTGTCCGCCCCGATCGGCGTGGGATCTGCACCAGGCCTGGCCGATGAGCGAATTGCGTCTCGTTGCGCGGGCCGGCCATGCGGTGTCGGAACCGGGCATTGCCTCGGAACTGGTGCGCACGATGGACAACCTCGCCCGGCAGAGTTCGACGCTGCGGTTGTAGGGCACCGGGCCTGTAATCGGGCTTGTAATCGGTTCGGTCGGCACCATGTTAAACATGATTAACATGGAGGAAAGCAAAATGCACAAGGCCGCCTTCTGGAACCGGATCGCCGAGAAGTACGCCTCCTCGCCGATTTCCGATGAAGCCGCCTACAAGCGCAAGCTCGAGCTGACGCAGGCGCGGATGACGCCCGAAACGCAGGCGCTGGAGTTTGGCTGCGGCACCGGCAGCACCGCTCTCATCCACGCAGACCACGTCAAATCCTACCGGGCCACGGATTTCTCGGACGCGATGATCGAAATCGCGCGCACGAAAGAGCCGATGCCCGAAAATCTCACCTTCGATGTGGCCGCATTCGACGAGATGGCGCTTGACGACGAAAGCCTCGACATGGTGCTGGGCCTGTCGATCCTGCACCTTGTGCCCGACCCGAGAGCCACCATCGCCGAGGCTTTCCGTGTGCTGAGGCTGGGTGGACACTTCGTCACCTCCACGGCTCTACTCGGCCGCATGTGGCCGCTGAAACTCATCGCCCCGCTCGGCCAGGCCATTGGCCGTCTGCCGCATTTGAGTTTCTTCGGCGCGGAGGATCTGCGCGCGATGATGCGCGACGCAGGTTTCGAGATCGAGGAGGACTGGCAACCGGATGCGGGGCGGACGCTGTTTCTGATCGCGCAAAAACCTGTCTGACAGCTTTTCCTTGCAGTCGGGCCCCATCCCGCCTATATCCCCCTCAATAGCGGCGCCTCGGCTTCCACCCCCGAGGCTCCACCGGAAAATCCAACGGGCCCGCTGGCCCGTTTTTTTGTGCTTGAAGGCAACCCAGAACCGAACCATGACAGACCTCGTCGCCAAGACATCCATCGACCAGCGGCTTGCCGCCATCACCCGCCCCGCGATCGAGGGGATGGGGTATGAGCTGGTGCGGCTGCGGCTGATGGGCGGCAACACGCCCACCCTGCAGATCATGGCCGAGAAGCCCGATGGCGGGATCGAGGTGGACGATCTTGCCGAGATTACCACGGCGGTCGGCGCGGTGCTCGATGTCGAGGACCCGATCACCGACAATTACACGCTTGAGGTCTCCAGCCCCGGGATCGACCGGCCGCTGACCCGGCTCAAGGATTTCGCCACCTGGAACGGGTCTGTCGCCAAGATCGAGACCGAAGAGCTGATCGACGGGCGCAAGCGCTTCAAGGGCGTGCTTCAGGGCACCGAAGGCGACGAGGTCTTGATCGAGATCGAGGACCAGGGCGAACCGGTGACCATCGGCCTCACCTTCGATCTGCTCGCCGACGCCAAGCTCGTGCTGACAGACGAGCTCATCACCGAGACACTCCGCCAGCGCAAGAACGCGGGCGAGATCGACGAAACGAAATTCGACGTCATCGAAGAAGAAACCGCGCCCCTTGGGGGCGACATCCAGGCCGACAACGGCTCCGAAGAGGACTGACCCATGGCAATCACCTCAGCCAACCAGCTTGAACTTCTGCAGACCGCCGAGGCGGTGGCGCGCGAGAAGATGATCGAACCGGGCCTCGTGATCGAGGCGATGGAAGAGAGCCTCGCGCGCGCCGCGAAGAGCCGCTACGGCGCCGAGATGGACATTCGCGTGTCGATCGACCGCAAGACCGGCCGCGCCACCTTTACCCGCGTGCGCACCGTGGTCGAGGACGAAGAGCTGGAGAACTACCAGGCCGAGCTGACCGTGGCACAGGCCAAGCAGTATCTCGACGACCCGAAGGTGGGCGACTCCATCGTCGACGAAGTGCCGCCCATCGAGATGGGCCGAATCGCCGCGCAGAGCGCCAAGCAGGTGATCCTGCAAAAGGTGCGCGAGGCCGAGCGCGACCGGCAATACGAGGAATTCAAGGATCGCGCCGGCACCATCATCAACGGCGTGGTCAAGCGCGAGGAATACGGCAACGTCATCGTCGATGTGGGCGCCGGCGAAGCCATCCTGCGCCGCAACGAGAAGATCGGCCGCGAGAGCTACCGCCCGAACGACCGCATCCGCTGCTTCGTGAAGGATGTGCGCCGCGAGGCCCGTGGGCCCCAGATCTTCCTCAGCCGTACCGATCCGCAGTTCATGGCCGAACTGTTCAAGATGGAAGTGCCGGAAATCTACGACGGCATCATCGAGATCAAGGCCGTCGCCCGCGATCCCGGTTCACGCGCCAAGATCGCCGTGGTGAGCTATGACAGCTCCATCGACCCGGTCGGCGCCTGTGTCGGTATGCGCGGCTCGCGCGTGCAGGCGGTGGTCAACGAGCTCCAGGGCGAGAAGATCGACATTATCCCGTGGAACGAGGACGTGCCGACCTTCCTGGTCAACGCTTTGCAGCCGGCCGAGGTGTCGAAGGTCGTGCTCGACGAGGATGCCGAGCGCATCGAGGTGGTTGTTCCCGATGAACAGCTCTCGCTCGCGATCGGCCGCCGCGGCCAGAACGTGCGCCTCGCCAGCCAGCTTACCGCGCTCGATATCGACATCCTCACCGAGGAAGAAGAGAGCAAACGCCGCCAGGCTGAATTTGCCGAACGGACGAATCTCTTCATGGAGACCCTTGATCTCGACGAGTTCTTTGCCCAACTTCTGGTTTCCGAGGGCTTCACGTCGCTCGAAGAAGTGGCCTATGTCGAGATCGACGAGTTGCTGGTGATCGACGGCGTCGACGACGACACGGCCAAAGAACTCCAGGCCCGTGCCCGTGATTTCCTTGAGGCGCAGGCGAAGAAGGCCATGGAACATGCCCGTGAACTGGGCGTTCAGGACAGCCTGGTGAATTTCGAGGGGCTCACGCCGCAGATGATCGAGGCGCTGGCGGAAGACGGTGTGCTCTCGCTTGAGGATTTCGCCACCTGTGCCGACTGGGAACTGGCCGGCGGCTGGACCACGGTCGATGGCGAACGGCAGAAGGACGACGGCCTGCTCGAGAAGTTCGAGGTGAACCTCGAGGAGGCGCAAAACATGGTCATGACCGCCCGTATCCAGCTTGGCTGGGTCGATCCGGCCGACCTCGTGGAAGAGGAAGAGACCGAAGAGGGTGAAGAAACCGAGGAGGCCGGGGCCTGAACTTGGGGCCTCGGAGGACCGGCGCATGACCCGCGGAGGTCGGACAAAGGACCGGACGGGAGCGTCTGAGCGGCGCTGTATCGTCACCGGCGAGGTGAAACCGGTGGGTGAACTCATCCGGTTTGTCGTCGGACCTGACGGTGCAATAGTGCCTGATCTGCTCGGCAAACTGCCCGGCCGGGGCATCTGGGTCAGCGCGAGCCGTGAGGCGCTCGAAAAGGCAGTTGCGAAGAACCTCTTCGTGCGCGCCGCGCGCCAACCGGTGACCGTGCCGGACGATCTGGTGGATCGGATCGAGGCCGCGCTGGCCGACAGGGTGGTTCACCTCGTCTCGCTCGCCCGCAAGGCGGGCAAGGCGGTGGCAGGGTATGAGAAGGTGAAAGACTGGCTCGGCAAGGAGGAAGCCCGGGTTTTGATTCAGGCGTCCGACGGGTCGGAACGAGGCAAGTCGAAGCTGCGCACCCCTTATGGTGGGCGGTTCATCGGCTGTTTGACAGGCTCCGAATTGGGTTTGGCATTCGGCCGGGAAAATGTGATACATAGCGCGCTCGCGGGTAGCGGACTCACTTCACGTGTAGTAGAGGAAGCCGCGAAACTGTCCGGATTGCGCAAAACAATGGACGGCGGGACCGCCCGCCGGAAAGGTACGAAGACGATATGAGCGAAAGCGACGGCAAAAAGCCCCTTGGTCTGCGTAGCGGCCGGCCTGGCCAGGTGAAGCAGAGCTTCAGCCATGGACGGACCAAGAACGTGGTTGTGGAGACGAAACGCAAGCGCGTTGTCGTCCCCAAGCCCGGTGCTGCGGCCGCGGGCGGTGGCGGCGCTGGCAAGGCGTCTTCTCAGGATCCGTCGAAGCGCCCCGCAGGGATTACCGACGCCGAGCTTGAGCGTCGGATGAAAGCGCTCGCCGCGGCCAAGGCCAACGAGGCCGAAGAGGCACGCGTACGCGCAGCCGAAGAAAAGGCCCGCGAGGAAGACCGCGAACGCCGCCGCCGCGAGGCGGAGGAAAAGGATCGCGAAGAGAAAGAGCGCGCCGAGGCCGCCAAGCGCAAGGCCGATGAGGCCGAGGCAGCGGAGCGCAAGCGCAAGGAAGCGGCGGCCAAAGCGGCCGCGCCGGCGCCCGATCCCGCCGCGGCCCAGGCCGCCGAAGCCCGCACCGCAAAAACCCCCG
>DQCI01000251.1:24227-25105 GCA_003545125.1 Paracoccaceae bacterium
GGGCGGCAACGCTCGGCGGCCGCGATGAAGCGCAAGCAGGAGCGGATGCGCCAGAAGGCGATGGGCGTCAGCGCGTCCCACGAAAAGGTGGTGCGCGACGTCAAGGTGCCCGAGACCATCGTGGTCTCGGAACTGGCCAACCGGATGTCCGAACGCGTCGCCGACGTGGTCAAGGCGCTGATGAAGATGGACATGATGGTCACCCAGAACCAGTCGATCGATCAGGACACGGCGGAGATCCTCATCGAGGAATTTGGCCACCGGATCATCCGGGTCTCGGATGCCGACGTCGAAGACGTGATCAAGACTGAAGATGATTCGCCCGAAGATCTCGTGTCGCGCCCGCCGGTCATCACCGTTATGGGCCATGTCGACCACGGCAAGACGTCGCTGCTCGACGCGATTCGCCACTCGAAGGTGACCGCGGGCGAAGCCGGCGGGATCACCCAGCACATCGGCGCCTATCAGGTGAAAGCCGACAGCGGGCAGGTGCTCACCTTCCTCGACACGCCCGGCCACGCCGCGTTCACCTCGATGCGGGCTCGCGGGGCTCAAGTGACCGACATCGTCGTGCTGGTCGTCGCCGCCGATGACGCGGTGATGCCGCAGACGGTCGAGGCGATCAACCACGCCAAGGCCGCCCAAGTGCCGATGATCGTGGCGATCAACAAATGCGACAAGCCCGATGCCAACCCCGACAAGGTGCGCACCGACCTGCTTCAGTATGAGGTGATCGTCGAAGGGCTCTCGGGTGACGTGCAGGATATCGAAGTGTCGGCCATCTCCGGCCAGGGCCTCGATGCCTTGCTCGAAGCCATCGCGCTTCAGGCCGAGATTCTCGAACTCAAGGCCAACCCGAAACGTGCCGCGCAAGGGGC
>DQCI01000078.1 GCA_003545125.1 Paracoccaceae bacterium
CCGAAATCCCGCGACCACCTCTGCCGGCCTGCATCAATCCGTGACTCAGGGCGCCGACACCGCAAAAAAGATCCACAACTTCCCCGAGGGGCTCCGTTTTCCCTGTCTCCTTCATGCTCAATCAGAACCCTCAATCGCCGCCTTTTCTTCAATTCACAGACGCTGGAACCCCACATTGTCCATTACGATCGGACCAGAACCGGCGGCGGATTGCGGGATCAAGCCCTTGCAATATAATAATAATTTGGTGCGGGCGGTGGGACTCGAACCCACACGGGGAAATCCCCTTCAGATTTTAAGTCTGATATGTCTACCATTCCATCACGCCCGCAACTGGCGCCTCAGCTAAACTCCTTGCGGGACCTATTTCGGGCCCGGATGAACGACTTCGGCCACAACGCCTTGTTCCGGTTGCATTTTACCGCACAGACGCCGGGATTTTAAGTCCCCAGTGTCTACCATTCCACCACGCGGGCCGGCGCGCGCGAGGCTAGACCATCGTGGCCCGGGTGGGAAGTCTGACCGGCTGATCACACGCCGTTGGCGGTGCTGCACGCTTGACGGCGCAGGCTGCCTCGTGTGACCTGCCGCAATGTTTCCGATCCGCGATCACAACCCGTCGACCCGCACCCCTTACATCACCTATGTCCTGGTGGCGGCGAATATCGGGGTATTTCTCAGCTATGTGGCCCTATTCGGCGACGAGCGCGCGTTGTTCGAGCTGTTCTGGACCTGGGGCGCGGTACCGGTGAAGATCAGCCACGGGGTCGGGCTCGAAGGCATCTTCACCTCGATGTTCCTGCATGCCAGCTTCATGCACCTGGCCGGTAACATGCTGTTTTTGTGGATCTTCGGCGACAATCTCGAAGACAAGCTCGGCCATCTCGGCTACCTCGTCTTCTACTTCGCCTCGGGCCTCGGGGCGGTGGCGTTGCAGATCGCTGTGGAGCCGATGAGCAACGTGCCGATAGTCGGCGCCTCCGGTGCGATCGCCGGGGTGATGGGCGGCTATCTATTGTTGTTTCCGCGCGCGCGCATCGACGTACTCATCATCATCGTCGTGTTCTTCAAGATCTTTCCGGTGCCCGCCTGGATCATGCTGGCGCTCTGGTTCGTCTTCCAGGTCTTCAACGGCACCATCAACCCGGCGGATGGCGGCGGTGTCGCGCATTGGGCACATGCGGGCGGGTTCATCGTCGGGCTGATCGGGGTGGTGCCGGTGTGGCTCAAAGCCGGCGGGCCGGCATTCTGGGCCCGCACCGAGGGCCATCCCGACCATCCGGAGGCCCGATATCGGGCGACCCGGAGCCGGGTCCCTTCGGTCCGGCGGCGACGGTAGGATTTCGCAAAATCCATGGGACAAGTCGCGCCGCGCGCCGTGCCTCACGGGCAGGACGCGCAAGAGCGCGGGCTGTCGTCGACCACGACATCAGCCCCTTTTTTGTTCGCCGACCCGACTTTTTCGCCGACCCGACGCGGCCAGGTCGTCAGCGCGCCGAGACCGCCGGATGAGAGGCCGCACGCGCCGCAAATACGATGGCGCCGGCGCGCTCAGTTCACCCCGAGTTCCGTCTCGCTCATGACCTCTGCGATCTCGTCCGCAAGCCCCGGCACATTCGACGAGACCGTGAACCCGACGGCGGCGCCGAGCAACGCGATGGACGCGGTGAGCACGACCCAATCGACAGTGACCGCCCCATTTTCGTCGCGCAGGAAGTGCCGCGGCTTCTTGTCCGTTCCGGCCCGATCCCGAGAATTCTGGTCGCTCATTCTTGTCTCCTCATACGAAAAAATCGCCTGTTCAGCGTTGTCTCGAACTTCGCCGCCGAATATGGCGGGAGTGGGACGTCCATCGGGTGTTTTTGCCAAACTCGGGGACACTTCGGCCCGGGCGGCCGTCTTTTGGCCCGAACGCTGGCGAGCAGGGCTCAGTCCAGCATTATCGTCATGTTTTCCAAGAGCATATCGATCCTTTGGCGCGGTTGGGTAACGTGCGGGGTCGCGAAGGAACTTCACGGAGCTCGTTAAAAATGGAAGCGGTTCCTGCGCCCGCCGCGGCTGCCCGCGGCTGCCCGCGGCTCCCTTGTCGCGCCCGATGAGGCGCGGCCGATTGGCGAAACCGGACCGGTGAAATCGACCATGTCCTTGCCCGGAGCTCGTTGAGACAATCGGTATGTCGACGCGACGGGTTCAGCCGATCAACCCGGCGGTCGGACGGCAGGCACGGGCCGAGACCGGGGGTATCGCGCCGGACCCGGCGCAATACCCGATAGCGCCGCGGGTCACCCGTTGCGAATGATTTTCGCGAACTTCGCGAAGATCGCTTCGTTCGCCGCGAGCACCTCGCCGTCTTCCAGACTATTGCCCGCCGGGTCGATCGGCTCGACCAGCCCGCCCGCCTCGCGCAGGATCACCAGACCGGCGGCGATGTCCCAGGCGTGCAGCCCGCGCTCCCAGTAGCCGTCGAAGCGACCGGCGGCGACATAAGCGAGGTCGAGCGCCGCGGCGCCCCAACGGCGCACGCCCGAACAGGCGGGGATGAGCCTCGCGAGGTCCTGGAGCGTCTCGGGCAGATCGGGCTTGGTGCCCCGGGGCAGGCCGGTTGCGAACAGGCTCTCGACCATCTTGTTGCGCCCCGAGACCCGCAGGCGGCTTTCATTGATGAAGGCGCCCTGCCCTTTCTCGGCGATGAACATCTCGTCCTTGGCCGGGTCGAAGATCACGCCCGCGATCACCTCGCCCTTGTGTTCGAGCGCGATCGACACCGCCCAGTGCGGCAGCCCGTGCAGGAAGTTGGTGGTGCCGTCGAGCGGGTCGACGATCCAGCGCCTTGTCGGGTCCTGGCCCGGCTCACCGCCGCCTTCCTCGCCGAGCCAGCCGTAGGTCGGGCGCGCGCGCATCAGCTCGTCCTTGATGATCTGCTCGGCGGCGATGTCGGCGCGGGTGACGAAATCGCCGGCCCCCTTCATCGAGACCTGGAGGTTTTCGACCTCGCGGAAGTCTTTCACGAGCGAGCGGCCGGCCTTGCGGGCGGCCTTGATCATGACGTTGAGATTGGCGCTGCCTTGCTTCATGTCCGGCTCCTGTCTGTTGCCGGGGCTATACGCGGGGGGGCGGGCCTTGCCAAGGGTGCGA
>DQCI01000100.1 GCA_003545125.1 Paracoccaceae bacterium
GTCCCGCGAAGACGCCGACACCGGGCTCACCTGGACACTTACGACACTCACCGGCTGGATCGCCCCCGATGCCGCGACGGCTTCCGATCTCGACACCCTCTGGGCCCGGGCCGAGCCGCTGTTCGCCACCCGCTGTACCGCCTGCCACGAACGGCGCGTGCCCGAGCGCTACACCGCCAACCAATGGACCAGCCATCTCAAGGTAATGGGCCCGCGTACCGGGCTGCCGAAGGACGACCAGGCGCTGATCCGGGTTTTTCTGCAATACCGCTCAGCCGACGCGACAGCATTGGCCGCCGCGCTCGCGGAGGAGTGACCATGTTCGACGCAACCCCCACGAAGGATATCATCGCGCCGATCACCGCCCTGCCCCACACCAAGGGCGACCGGGTCGATCTGCTGCTTGCAGACGCGGCCCGTGGCTTGCGCGCGGCGGGCCTTGGCGTGGCGGGCGTCGTGCAACATGCCCGGCTGGGGCAGGCGGAGTGTTGCAGCGAGTTCTATCTGGAAAACCTCGCCACCGGCGCGTTGCACGAGATTTCGCAACGTCTCGGGCGCGGGGCCCATGGCTGCCGCCTCGACTACGGACACCTCGCCGAGGCCCATGCCGGGATCGAAGCCGGCCTGCGCGGGGGCGCCGACGCGCTGATTTTGAACCGGTTCGGCTACAGCGAATCTCGGGGCGGCGGGCTTCGGCCGCTGATCGAGTTTGCAGTTTCCGCGGGAATTCCCGTGTTGATTTCGGTCAATGCCAACTACCATGCCGAGTGGCAGATGTTCTGCGGCGATTTCGCGCGTGACATCTGCGCAGATCGGGTGGCCGTACGGGCCTGGGTGGGCGACGTCCTGGCGGCCGGCAAGCAACAGGATACAGCGGATGCAGAGGCTCAAACGGCTCATCACTGATCATGAGGACTGGTTGATCGACCGGGCCGTGCGCTACGCCCACGAGAACGACTACACCCGCTACACCTCGACCTTGCGCGAAGCCTGGCGCGCCGGGATCGTCGGCCTCAGCCAACCGCTGGTGGCCGCGCTCGACGAGGTGCCTGCGGATGGCCATCTTGCTGGGGCGCCGATGCGCGCAGCGGTGGCTTTCGGCATCGAGGAGGCCAGGAATCACCGAGACCGCGGGATCGATCTGGCGCTGTTCCTGGGGCTGATGAAAGTCTACCGGCGGATTTTTTTCGATCTCTTCGAGGAAAAAGTCTCCGACCTCGAAGACCAGCGCCACCTGACCTCCGTCCTGCTCGAGATGCTCGACGCGATCGAGGTCGGGCTGGTGCGCGAATGGACCGGCACCGGCGAGACGGTCGAACTCGACCAGCTGCGCGAAAAGAACCGTGAGCTATCGAACGAGAAGAACAAGTACCTCACTGTGTTCGAGAGCATCGCGGAACCGACGATCCTGCTCGATCAAGACGACGACCCCCTGCATATCAACGCGGCAGGCGGCCGGATCCTGATGGGCGAAGACTCCCCCGGTGTGAGCTACTACGGCCAGCCCGATTCCGATCGCCTGCGGCTGCTGGTGACCGACATTCTTACCCAAGCGAGACGCGGCGGCGACCAGAGCGATCAGATCTCGCTCGAAACCGCGACCGGCCCGCGCAGCTTTTCGATCTCCATTCAGGAAATGCTCGACATCTCGCAGAAGTTCACGGGCCGCGTCATCATCCTCATGGACGTGACCGACTACCTCGCCGCGATCGCCGCCGCCGAGAAAGCCAACCGCGCGAAATCGTCCTTCCTTGCCACCGTCAGCCACGAGATCAAGACGCCGATCAACTCGATCATCGGCCTCACCGAGTTGCTCGACGACGGCGGCCTCGCACCGGAACGCCAGCGCCACCTCGACGCGATCCGCGCCTCGGGCAAACTGCTCTCCGGGCTGATCGAGAACATCCTCGGCCTGTCGCGCTCCGAGGCCAACGCGCTGATTCTCAACGAACAGGATTTCGACCTGTGCGAGCTGATCGAGGGGATCATGCAGGTGGTCGGCCCCGAGACGCGTGCGCGCGGGCTCACCGCAACGTTCGACCTTGCGCCCGACGTGCCCTGCCATGTACGTGGCGATGCCCAGAAAATCCGGCACGTGCTGATCAACCTTCTGTCGAACGCGCTGAAGTTCACCACGAAAGGGGACGTGACGGTGCGGATGTTCATGCGGGACGGCTCCGCACCTGAGCGCCCCGTGATCGGGTTCACGGTGACGGATACCGGCGCTGGCCTGCCGGCGGGCGCGAACGACTGGCTGTTCGATCCTTTCACCCAGTACGCCTACCCCGACCTTTCACCCGGTCCGCGCGGAACCGGGCTCGGCCTGGCGATCTGCAAACGGTTCGTCACCTTCCTCGGCGGCACGATATCGGCGGCGCCGAGACCCGGGGGCGGAAGCGTGTTTGCGTTCGAATTGCCGCTCACCGCCACGGTTGCCGTCCCCAGGCCGACGGATCGGGACGCGCCGCTCGACATCCTCGTGGTCGAAGACGATCCGGTCAACGCGCTGGTCGCCGTGGGCTATGTCTCCGAGCTCGGCCACACGCCTTTGGTGGCACATGACTATGCGGCCGCGGTAGGGGCGCTGCGCAGCCGCCGGTTCGACCTCGTGCTGACCGACAACCGGCTGGGTGATGCGACCGGGCTCGATCTCGCGCGGTACCTGCGCCGGGCCGGGGAGAAGAGGTTGAACACCTTGCCAGTCGTGGTCGTCACCGCCGCCGTTCCCGAAGCGACAGAAGACCTGCTCGCCATGGTGCAGCAAGTCATCGAGAAACCCTACGACCGGCAAGACCTCGCCCGGGCGATCCGCGCCGCGGTCGGGGCTGGCAGGCCATCCCGCGACACGCGTGCGCCGAAGGCGGCGGCAGACACGGAAGACCCCGCCGTACCGCTGTTCGAAACCGGCGTGCTCAACCAGCTGCTCACGGATCTCGGAATCGAACGATGCCAGCGCATCGTCGAGAGCTACCAGTCGAGCGCGCCGCGCCTGTTCAAGGCGATGGCGCGCGGCATCGCCGACGACGATCTGGCGGCGGCCTCTGAGGCGGCACACCAGCTCATCAGCGCCGCGAGCTTTGTCGGCCTGACGGCGATCGCCAAAGAGGCACGCCGATTGCATCGGTGCTGCGCAGCCCACGACACCCGCGAGGCACGGACCGTCCTGGCACGGCTGCAGAGCCTTGACCCGCAGGGCATTGACGCGCTCACCGGGCACTGGGAACGCACGATCAAATACTACGGCGCCAGGGCCTGACCGCCAGGATCACTGCCCAAGTCTGCAAGGCCTCCCTGCCACCGGTCCGGCGGACCGCGTCACTTTTCCGCCCGGCGTATCGGCGAACGAGGCGGCGTGGTCGTGGCCGAGACCTTCCGGCCCGACCCGGCACAACGGCCCATATCCGGGTGTTGCACAAGTCCCTCATTGTCGCCTCTGCGGCGCGCGGGGACCACATCAATGCCAGATTGGCAGATTGATGACCCGTACCGAAGCCTCTTCAACCGCCGTCGCGCTTTCCTGTGCGCGCGCGTTGCTTTCTGTACGGCGATGAAGCATCCGGCACCTTCGACCCGGTGTTTGCGCGAGACCACCGTGCAACAAATTGAAAGGCCCGGATTGGGCTCGATGCCCCTCGCCGACATCTCGCCGACATCTCGCCGACATGGCGCCCAAGCTGTGACCAATCCAAGACGACGACCGGCAAGCAGGGCCAGGCGACCTCGCCGCGAGAGACCCTGCGGGGTACGGAATGGATCCCGGATACTGCCCCGTTTTCGGGTATGGACGGGTCCGCAGCGCGGGCTTTGCTTGTGTCGCAACGCCGCTGTCCGGCGGCCCAGCGACCTTTCGCGACTTTTCCCCCACCCGCAGCACCACCAGATTTAGGAAGATCCCGCCAGTTCCCCGCGGTCCGGCAATGACCGGCTTGTTTCTCGGAGCGTGGTGCCGATGCTCTGGGCATTCGCCGGGCGGCGATCCGTCCAACCCGTCCATTTCGCAGTGTAGATAGACTTTTGGTCGGCCCGAAGGTATCGATGTCGGGAGATGGTTTAGTGTTGAACTAAATCGAGAGCGAGCGGATCGGAATGGACGAGAAGAAGCAAGACGCCCCGCGTCAGGAAGCGCTGGAGTACCATGAATTTCCCAAGCCGGGAAAGCTGGAGATCCGCGCAACCAAGCCGATGGCGACCGGCCGCGATCTGTCGCGCGCCTATTCGCCGGGGGTCGCCGAGGCCTGTATCGAAATCAAATCCGACCCCGACACCGCGGCGCGCTACACCGCGCGGGGCAATCTCGTCGGCGTGGTCACCAACGGCACCGCCGTGCTCGGGCTTGGCAATATCGGGGCGCTCGCGTCGAAGCCGGTGATGGAAGGCAAGGCCGTCCTGTTCAAGAAATTCGCCAATATCGACTGTTTCGACATCGAACTGGACGAGTCCGACCCTTACCGCCTCGCCGATCTGATCTGCGCGCTCGAACCCACCTTCGGCGCGATCAACCTCGAAGACATAAAGGCGCCCGACTGCTTCATCGTCGAGAAGATCTGCCGGGAACGGATGGGCATCCCGGTGTTCCACGACGACCAGCATGGCACGGCCATCGTTGTCGGCGCGGCGGCCATCAACGCGCTCAAGGTAGCGGGCAAGCGGTTCGACGAAATCAAGGTGGTCTCCACCGGCGGCGGCGCGGCCGGGATCGCCTGCCTCGACATTCTCCTGACCCTGGGCGTGAAACGCGAGAACGTCTGGCTGTGTGACTTGCACGGGCTGGTCCACGCGGGCCGCGAGGCCGACATGACCCCGCAGAAGGCAGCCTATGCCCAAGGCACCCTGCCCGCCGCAGTGATCGACGTGATCGAAGGCGCCGATCTGTTCCTCGGCCTGTCCGGCCCCGGCGTGCTGACCGGCGAGATGGTCGCAAAGATGGCCGCGCGGCCGATCATCTTCGCCCTCGCGAACCCGACGCCGGAGATTTTGCCCGAAGTGGCCCGTGCTGCGGCGCCTGACGCGATCATCGCCACCGGCCGGTCGGACTACCCCAACCAGGTCAACAACGTGCTCTGCTTTCCCTTCATTTTCCGCGGTGCGCTCGATGTCGGCGCCACCGAGATCAACGAGGCGATGAAGCTCGCCTGCATCGAGGGCATCGCCGAGCTGGCGCGCTCGACGACCTCTGCCGAGGCGGCGGCGGCCTACCAGGGCGAACAGATGTCCTTCGGGCCCGACTACCTGATCCCGAAACCCTTCGACCCGCGCCTGGTCGGCATCGTCGCCTGTTCGGTCGCCCGCGCCGCTATGGCCTCCGGTGTCGCAACCCGCCCGATCGAGGATCTGCCGGCCTATCGCCAACGGCTGGAAGGATCGGTCTTCCGCTCGGCGCTGATCATGCGCCCGGTGTTCGACGCCGCCGCGACCGCGACCCGCCGGATCGTTTTTGCCGAGGGCGAAGATGAGCGCGTACTGCGCGCCGCCAACGCCATGATCGAGGAGATGACCGACCGGCCGATCCTGATCGGGCGGCCCGAGGTGATCGAGGCGCGCGCCGAACGCGCCGGTCTGCCGATACGGCCCGACCAGGACTTCGAGATCGTCAACCCGGAGAACGATCCGCGCTACCGCGACTACTGGCAAAGCTACCACGAGATCATGCAGCGCCGCGGCGTGACGCCGGATCTCGCCAAGGCAATCCTGCGCACAAACACCACCGCGATTGCGGCCGTCGCGGTGCAGCAGGGCGACGCGGATTCGCTCATCTGCGGCACTTTCGGCCAGTATTTGTGGCACCTCAACTACGTGACACAGATCTTGGGCACGCCCGAACGGCAGCCGATTGGCGCGCTTTCCCTGATGGTCCTCGAGGACGGGCCGCTGTTCATAGCCGACACCCATATCCATGCCGAGGCGACGCCCGAGCAGATCGTCGAGCACGCCATCGGCGCAGCCCGCCACGTTCGCCGCTTCGGCCTCATCCCCGAGATCGCCCTGTGTTCGAGCTCGCAATTCGGCAATCTCGACACGAAATCGGGGGCGGCCATGCGCGGTGCGCTCGACATGCTCGACAGCCGCGCGCCCGGGTTTGTCTACGAAGGCGAGATGACCGTCGACGCCGCGCTCGACCCCGACCTGCGCGCCCGCATCTTCCCCAACTCGCGACTGACCGGGTCCGCCAACGTGCTGATCTTCGCCTCGACCGACGCGGCATCGGCCGTGCGCAACGTGCTGAAGACCCGGGCGAATGCGCTGGAGGTCGGCCCGATCCTCATGGGAATGGGCAACTTGGCCCACATCGTGACACCGTCTATCACCGCCAGGGGGCTGCTCAACATTTCCGCGTTGGCGGGAACCCCGGTCGCGCATTACGGCTGACGATGCCGGGCTCGCCTGCTTCGGAGCTTAACTCTGCAATGGCAGTGCGAATGGA
>DQCI01000311.1 GCA_003545125.1 Paracoccaceae bacterium
CATCCGACGCGCCCGGTGCGGTCACAAACTTGGCGCTGGCCCCCTCGAGCGGCGCGAAAGACCAGTTCGCGAGCGGATCGGCATCATAGGTACCGGTCGCGGCGAGATAGTCGATCAGGATGTCGCGCATCCCCACCGAGGGATCCAGCGCGATCCGTCCGGGCTTGGGAACCGGATACCCCCCGCCGCCGGTCGCGCGGAAGGAATTGGTCAACAGCAGCACCTCCCGGTCGGGCGTCAACGCCTCGCCGCGCAGGCGCGGATCTCGGATCCTGTGCGCGCCCGGGTCGATCAGGCCGCCGTCCGCGGCGTATCTCGGCGGCTGAGACAGATCGAACACGCAGTCGATCCCCGCCAGGGTCTCGAACCCGTAGATCGGCGTATCCGCCGCCCACAGGTCCTGATCCGCCCGTCCGGGCTGGAGCTGGTTGAACACGCAGGCCGACCGTTCCATCCATTCCAGAAGCTCGGCGCCCGTCAGCCGCAGCGCGACGAAATCGTTGGGGTAGAGGTAGAGATCGGCCAGCGCGGTCACCGAGATGTCCCCGGGCGGGATGTCGACATAGAACCCCGGCCCCGCGAGCCCGCCCGCCTTGAAAGGGGCGGTCGAGGCGATCAGCGGCAGACCCGCCAGCGGCGTGCCCTGCACCAGCCGGTCCGCGTACCAGAGCTTCGCCCGGTGCACGATATCGACCGCAGGCGAGGGCCCGACGGCGGCGAAGTAGCTGTGCAACCGGCGGCGCGAGCGGCCGACGGTTTCGCGCGCCTTCTGCATCGTGGTCCGGTGCAAACGGTCCAGCATCTTCAGGATCGCCGGATCGGGCTCGACCTCGGCCAGCACGTCGCCCGACGCCGGATCGCGCCGCGAGATTGCCCGCGCCTCGCACCGCGCATCCCGGACCCGCCACCGCGCGGTAACCGGGTCGCGCCCGAGGGTCAGATCGATGATCCCGAGGTGCGAGCCCCAGAACCCGGGCGCCACCACCGGCACGCCGTGGATCCGCCCGGTCGCCGCGTCGACGGCCTCCGGCCAGTCGCCGCCGCCGTCGCTGCCGCCTTCGCCGGGAAACACCTGGTGGGCATGGCCCGACACGATCGCGTCGATCCCGGGCACCGCCGCCAGCGGTACCACCGCGTTCTCAAGCCCCGGCGTGTCTTCCGCCGGGCCGATCCCGGCATGCGCCAGCGCGATCACCAGATCGGCGCCCATGCCCCGGAGCAGCGGCACGCACATCCGTGCGGTGCCGGCGATGTCGCGCACCTTGGCGCGGAACCGGCTGCCGTGCAGCGCGTTCATCGTTCCGGGCGGCAGGAACCCGATCACCCCGATCTTGAGCGGATGCATCTCGCCGCCCGCGTCCCGCACCTCCCGGTCGAGCAACGCGAAGGGCACCGCGGCCGGCGCCGGTCCGAGCCCGGCCGCCGCCCCTTCTGGCAGGATCGACAGATTGGACGATACCACCGGAAACGGCGCCGTCGCCAGCACCTGGCCGAGGTGATCGATCCCGTGGTCGAAATCGTGATTGCCCAGCGTCACCGCGTCATACCCCAGCCGGGTCATGGCCGCGACGATCGGATGACGCCCGCGCGGCCTGTGCATCTCGCGCGCGAACATCCGCAGGATCTGGTCGCCCAGTGGAGATCCGTGCAGGAAATCGCCATTGTCGAACAGCAGCGTGTTGGGCACTTCGGCCCGCGCGGTCCGGATCAGCGCCGCGGTCCGCGCCAGGCCCGTGGTCAGCGACGGCGTCCCGCTGACGTAGTCGAACGGCAGGATATGCATGTGCAGATCCGATGTCGCCATGATCCGCAGCGTCGCCGCGCCCGCGGCCCCGGCCGTGGCCGTGGCGCTGTCTTCGAGTACCGATCCGCTCAATCGATCGTTTCCTGCCTTGCTGGCACGGTCCCCTGAAAACCCGAGTCCCCTGCCTTCGCCCCGCACCGAGTATAGACACAACCATAGGGCGAACAAGAGTAATCCGGCACACCAATATGTTTCGAAATCAATTTCGCCTGCAATCCGCCCTCGAAACACCCGCGACGCCGGCCCGAAATTGACGCTGGACATACCGCCCGCCCGGAGAGACTTTCCCCAGGCACAGCCGCACCCGCAGACAGGATGGGATCTCACATGACCAACAGTCCCGGGCCGACCTTTCCCGGCGGTCCCGCCTACACCCTCGGATTTGCCGGCGGCGGGCTGGAGCGGCGCGCCGAACGGCGGCGCGAAGCGGCGGCGCTGGCCGCAGACCCGGGCGCGCGCGCCCTCGCGATGTGGCAGGGCCGGCCGCTGGTCACCGGCAGCCCCGACAGGCCCGCCCTCGCCTGGCGGCCGATGTCGGCGCCGCTGCCCATCACCGGAACCGGCGCCCCATCCCGCGCCAAGATCTATCTCGGCGACAACGGCGCCGGACCGCTCTTCGCCGTCGACATCTCCGACTGGACGCCCGAAACCGGCGCCGCGCCCGATCCCGGTCCCGGCCGCGCGGGCGAAGACCAACCGGCGCCGCCCGAGCTGTGCCCCCCTGAGCCCGACGCCCGGTTCAGCGATCTTCGCGCGCTAACGTCCCGGCTCTCGCCGTTCGATGCCGAGGTCGCCGCCACCGCGCGCGGCATCCTCGAATGGCATCGTACGCACGGATACTGCGCCACCTGCGGCGAAGCCTCCACGCTCGAAGAGGGGGGGTGGCAGCGGCGGTGTCCGTCCTGCGGGCGGGTCCATTTCCCGCGCACCGACCCGGTGGTCATCATGCTGGTCACCGACGGCAACCAACTGCTGCTCGGCCGCTCCCCCGGCTGGCCGGAGGGGTTCTATTCCCTGCTCGCGGGGTTCATGGAACCGGGCGAAACGGTCGAGGCCGCGGTGCGCCGGGAGGTGGCGGAAGAAACCAGCGTCGAAACCGGCCCGGTCCGGCTGCTCAACAGCCAGCCCTGGCCCTTCCCCGCTTCGCTGATGATCGGCTGCATCACGCAAGCGACCAGTCGCACGATCCGGCTCGACCGCGAAGAGCTCGACGACGCGCTCTGGGTCAGCCGGGAGGACCTGCTCGCCATTTTCGCCGGCACCCATCCCACGATCACCGCCCCCCGGCACGGGGCCATCGCCGGCCACCTGATGCACTTGTGGCTTGCGGACAAGCTCGATTGAGGCAACATTCGGGCCCGTGAGGCGGCAAGGTTCACACCCGGAGCGCACACCCGGGGGGCGCAACTGGAGCGCGCAACCGGGATGGGGACAAGGGCAAGCGCGCGCGCGTAAGAGGGCGAGACAACAGGCATGAAACTGGCCACCCGCGAAGACATCGACGCCCCGATCGAGGCGGTATTCGAACAGCTGTCCGATTTCGGCAGCTTCGAACGCGCGATCCTCAGGCGCGGCGCCGAGGTGCAGCGGGTCGACGAGCTCACCGCACCCGGCCCCGGCATGGCCTGGAATACCAGTTTCGCCTTCCGTGGGCGCCAGCGCGAAGCACGGATCAACCTCGACGAACACGCTCACCCGGACCGTCTGCGCGCCTCGGTGCGCTCCTCGGGCTTCGAAACCGACCTGCTGATTGATCTGGTCGCGATGTCGAAAACCCGGACCCGGATGAATTTCGCCCTCGACGCCCGGCCCAAGTCCGTTCCCGCCCGGTTGATGATCCAGTCGCTGAAGCTCGCCCGGCACAGCATGCTGAAACGGTTTCGCAGGCGGATTGCCGATTTCGCGACCGACCTCGAGACGCGGGCGCAGAACAGGTCCGGCTAGCTCGGACGCAGCAGGAGGAAGCGTTATGCTGTTTGCCGATCTCGGTGACATACGTGTCCACTACCGACTCGACGGGCCCGAAGATGGCCCCGCCCTGGTCTTTGCGGGCGCCCTCGGCACCGATTTCCGCATCTGGGACGGGGTCGTCGCCCACCTGCCGNNGGCTCAGGATCCTGCGCTACGACATGCGCGGCCACGGCCTCACCACCGCACCGATAGGGCCCTATTTCATGGGCGATCTGGTCGCCGACGCCGCCAAGCTGATGGAGCTGGTGGGCATGAAGGACGCCGTCTTCGTCGGCCTCTCCATCGGCGGTTTGGTGGCGCAGGGGCTGGCAGCCGAACGGCTCGACCTCTTGCGCGCCGTCGTGTTGTCGAACACCGCCGCCAAGATCGGCACCCACCAGCAATGGCACGACAGGATCGAGGCCGTGCGCGCGGGCGGGATCGAGGCGCTGGCCGACCCGACGATGGAACGCTGGTTCGCGCGCGACACACACCAAGACCGGCCCGCGCTGGTCGAGGGCATCCGCGCCATGCTCACCCGGCAACCGCTCCAGGGCTACCTCGGCTGCATGGAGGCGATCGCCGAGACCGACCTGGTCGAAAGCACCGCCCGCCTCCGCCTGCCCGCCCTCGGGATCGCCGGCGCCGAAGACGGCTCGACCCCGGCCGACCTCGTGCGCGAGACCACCGACAGCATTCCGGGCGCGAGGTTTCACCTCGTGCGCCGTGCAGGCCACCTCGCCTGCGCCGAACACCCGGCCGAATATGCCGCAGCCCTCGGCGGCTTCCTGGAGGCGGTCGGCCAGGTCTGATGGCGCGCTTCCTGCTCGTTCATGGCGCAAACCACGGCGCCTGGTGCTGGCGCGACGTCGTGCCGGACCTGACCGAACGGGGCCATGCGGCCCGCGCCATCGAGCTGCCGTCGGTCTCGCCCGACCCCACGGCGCTCACCAACATCACCCTCGACCACGACGCGCGCGCGATCCGTGCCGCCCTGACGGCAAAGACCGTGCTCGTCGGCCATTCCGCCGCGGGCTTTGCGATCACCCGCGCCGCCGCGCTCGCGCCCGAAAACGTTGCCGCGCTCGTCTACCTCTGCGCCTATATCCCGCGCCCGGGTGCAACGATTGCGGATCTCGCCCGCGA
>DQCI01000141.1:0-3117 GCA_003545125.1 Paracoccaceae bacterium
GGCCGCTCGGTCGACATCGACGGCGATTACACCGAAACCCTCGCCTCGATCGATGCGAACTCGAACGGCTTGGGTGTGTTCGGCCTCGCCTTTTACGAGAACAACACCGACAAGCTCAAAGTCGCCACCATGGCGGGCGTCGCGCCGACCACCGAGACGATCTCCAGCGGGGCATACCCGGTGTCGCGTCCGCTCTACTTCTACGTCAAGAAGGCCCATATCGGCGTGGTCCCCGGGGTGAAGGAATACGCCGAGTTCTTCATCTCGGACGAGATCGCCGGCCCGGATGGCCCGCTCGCCGAATACGGCCTCGTGTCGGACCCGGACCTGGCGTTGATCCAGGAAACGGTCATGACCGAAGAGACCCTGCAGTGATCGGCTGAAACCGGACGGCGCGCGAGATCGCGCCGTCCTTGCCTTTGCCGGCCCCCGTGCCGGCGTGTCTGACCTTCGACCCACGCGGGTGCGCCCATGTCGCCGATTTGGCTCTTCATCACCATTCTCGTGCTCGCCGCCGTCGGCTTCGTGCTGGGGCGCCAGCGTGCGATCGCCAGTGTCGACGACCACCGAAACCTGCACTCGCGACCGAATTACTACGGCGTCAACGTCGCCATGCTGGCCTTCGGGCCGGCGGTACTGGTGCTGGGCGCCTGGCTGGTGATCCAGCCGATCATCGTCAATCAGATGGTCTCCAAGCTGATCCCGGCGCGCAGCTATGAAGACGCCGGCGCGCTCAACCTGATCATGTCGGACGTGCAGCGTGTGGCGGAAGGGCTCGGGACTGCCGTCGCCGAAGGGACGCTGACGCAAGCGGGTTCGCGGACCCTCGACACCGAGACCAGCGACGTCCGGGCGTTGCTCGGCACGGTCGGTGTCGCCCTCGGGTCTGAGGTGAAGCCCGAAGTCCTCAAGGCCGCGCAGCGTTACCGCGCCGCCGCCGCGACCGGCGCATGGATCATGACCGGGGCCGTGCTGCTCCTGGCCGTGGCCGGGTTCACTGTCGCCTACGCCCAGACCAACGGGCGGCTGCGCGCCCGCAACCGGGTGGAAACCGGCATGCTCTGGCTGCTGATCGCCGCCGCGACGGTGGCAATCCTGACCACCATCGGCATCGTGCTGTCGCTTCTGTTCAACACCATCGAGTTCTTCAGGGCTTACCCGGGCCGCGAATTCTTTACCTCTCTGGAATGGGCGCCAAGCTTCTCCGGTCGCGGCGGGGGCTCGAAACTCGGCATCATCCCGCTGCTCTGGGGCACCTTCTACATCTCCATCGTGGCGCTGCTGGTGGCGGTGCCGATCGGGTTGTTCGCCGCCGTCTACCTCTCGGAATACGCCTCGAAGCGGGTGCGCGCCGTCGCCAAGCCGCTGCTCGAGGTGCTCGCCGGCATCCCCACCATCGTCTACGGCCTGTTCGCGCTGCTCACCGTCGGCCCACTGCTGCTCACGATCTTCGGCGACAGCGGGTTTGGCTGGATGAGCGGGGGCAGGGCGGTGATGACCGCAGGGATCACCATGGGGGTGATGTTGATCCCCTTCGTTTCCTCGCTGTCGGACGACATCATCAACGCCGTGCCACAGGCGATGCGCGACGGCTCCTACGCGCTCGGGGCGACGCAATCGGAAACCATGCGCCAGGTGATCCTGCCGGCCGCCCTACCGGGCATCGTCGGGGCGATCCTGCTGGCAGCCTCCCGCGCCATCGGCGAGACCATGATCGTGGTGCTGGGGGCAGGGGCCGCGGCCCGGCTCAGCCTCAATCCGTTCGACGCGATGACGACCGTCACCGCCAAGATCGTCAGCCAGCTCACCGGCGACAGCGATTTCGCCTCGCCCGAGGCGCTGGTCGCCTTCGCGCTGGGGATGTCGCTGTTCCTCGTCACCCTCGCCCTCAACGTCGGCGCGCTCTACATCGTGCGCAAATACCGGGAGCAATACGAATGACCGACGCGACCAACGACCCGACCCACTCGGGGGGCGGACGCAAATCGCTCTACGTGCAGGATCCACGGACCAAACGGCGCGCGGCGGCCGAGAAGCGTTTCCGCGCCTACGGCATCGGCGCGATTGCGACGGGGATGCTCTTTCTGGTCGTGCTCATTACCTCGATCGTCTGGAACGGCATCCCGGCCTTCACCCAGACCTTCATCACCGTGCAGGTGGCCCTGCCCGAAGAAAAACTCGACAAGTCGGGCGCGCGCGACCTCGCGGTGATGAAAAAGGTCTCGACCTTCGGCTACGCACCGCTGGTCGACACAGCCCTGGTCGCGGCGCTCGACGAGAACGGCGTCGAAAACCCGTATCCGAAAGCCAAGAGACTTCGCGCGCTGATCTCGGCGTCTGCCGCGGCCCAGGTCCGCGACACGGTGCTCGCCAACCCCGATCTGATCGGCACCACCCAGGAATTCCGCCTGCTCGCGTCAAGCCGGGTCGACGGTTACCTCAAGGGCCGAGTGTCGCGCGACAGTATCGCGCGCGACAAAAACATCGACGCCGAACACCTTGATATAATTGACGCTTTGCGCACGGCGGGGCTGGTCAAGCGGATCTTCAACTGGGATTTCATCTTCGGCGCCGACGCCTCCGAAAGCCGGCCCGAAAGTGCGGGGATCGGGGTGTCGATGGTCGGGTCGCTATTCATGATGTTGGTGGTGCTGGGCTTGAGCCTGCCGATCGGCGTGGCGGCCGCGATCTATCTCGAAGAGTTTGCCTCCAGGAACCGGTTCGCCGACATTGTCGAGGTGAATATCTCCAACCTCGCCGCCGTGCCCTCGATCGTTTTCGGCATCCTCGGGCTGTCGATCTACATTCAGCTCATGCACCTGCCCAGTTCCGCGCCGCTGGTCGGTGGCCTGGTGCTCACGCTGATGACCCTGCCGCGGATCATCATCCCGGCCCGTGCGGCGCTGACCGCGGTGCCGCCGTCGATCCGTGAAGCGGCACTCGGGGTCGGGGCCTCGAAAATGCAGACGGTGATGCACCATGTGCTGCCGCTGGCGATGCCCGGCATTCTCACCGGGGTCATCATCGGCATGGCGCAGGCGCTCGGCGAAACCGCGCCGCTCTTGCTCATCGGCATGGTCGGCTTCATCGCCACGAACTATCCCGAGAACTTCATCG
>DQCI01000141.1:3208-5566 GCA_003545125.1 Paracoccaceae bacterium
TCTTGCGCCGCCGCTTTGAACGCCGCTGGTAGGGACGGGACGCGACATGAAAGACAACAATATCGAAGGACGTTTGCTCGTGGACCAGAGGGACCTGAAATTCAAAGCCCGCGACGTGCAGGTCTATTATGGCGACAACCACGCGATCAAAGACGTATCGGTCGACATCCTCGACAAGACGGTGACCGCCTTCATCGGCCCCTCGGGCTGCGGCAAGTCTACCTTTCTGCGCTGCCTGAACCGGATGAACGACACCATTCCGATCTGCCGGGTCGAGGGCGATATCCAGCTGGACGGCGAGGACATCAACGCGCCCGAGGTCGACCCGGTGCAGTTGCGCGCCCGCGTCGGCATGGTGTTTCAGAAGCCCAACCCGTTCCCGAAGTCGATCTACGACAACATCGCCTACGGGCCCCGGATCCATGGGCTGGCGCGAAACAAGGCGGAACTCGATGAAATCGTTGAGCAATCCCTGCGCCGCGGCGCGCTCTGGGACGAGGTCAAGGACCGGTTGCAGGAGCCCGGCACCGGGCTTTCGGGCGGCCAGCAGCAGCGCCTGTGCATTGCCCGCGCGGTCGCGACGCATCCGGAAGTGCTGTTGATGGACGAACCCTGCTCGGCGCTCGACCCGATCGCCACAGCACAGGTCGAAGAGCTGATCGACGAGCTCAGGCAGAATTTCTCGGTGGTGATCGTCACCCACTCGATGCAGCAGGCCGCGCGCGTCAGCCAGAAGACTGCCTTCTTCCACCTCGGCAACCTGGTGGAATACGACGACACCGACACGATCTTCACCAACCCGCAGGACCCGCGGACAGAAAGCTACATCACCGGCCGAATCGGCTGACGGGGCAGGGAGGCCCACCCGAACAATGACCGATCAGCACCAACACATTTCGGCGGCCTTCGACCGCGATCTTGAAGCGATCCAGGCGCTCCTGATGAAAATGGGCGGGCTCGTCGAAGAGAATATCCGCGCCGGCGCCAAGGCCCTCGAGGCCCGCGACGTCGATCTCGCCGACCGGGTCAGATTTGCCGACAAGCCGATCGACGCGCTCGAAGAGCAGATCGCCATCGAGTGCGCCCGCGTGCTCGCGCTGCGCCAGCCGATTGCCTCCGACCTGCGCACCGTGCTCACGGTGATGAAGATCGCCACCAACCTCGAGCGCATCGGCGACTACGCCAAGAACATGGCCAAACGCACGCCCGTCCTGGCCGAGCTCAGCCCGATCGAGGGCGCGGCGGACGCGGTCAAGCGCATGGCCAAGGAGGTGCGGCTGATGCTGTCCGACGCGCTCGACGCCTATATGCGGCGCGACACTGCGCTCGCCGAGCAGGTGCGCCAGCGCGACCTCGAGGTCGACCAGATGTACAATGCATTGTTCCGCGAGTTTCTCACCTTCATGATGGAAGACCCGCGCAACATCACCGCCTGCATGCATCTGCATTTCATCTCGAAGAACATCGAACGCGCCGGCGACCACGTGACCGCGATCGCCGAGCAGGTGATCTACCTCGCGACCGGCGAACTGCCCGAAGAAAGCCGCCCGAAGGACAACACGTCCGTCTACGATATTCCGGCGAAGGGCGGCCCCAACGAGGCCAGAGAATGAGCGCCGAAAAGCCCCTGGTGCTGCTTGTCGAGGACGAGCCGGCGCAGCGCGAGATATTGCGCTATAACCTCAAGTCCGAAGGCTATGAGGTGATGGAAGCCGAGACCGGTGACGACGCGCTTCTGCTCGCCGAGGAGGTCAGGCCGGATCTCGTCCTGCTCGACTGGATGCTGCCTGGGGTCAGCGGGATCGAGGTGCTCCGACGCTTCAAGAACCGCCGACAAATGACTGAAATACCAGTAATAATGCTTTCAGCCCGGACCGAAGAGATGGACCGGGTGCGCGGGCTCGAGACCGGCGCCGACGACTACATGGTCAAACCGTATTCGGTGTCGGAACTGATGGCGCGCATTCGCACCCAGCTTCGGCGGACGCGGCCGGTCGCGGTCGGGGAACGGCTCGAGTTCGAAGATATCGTGCTGGACGGCGACACCCACCGGGTGACCCGGGCCGGTGCCGAGATCAAGCTCGGGCCGACCGAGTACCGGTTGCTGTCGACGCTGATGGAAAGGCCCGGCCGGGTCTGGACGCGCGAGCAGTTGCTCGACCGGGTCTGGGGCCGGGACGTCTTCGTCGACACCCGCACGGTCGACGTCCATGTCGGGCGGCTGCGCAAGGCTTTGCGCCGCGCCGGCGGCACGGACCCGCTGCGCACCGTGCGCGGCACCGGCTACGCGCTGGGCTGACCGGGGACGGGCCAGGAGTGTCATCAGGCCCGAACCCCGGCCCATCCACCCCGCTCATA
>DQCI01000309.1:0-1194 GCA_003545125.1 Paracoccaceae bacterium
GGTCTTGGCGCTGGTCTTGGCGCCGGTCAACACCGGACGCGCACCGGCATCCGCGCCGGGGCAAGCTGGAAGTTCCCGCCGGCGATTTCGACCAGATGCTGCCGGTCGCCGAAGACCAACTGAAACAGCCGCACCGGCGCCTCGCCCGAACGCCGCGCGACATGGGCGCCGTCGACGAGTTGGCGCGCCTCAACGAGGGCGATCGGCCGGTTCCACAGGAACCGCGCGCGCCAGTCGCGTACCAGCATCAGCTGGCGGGCCGAGACGATAAAATCGCGCCCGTCGCCGTTCGGGTCCAGCACCGAGGGCCGCACCCGGACCGTTTCGCTTGCCGGAACAAGCCGGACCTCGACCCTGTCGAGGCGCGCAAGGCCCTGATCGTAAGTGACGACGCGGTCGCCGGGGTCGAGGAATTCGACCGGCAGTTCGCCGTCGACGGTGAGCACACCGGTGCCGAGGCCGATACCGTTGGGGCATGAGTTAGGGGACGCGCGCGTCTCGCGCGTGCGGCCCGTGGTGGCCCGGGTCATGGGAAAACCTGCTTTGCTTGCCTCATCGTTTTGCCACAGGCTAGACCAAGGATCCGTAAACAGCGACAATTATCTGTATTTGTTTCGGTCCGCAGCCTTTCGTCCGGTGCCATCGACAATCCACTCGCGCAGATGCCGCGGGGCTGCTAGATGGGGCCGCGTGCGGGTGTGGCGGAACTGGTAGACGCACCAGATTTAGGTTCTGGCGCCGCGAGGCGTGGGGGTTCGAGTCCCTTCACCCGCACCACATCATGCAAAACGGTGTTTTTTCAGAGATTTGCGTGGCAACGGGTTTCCGTCGGAAATCCACATCGCGGTCCGCCCTGTCTCGGTGTGCGAGAAACACCGGCGCCTGGTTTCCCGGATCACATCGGTGGTGACACCGCCGGGCAGGTCGTGGCTGAACGTCGAGTGCTCGAACGCACCCATCACTACGAGCCTGGCACCACGCGCCTGCGTCTCGGCGAGGACGGTGTCGGCCGCGGACCCAGGTCTCTCCACAATGCGGGCCGTAACCTCGATGCGATGAAGGCGCCTGGGGGCGACCATGCCCTTGCTGCCGCGCGGGGTGGTGCCGACGCTCGGTGGCGTCGCGCTTGCCTTGTTGGCGAGAATGTCCATCGCGTCACCAATGGCGCGGGCCGAGGAGCGCTTTGTGTCCCAC
>DQCI01000309.1:1291-2341 GCA_003545125.1 Paracoccaceae bacterium
TCGTCCGGGTGAGGCGCGATGAATACCGCGCATCCACCGAGGCCTGCGGCCTTTGTGATTGCGGCGAAACGGACGGCGGTCTCGCCGACCCGTGCGGTGTCGTTCTCGTGGAGGTGCTTGGCGCGCGCGCTTGGGACGTGCGCCGCGAACCGCCGCTCGAACCCCGAGACACCAGACGAGAAAGCGTCGGTCAAGTGGGCGCGGTGAAATGTCGCGCGCCGGATCGCATGGGCGAGACCACGGCCTCTCGTGCCTTCACCGCTGAACGCGCAGAGGAGCGATCAAATGCGCATGTCCTGGTCTGCTTCAGCCGCGGCCGGTGGACATGTCGGTATCCGGCCGCAACCGTGGCGCGGTCGCGGCCGGAAGCGACAAGGGCATCGCCCAGCGTGGCCGTCATGTCCGACGCCTTGCTGGTGGCGCAGCGTCGCCAGGCGATGACTTCGCCGCTGGTGTCGTCGAGGCCTTTTGGGGTTTGCAGGTAATCCACGGCCGGCTGACAGATGGTCGACAGGGAGAACCAGCCCCAGCTGCCAGCCGACAGACGCATGCGACGCGTTCTGCCGAGAGGGCCCGAGCATGCTTTTTTACGAGCAGGCGGTTCTCCGCGGTGAGGTTGGCCCCGTTCGTCGGGGAAATGCCCCACTGGGATCTGTCCTGATCCTCCTCACCCTTCAGCGCCAGCGACCTTGCCGCAGTTGCTTGACCCAAGGGCTCGTCGCCTGCCGTGCGGCATCCCCCGCGAGCCGCTTCTTGCCCGCCCGAGGCACTCCTTTCACCACCTGTAGATATTGCGCGTCGCAATCCCCTCGCGCCGGCAGGGCTCGGCGATACTGTCTTCGCCGCGCAACCCTTCCAGAACGGTCCGGCGTCGCGGGCTCTCTCGGACCAGTGGCGTTCGCCCGCTCGATCTCTTCGGCTGATTGTTGCTTCCTGGTGCGCCGCCGGATGTCCTTCACGACCCTCTCGGCTGGCTCCATGCGCGTTCCGGGTTTCTGTCTCGTCTCCATTCCCAGGCGGCTACGATGAGCCGGAAACCCTCCGGTCCGA
>DQCI01000309.1:2459-20000 GCA_003545125.1 Paracoccaceae bacterium
CCGGGTCAGGCTTTGCGAAGACGTCGCACTGACCGCGCCGCATGTTCTGCCGCTTCGACAAGGGGCTGCTTTGGCGTTTCGAACCATTCGTCAGGGTGCAATTCGCGGGCAACGCGCACATGGGAAATCGCGTCGGACAAGTCGGGGTAGATTTCTGGTTTATTCAGATGGAGATACAATGCGGCCAACGCCACCGATCTGCTGCGACCCGCTCGGCAGTGAACCAATACATTCCCCCGCGCGCGATTTGGATAGGACGCCCGTTCCGGCAAGGTTTGATCCAAAGCGCTCTCCAGAATGAAGTATGCTCCGAGTAACATGTCACTCGGATTTCCCGGCCCATCTATCAGTCCTACCTTGTAGGCTTTGATTGGAGCATATCCGGCCGCGGCCTTGCCGGGCGCCGGCGCGTGGGTGATGGTGTCGGCGTAATTGATGTCCAGGTTCAGGGCACAGTTCACAACCGTCGTTATTCTCAGCTCCTTCAGCGTCGCGACGTCGCGGGCGCCTTCCGTTCCGCTGATGAACAGCGAAACCCGGTCGGGGCCCAGGTTTTCCGCGATGAAACTGATGACCGGCCGGTCAGTGACAGGTGCTTTCTTCTTCATGTTTTCTCCAACTCATACGGTCTTGTGCCAAGTCGTCATTGGCCTCGGTCACCGGCCCGGAACAAGGCCCGGAACAAGGTCCGGAACTGGGCACGGAACTGGGCACGGACAGAAGGGTTGCATTGCGGTGGTATCGTCGTCCTGCCGGGCCCGTTCATCCGACGCGGCACTCCCACGCCTTTCCGATCCTATATCGGCCCAGAGTTTTTTGCACGGCGCGCAAGCGATTGGATTGTCTCCAGAGGAGGCGGGACAGCCCAGATCAAACCGGGATCGCCTTGGGAAACGTGATATCACGGCCGCTTCGAAGCGCGGGCTCTGGATGCGTTGCCGACCGGTAGGGTTCTCCGCTCGCGATGCGCAGCCCGATTCCAGATCGGGAAACGGAGGAACACCGCGACACCTGGCGACCGCTTACTGCGCTCGGCGACTGCCCCGCGGCCGCGCAAACCATCGTGCTGATTTACATCGGTCAATCATGCACTAGCATCCGACCTGGGCCATGCAGGTGGGGCTGATCGAATTCACAGAATGAAACATCCCGGTATGACAATGTCGGCTTTCCATAATTTACATGGATAGCCGCGCCATTCCCGAACTGGGTATAATACGGGATTCCATCTTTTAGCGAAGGCTGAAAGGGCGGGAATAATCAGGGAGAAGAGACTTGATGTTCACACGTTCGATATTCTTACGCACTGTGGCGGGCGCTGCCTCTGCCGCACTTCTTTTTGCGGCGGCACCCGCCGTAACGGCACAGGAGGTGTCGGCCGAGCTCGACGCCTGGCTGACGGCCAACGCTCTGGGTAATTATGCGGCAGCTGAGGAAAACTGGGACGATATCGTCGCCAAAGCGACCGAGGAGGGCGAGGTTGTCGTTTATACTTCATCCGGGCGGATCGCCAAACTGGTCGACCACTTTCAGGCGCTGTTTCCCGGCATCACGCTCACTGTGTTTGACCTCGGCTCGGTCAAGACCATCGAAAAGACCATCCGCGAACAGGATGCGGGCATTTTCGCGGTCGATGTCGTCACCACCGGCAATTCCGGTCAGGTGCTGCACGAGCTTCTGGCGAAGGGGCGTATCTTCAATTATGTGCCGGCGCATTTCATTGACCGTATCCCGGAGGAAAACCGCGATCCGCTTCTGATCCGCGTCAACGAGGCGATTGTGGTGTTCTACAACTCCGAAGCAAACCCGGACGGTCCGCCGATCGGCAATGTCTGGGAGTTGACGCAAGAGCAATACCGCGGACGCATCGGGATCAAGGATCCGATGGCCTCGGGCTCGTCGCTCATGGGGCTCGCGACGCTGGTGCAATACCCGGATGAAATGGCCGCAGCCTACAAACGGCTGACCGGCGAAGACATCGTGCTGGGCGACGGCGTGCCGGATGCCGGGTACGAATTTGTCCGGCGCCTTCTGGCCAATGACGTGGTGATCTTCAAATCCGGCTCGAAACTGGCGGATGCCGCCGGCAAGCCCGGTCAGGAAGACCCGCCGATGGCAATGACCAACATGACCTATGTTTCGCGCAACGATGACAAGGGCAACGTCAATGCCATCATCGCCGATCTCGATCCGGTCGCGAAAATGGTCTATCCCACCTTCATGTCAATCGGCGCCAATGCGCCGCATCCGAACGCGGCCAAGGTGTTGATCGCCTACCTGCTGGGTAACCCTGAGCTGAACCTCGATACGGCGCTGGAGAAGCCATATACCGAAGGCGCAAGCTTTGACATGCTTTGGGGCCTGGCACCCTACCACGATGCCGGGTCGGTCAGCCCGCGCAGCGACGTTCCGCTGGGGTTCGCATTGTCTACTCGCGTGCCGAGGGGGTCATCATCCCGCCCGAGGCGCGTGGGCTCGGATTGATCTTTCAAAGCTATGCATTGTGGCCGCATATGACGGTTGCAAAGAACATCACCCTGGCCCTCAAGGAGCAGAAGCTCGCGACTTCCGAGATCGCCAAGCGCCTTGAGGTCGCCTTGGATCTTGTGCAGCTCACGGGCTATGCAAAGCGCTATCCGTCCGAATTGTCGGGCGGACAACAGCAACGCGTGGCGGTGGCCCGCCTGATTGCGCTGCGCCCGTCGATCCTTTTGATGGACGAGCCGCTCTCCAACCTCGACGCCAAGCTGCGCACCGAAATGCGCGCGAGCCTGAAACGTCTGCACCGCGATCTGGAAGCGACCACGGTCTATGTGACCCACGACCAGGTCGAGGCGCTGACCCTGTCCGACCGGATCATCATCATGGACGAAGGTGTGATCAAGCAGGAGGGCACGCCCTACGATATCTATCACCATCCGGCGAACCTGTTCGTTGCCGAGTTCATCGGCGATCCCGGCATCAACCTGTTTCGCGGCAAGACATCCGCAGCCGGGCTCGAGTGTGGCGACATTGTCCTGCCGTTGCCGCAGGACCTGCGGGCGACCGGCCGGCACCTGGTGGGGGCGGCGCGTCCCGAGAAGATCAAGGTCTCGGCTGAGGAAAACAGCGGCTGGCAGAAGGTACGGGTCGAGATCGTCCAGCCAACCGGGGCGGACACGATCCTTCAGGTCAAGGCGGGCGACACGCCGATCACCCTCCTGCAATCGGGCTTCATCACCTTGGATGAAGGGACCGAGCTCTGGATCGAGTTCGATCCGGATACGCTGAATTTCTTCGATCCCGACAGCGGGGCAAACACCCGTCAGACCTCCTGAGCCACGATAAAGCGTTCCGAGAAAAACCTGTCGCACTGGTTTGTCGAGAAGCGCTCAGACCCTGTTGATGTTGTGGGCGTTTCGAAATCAACATGTGTCTCAAGTTAATCTCGAAACGCTCCAGGGACCCGAAACATGGCGTCAATCTCTGAGCGCAGTCAGAAGCCGGCCTTCTGGAGCCAGCGCAATATCACCTTTCAGGCCTACCGGCTGAAGACCAGGCCCGAGTTGATCATCGGGGCGCTGTGTCTTGGCTTCCTTGGCTTTGTGGTTCTGGTGCCGCTGTTTCAGATCATTCGCGACTCGTTGGTGTTTCAAAGCTACGATCTGGCCTACCGGCCCGATGGCGAAGTCGGCTCGTTCACCCTGTTTCATTTCGACCGGGTCTTCCTGCAGCCGATATCAAAAGCCTTGTTCTTCAAGCCGCTGATCAACAGCCTGAAGATGGGCCTTGCGGTGACGGCGATTGCGATCACCGTGGGGTCGTCTCTGGCCTGGCTGATGGTGCGGACCAACGTCTATCTCAAAGGCGTTTTCGGGGCGATGCTGGTCATTCCCTACATGATGCCATCCTGGGTCATGGCGCTGGCCTGGTTGAGCCTGTTCAAGAACGACCGGATCGGCGGGTCAGAAGGGCTTTTGACCTACATGTTCGGCATTCAGCCGCCTGATTGGGTGTCTTACGGTTTCTTCCCGATCGTGATCACCCTGGCGCTGCACTACTACGCCTATGCCTATCTGCTGATTTCCGGCGCGCTGGCGACCGTGGACAGTGAGTTGGAGGAGGCCGGCGCGACCTGCGGCATGAGCAAGTGGAAGCGCATCCGCATGATCACCATGCCGCTCCTGTTGCCGGCGCTGGGGTCGGCCGTGGTTCTGACGTTCATCCGCATCCTGGGCACCTTCGGCACACCGGCGCTGCTGGGCCTGCCGGTGCGGTTCTTCACTTTTTCGACCCAGATCTACGCCTCGATCAATGCGCGCAACCAGGGCGATGCTTATGTCCTCGCCCTGGTGCTGATCGTGTTGGCGATTTCGTTCATCTGGATCAACAGCCGCATCATCGGCGTGCGCAAAAGCTTCGTGACCATGACTGGCAAGGGATTCCGCAAACGCGAAAGCGACCTCGGGCTCATGCGCTGGCCAGCGACGATCCTGGTGGTGCTGTTCCTGTGTATCACCGTGTTCCTGCCGCTCACGCTTCTGTTGTGGGAATCCCTCACGCTGATCCCCGGCGATTACAGCTTCTCCAATCTTTCCAGCTACTTCTGGGTCGGGCAGGGCAATGTCGCGCTGGCTTACGGCGAGCCGGGGGTGCTTCACAACAAGGGGATCCTTACCGCGCTCAGCAATTCGATCAAGCTCGGGTTCGCCGCCGCGCTGTTCAACGGCATGCTCGGGCTTCTGGTCGGCTACGCGGTCGTGCGCGGGCGCGGGGCGCGGTTGTCGAAATGGCTCGAGGGCATCGCCTTCGCCCCCTACATTTTTCCCTCGATCGCACTTGGCGCCATCTATATCGGGTTGTTCTCGAGCAATATCGGCCCGATCCCGGCGCTCTACGGAACCTTTGCCATCCTGGTCCTGATCACGGTGATCAAGAACCTGCCTTTCACCTCGCGCACCGGCATCGCCGCGATGCTTCAGATCGACAAGTCGATCGAGGAAACCGCGCGGGTTCAGGGCATCGGCTGGTTCAGGCGCATGTTCCGTATCATCGTCCCCTTGTCGATGAGCGGTCTTGTGTCGGGCATGCTTCTGACCTTCATCACTGCCATGCGCGAGCTGTCGCTGATCATCCTGCTGCTGACGCCCGGCAACATGGTGCTGACCGGCCTGATCTTCGGCTACCAGGAACAGGACATGGCCCAGCATTCCAGCGCCGTGACCCTGATGCTGGTGCTGATCATCATCACGATCAGCGTTCTTGTCCGAGTGTTGTCACGCGGGGCCGGGGTCGGGCGTTTGACCGCGACATAGGCGGGGCACACGCCAAAGGTTCTTGTCCGTCGGTATCGGGGTCTCTTTGTACAGGTTCGCTCAAAACGACGTCTGCTATCCTGTGTTTGCGCGTCTGTTTTCTGTTGAACAATCGGTTTCTTCCCGCCTGGGCAGCGTTTCGCTGCGGTCGCGACCTGCAGTTGGCCGTGATCGGAGCCCACTTGGCGAAAGCCCATACCGTCCGTGCCTGAGACAGACGGAGCGGGCGCGGCGGAAAACTGACTGCAGCGACGCCGCCAACTGGAACCGCGCCGCGGACCTCATCGCATCACGATGATGGTCCACAGGCCCTTATGCGGTACACGGGGAGACAAGCGGAAATGCGCATTGGACGCTCTTTAGCCGCACCACAGCTCCGGGTCTTCGCCGCGCTGACACCGAGATGGCGGCGCGCGGTCCCGCCGTCGCGTTGGTTGTCCTGGGCCGGATCGACCGTGCCGGATATCAATCGCGGGAGGAAACGTAGCCGTTCCCGGCGTACGAGGGTTCCGGTATTCGCCGATGTCCGCGGGGCCGCGCTTGCGCGGGCCGCAGGCGGCCTGGGCAGAGGATCCGGACAGGAGATCCGGGCCCACGACCGGGGCAGCGATCAGCGACCGTATTCGGGACGGGTAATTGTGGCGGAGAGACAGGGATTCGAACCCTGGGTCCCCGTGAAGGGACAACGGTTTTCGAGACCGCCCCGTTCGACCACTCCGGCACCTCTCCGCGGGGGTCTGGCGGGGACATAATGGGCACCGCACGGGCATGCAACCGGTTTTTTCGTCGCCGCGCGCCGCGCCTCGCGATACCCCGGCTCGATACTCCGGCTCGAAAGCGGCGCGGGGCCCCGGCAGGGCCCTGCCGCCGGGGCGCGGGCCGCGGGGCCGGGGTTGTCGGCGCGCGCGCGCATCCCTACCTTCCCGAGAACGGCCACCGAAGCCGGGATCTTGCCGAGGAGCAGAGCATGCGCGCATCGAGAAACATCGCACACCACGTCGCAAAGCACAGGAGCCGGACCTGGGCCGGAGCCGGGATTTCGGCCTGGGCCGGCGTCCGTTCCCTTGTTCTCGCCTCCCTTGTTCTCGCCGTCGCCTGGACCTTTGCCGCCGTCACCCCGGCCCACGCCGCCGAACGCGAGGTCTACCGGGCGTTCCTTGAAACCACCGGCTTCGACGTTGCCATTACCTCGCTGCAGCAGGATGCGATGTCGGGCCCGGGGATGTCGGGGCAGGAGGCAAACGATTTCGGCAACCAGTACGTGGCGCTGGCCGAACAGGTGTTCGATCCCGATCTGATGCTGGACCGCGCCATCGACATGATGACGGCGGTCATGCCGGACGAACTGGTGGCCCACGGGGCGGAGTTCTATGCCTCCGCGCTCGGCCAGCGGCTGGTCGAGGTCGAAAACGCGAGCCATATGACCGGGCTCGACGACCGGCGGGCGCAAGGCGAGGCGATCGTGACGGAGCTGGCCGGAACCAATCCCGAGCGGCTCGAAGACTTCCAGGCGATGATGGACGCGATCGGCGGCGTGGACGCGAGCGTGCGCGCCATTCTCGAGGTTCAGATCCGCTACCTGCTTGCGGCCATGGCTGCCGGGACGGTCGATTTCGAGTTCTCCGAGGCCGAGCTTCGGGCGATCATGGCCGAACAGGAACCGATGATGAAAACCGAGATCGCGCGCAATTCCATCATCGGTGCGGCCTATACCTACCGCGACGTGTCGGACGAGGACATCCGCGCCTACCGCACGGCGCTCGAGACGCCGATGATGCAGCAGGTGTACGAAGCCCTGAATGCGATCCAGTACCAGGTGATGGCCGAACGCTACGAAGTGCTGGCCGGAAAGCTCGCCGGGCTGGCGCCGCAGACCGATCTCTGAGGCGGTCCGAAACCCGGCGAGACCGGGGTCGGGCCGGGCGCCGGGCAGGGCGTCTGGCAGGGGGGCGGACAGGCGGTCGGGCAGCGCGGCGAAACCCCTTGACTTCGCCCCCGAACCCTCACATAAGCCGGGCTTCCGGACGGCGCTCGGCCGTTGCCGGATCCAAATACGATGATACACAACGCCCATCAGGGCGCGCTGTTCGAAGGCGGCAGATGCCCTAAGGGCGCAACCTGCCAAAACGCCGGGTGAACCGGGGCCGAAGGACGCGGGGATAAAAAGGAAGATCAGATGTTTGCGGTCCTCAAGACCGGCGGCAAGCAATACCGGGTTCAGGCGGGCGACGTGCTCCGCGTGGAAAAACTCGCAGCCAATGCCGGCGACAAAGTTCAATTCAACGAAGTGCTCATGGTCGGCGGAACCGTCGGCACCCCCCTCGTGGAGGGCGCGGGTGTTCAGGCCGAAGTGATCGACCAGATCAAGGGCGACAAGGTCATCCACTTCGTCAAGCGCCGCCGCAAGCATGGCTCGCAGCGCACCAAGGGCCATCGCCAGCAACTCACCATGCTGCGCGTGACCGACATTCTCGAAAAGGGCGCGGACGCCTCCGGGGTCATGGCGGCGATCGGTGCCGGCTCGGTTGCCGCGGGCGCGGTGGCTGCGGCTGCGAAGCCTGCCAAGGCGAAGAAGGCGGCAAAGCCCGCGGCGGCGAAAGCCGAAAAGCCCGCGGCTGCGAAAGCCGAGAAGGCGAAAGCTGCCGAGGCACCGGCCTCGGAAGGCACCAGGCCTGCCAACCTGCTCAGCGAAGCCCGCGGCGGCAAGGCGGACGATCTCAAGAAGATCTCGGGCGTCGGCCCCAAGCTCGAAGGGCTGCTGCACGACAACGGAGTGTTCCACTTCGACCAGATCGCCGCTTGGACCGCCGACGAGATTGCCTATATGGACGACAAGCTGTCCTTCAAGGGCCGCATCGAACGCGACAACTGGATCGAGCAGGCCGCATCGCTTGCCGCCGAACAGGAGTAAGACGAGATGGCACACAAGAAAGCAGGCGGCAGCTCCCGTAACGGCCGCGATTCCGCTGGCCGTCGCCTCGGCGTGAAAAAGTCGGGCGGCCAGGCCGTGATCCCGGGCAATATCATCATTCGTCAGCGCGGCACCAAGATGTGGCCGGGCGAGGGTGTCGGCATGGGTAAGGATCACACGATCTTCGCCACCGCCGAAGGCCGCGTGTCGTTCCGCAAGGGGCTCAAGGGGCGAACCTTTATTTCGGTCCTGCCGGTGGCGGAAGCCGCCGAGTAAGCCGAACCCCGGCGCCAGACACTTCCCAGGGGATCGGCGATAACGCCGGTCCCTTTTTCGTTACACTCGAGGGATTTTTTATTCCGCCCGCGCGCAGCACGTGAACCGGCCCGAGAAGAGGCCGGCAGGGGCGCCGGGCAACAGCAGGAGGAAACCGATGTTTCAGGAAAACATCGTCGAACAGCCGGTGATCGCGGCGGGGCGGTTCACGCTGCGTCCCCCCCGGTCGGGCGATATCGGCATGCTCACCATGTATTCGGGCGACGAGCGGGTCGCGCGCGGCACGCGGTCGATCCCGCATCCGCTGCCGCCGGGGGTGGCCGAGGCCTATGTCGCGCGGGCCGGGCAGCCGGACCGCGAGGAGGACGTCTGGGTTCTCGATGGCGGCGAGCGCGGCCATGAGGTGCTGGGCGTCATCTCGCTGAGGCGCATGGACCGCAACCAGTCGCAGCTCGGCTACTGGGTGGCCCCGGCGCTGTGGAACACCGGTCTCGCCTCGGAAGCGGTGAACGCACTGGTCGAAGCCAACCCGCTCGACAACGAGATCCTGTTCGCCGAGGTGTTCCAGGACAACCCGGCCTCGGCCCGGGTGCTGACCAACGCGGGTTTTTCCTATATCGGCGAGGCCGAGGCGCATTCGGTGGCCCGTGCCGCCAACGTGCCGACCTGGACCTACATCAGGCGGATGGGCTGACGATGGACCCCCGCGCCGCCCTCCGCACGGAGCGGCTGGTGCTCCGCCCCGTCACCCGCGACGACATCCCCGATATCGTCGCCGTGCTGAACGACTACGAAGTGTCGAAATGGCTGACCGTGGTCGCCCATCCCTACGGGCGCGCGGATGCCGAAGGCTTCCTCTCCTACCTCGAGAAACGCGGGCCCTTCGACGGCTACGGCCTGACGACCGGCGGCGGGCCGGTGATGGGTGTGGTGGGCATCGACACCAGCCTCGGCTATTGGCTCGGCCGCGCTCACCATGGGCAGGGCTACATGACCGAGGCGGCGCAGGGCCTGGTCGGCCACTACTTCGCCGTCTCCGGGAACGACAGGCTGAAGTCGGGCTATTTCGAGGGCAACACGGCCTCTGCCGGGGTGCTCGCCAAGTTGGGGTTTCGGCCCGTGGGCGCCGAACGGGTCACGTCCCGCGCGCGCGGGGCTGAGGTCACGATGAAGAACATGACGCTCAGCCGGGCGAATTGGACGGCGCGGGGCAATGGATGACCCCGTGATCCAGACCGATCGGCTGCTTTGGCGCCGGTCCTCCCCGCAAGACCTCGATGCGCTGCACGCGCTGGTGTCGGACGACGAGGTGGTGAAGAACACCGCCACTTGGCCGTCACCGGCCGACCGTGCCTTTGCTGAGAGCCGCTGTGCGCCTTTCGACCTCGGCAGGGGGTAGGCCGGGCTGGTGTTCCGCGACGGCTCGCTGGGGCGCGCCATGGGCGTGAGCCATAAAGAGAATGGCGGCGATTTGGGGTACATGTTCGCGCGCACCGATTGGGGCCGGGGTTACGCCACCGAAATGGGGCGCGCGCTGATCGCCGAAGGCTTCGCGCGCTAAGACTGGCCGCATATCTCGGCCTGTGTCTTCGACGATAACCCCGCTTCGGGACGGGTGCTCAAAAAGCTCGGCTTTGTCGAAACCGGGCGATGCGCGGGACCCAGTGCGGCGCAGGGGCGCGACTTGCCGATGCGAACCTTCCGTCTCGCGCGCCCGTGAGGCGGTAAACGGTTTGCGTTGCGCAAACCGGCACGGAAATCGTAGCGATTTCCGATCCGAAATCCGTCTCGGATTTCGCCGCCCCTTGAGGCGCAAGCGCTTTGCCACTATCGCTTCGGCCAACGAAAGGTCGCGCCCAAATGAAATTCCTCGATCTCGCCAAGGTCTACATCCGCTCCGGCTCCGGCGGCAACGGCTGCATCTCGTTTCGTCGTGAGAAATTCATCGAATACGGCGGGCCGAATGGCGGCGACGGCGGGCGCGGCGGCGACGTGGTCGTCGAGGCGGTCGACGGTCTCAACACGTTGATCGATTTCCGCTACCAGCAGCATTTCTTCGCCAAGAACGGCCAGGCGGGGCAGGGCAGTCAGATGACCGGACGATCGGGTGACGAGATCGTTCTGCGCGTGCCCGTCGGCACCGAGGTGCTCGACGAGGACGAGGAGACGGTTCTGGCCGATCTCACCGAGGTCGGCCAGCGGGTGCTGCTGGCGAAAGGCGGCAACGGTGGGTTTGGCAATCTGCACTTCAAGTCTGCGACCAACCAGGCGCCGCGCCGCGCCAATCCCGGCCAGCCCGGGGTCGACCGCACGATCTGGCTGCGCCTGAAGCTGATCGCCGATGTCGGTCTGCTCGGGCTGCCGAACGCGGGCAAGTCTACCTTCCTCGCCGCCACCTCCAACGCCCGGCCCAAGATCGCCGACTATCCCTTCACAACCCTGGTGCCGAACCTCGGCGTTGTCGGTGTGGACGGGGTGGAATTCGTCGTGGCCGACATTCCGGGGCTGATCGAGGGCGCGCATGAGGGCAGGGGACTCGGCGACCAGTTCCTCGGCCATGTCGAGCGCACCTCGGTGCTCTTGCATCTGGTCGACGGCACCGCCGAGGACGTGGTGGCCGACTGGCGCACCATCGTGCATGAGGTCGAGGCCTACGGCGGGGTGCTGGCGGAGAAGCCGCGGATAACGGTGCTGAACAAGGTTGATGCACTGCGCGACCAGGAGGCCGATGAGAAGTGCGCAGCGCTCGAAGAGGCGGTGGGCGGGTCGGTGATGACCATGTCGGGCGTGTCGCGTCAGGGGGTGACGGAGGTGCTGCGCGCCCTGCGTGCCGAGATTCGGGAGGACAAGCTTCGTCAGGCGAAGGCTGAGGCGCCGGAGGCAAAGCCTTGGCAGCCCTGAGCGCGGCACGGCGCATCGTCGTCAAGGTGGGCTCCGCCCTGCTGGTGGATGCCGCCACCGGCACGCTGAGGGACGGCTGGCTGGCCTCGCTTGCGGCCGACGTGGCGGCGCTGAAGGCGCGCGGCGCGGATGTCGTGCTCGTCTCCTCTGGATCCATCGCTCTCGGCCGCGGCGTGCTCGGCCTCGCGCCGGGCTCGCTGCCGCTTGAGCAATCCCAGGCCGCCGCCGCGGTCGGCCAGATCCGGTTGGCGCGCGCCTACGAGGAGGTGTTGCACCCGCTCGGAATCACCACGGCCCAGGTCTTGGTGACGCTGGAAGACTCGGCCGACCGCCGCCGGTATCTCAACGCCCGCGCGACGCTTGAAACCCTGCTGTCGCTCGGCGTCGTTGCGATCGTCAACGAGAACGACACTATCGCCACCGACGAAATCCGCTTCGGTGACAACGACCGTCTCGCGGCCCAAGTAGCCGTGACGGTTGGCGCCGACCTCACCATACTCCTGTCCGATGTCGACGGGTTCTACACCGGCAACCCGAAGGACGACCCGGACGCGCGGCGCCACGATGTGATCGACGAGATTACCCCCGAGCTTGAAGCCCAGGCCGGCGACGCGGGCACGGGTCTCGCCAAGGGGGGCATGAAGACGAAGGTGATGGCGGCGAAGACGGCGACCGCCGCCGGGTCCGACCTGGTCATCACGTTGGGGGCGCTCGACAACCCGCTCGCAGCCCTCGAAGCGGGTGCTGCGCACACGCTGTTCCGCGCGCGCGGCAACCCGGCCTCGGCCCGCAAACACTGGATCGCGGCGATGAAGCCGCGGGGCGCCATCCGTGTCGACGCCGGGGCCGCGCGCGCGCTCGCCGGGGGTAAATCGCTGTTGCCCGCCGGGATCACCGGCATCACCGGCGACTTCGGCCGCGGCGATCCGGTGGACATCCTCGGACCGCGCGGCGAGCGCATCGGCGCCGGGCTCACCCGCTATACCGGCGCCGAGGCGCGGGCGCTGATCGGCAAGCATTCCCACGAAATCGAGGCGGTCCTCGGCTACCCGGGGCGCGCGACGCTCATTCACCGCGACGACATGGCATTGTGACGGTGCCGGAGGGGGGCTCCCCTGACGCCGGGCGGGGTTTTACACATCCCGTAGCCATGCCGCCACGGCGGCCAGCTGCGCTGTGCCTCGTCGCACGCCGCCGCGGGGCTTCGTGGTTGCAGGGTTCACCGATCCTGCCAGCCGCGTTAGGACCGCATGGCGGGCTTGGTCGCCAGGTCGGGATCGGCGGCGAGGGTGGCGAAGTCGGCGCTGGCCGGGTCGACCAGCGCGAGCCTTCCGTCGACGTCAAAATGTGCCGCCCAACCGTAGCGCTTGGTCAGCGGCGAGGCGCGCATGCAGGGCTGGCCTTTGGCATGGAACGCCTCGAAACCGAGCGCGGGCTTGCCGGAGACCTTGGCCATGGCGACCGGGCATTCGGGGGCGGGGGTGATGAGGATACGGGGCGTGGTCATCGCGGGCTCCTCTTGGTTCGAACGGAACATAGCCCGAACACACCGCCCCGGCGAGCGCCTCATAGGTCTCCCGGGCACGGACGGCAAAGGGCGGCCAGATCGTGGGGCTTGCCAGGGGGACGAAACCAGATATGGTTCCACGAGATTAGACGGGACGGGGGTCCCCGCCCGGCTACCAGTGCCAGGGGCGAGGGCGAGTGTGCCATATGGACGCCGATTTCAGATCGAGTTTCGTGCGCGAGCACGCGCAGGCCAAGGCCCATCCGGCGCTGGTGTTGAACGCGGATTTCCGCCCCTTGTCTTACTACCCGCTGTCACTCTGGCCTTGGCAGGAAGCGGTCAAGGCGGTGTTTCTCGAAAGGGTTACGATCCTTGCCGAATATGACGAGGTGGTGCGCTCGCCGTCGATCGAGATCCGCATTCCCTCTGTGGTGGTTCTGAAAGACTACGTCAAACCGCAAAAGAGGGTGGCCTTCACCCGGTTCAACCTGTTCCTGCGCGACGCGTTCTGCTGCCAGTACTGCGGCGCGAAGGGCGACCTTACCTTCGACCACGTGGTGCCGCGCGCCCGCGGCGGGATCACCAGTTGGGAAAACGTAGTCGCGGCCTGCAGCCGCTGCAACCTGCGCAAGGGGTCGAAACCGCTGTCCCGGTCGGGGCTCACGCTGAGGAAACCGCCGCGCCAGCCTGGCGCGGTCGAGCTGATGAACCTTGGCCGCAAGTTCCCGCCGGGCTATCTGCACCAGAGCTGGATGGACTTCCTCTATTGGGACGCGGAACTCGACGCGTGAAGGCGCCTGTGGCGGAACGTTTCCTTGCAGATTTCGAATGGGGCGGGCGGAGACCTGTTCCAGGTGGGAACGCCCCGGTCGGAGCTGGCAGATACAATTGTCGAAGCCGGCGGCGTCTTTCGTGGAGGCACGATTGCGGCGCTGACTACAGCAGGCTGCGGCGGGTGGGAAATCCGGAGCGAGACAGACCGGGTGGGAAAGACGGGCCGGGCTTGCCGGTCGTTTCGCAGCATGACCTTTGCCGCAGGAGCGTAACGGTTGAGCCGGGCACCAAGCCCGCGGGCGCGGGCTTCACGCGGGCGCGCGCCCGCGTCTCCCCGGCCTCAAGCGCGCGCTTTGTGCACGGGCTGGGCACAATCGGGTGCCGCGCGCCGGAACTGTAGCACGATGGTCACCGCGGCGCCTCAGCCGCGTCGGCCACGCCGCCCGCCGCGTCGTCCGCCGCGCCCGCCGCCTTCGACGGGCGCCTGGTTGAACGCGATCCAGTCGGTGCCGTGGGCGTCATGGTTCAGCAGCAGGTTGGCGGCGCGGATCGCCTCCATCTCGCGGCCCGCCCGGTGTTTGGTCGACCCCAGCCCGAACAGCTGCACGAAGACCTCGTCGTCGATGTCGTCCGGCAGAATCACCCCCGCCGCTTCGATCTCGGCCTTCTTCTCGGCGATCTTCTTCGGTCCCACCGGCAAGGCCAGCGGGTTCATGATCGCCGATGTCATGCCCATCGCATAGGCCATCGGCAGGAAGGCGGTGTTGATCCCGTGGCGGTTGGGCAGCCCGAACGAAATGTTGGAGGCGCCGCAGGTGGTGTTGACACCGAGCTCGTCGCGCAGCCGGCGCACGAGAGCGAAGACCTGGTTTCCGGCCGTCGCCATTGCGCCGATCGGCATCACCAGCGGATCGACCACGATGTCGTGCGCCGGGATGCCGAAATCGGCCGCGCGCTCGACGATCTTTTTGGCCACGGCAAAGCGCACGTCGGGGTCTTCGCTGATCCCGGTGTCGTCGTTGGAGATCGCCACCACCGGCACGCCATATTTCTTCACCAGCGGCAGCACCTGTTCCATCCGCTCGTCTTCGCCGGTCACCGAGTTCACCAGCGGTCGGCCGTGGGCCGCGTCGAGCCCGGCCTCGAGTGCTGCGGGCACCGAGCTGTCGATGCACAACGGCACATCCGCCGCGGCCTGGACCTTCTCGATCAATTCGCGCATCAGCATCGGCTCGACAAAGTTGTTGTCGGCGTAGCGCGGATCTTCGGCCATCTTGCCCGAGAACACCGCGCCCGAGTTGACGTCAAGCACGCCGGCGCCGGCGGCAACCTGAGCGACGGCGTCCTGCTCGACGGTGGAGAAATCCCCCGCCTCCAGTTCGGCCGCGAGCTTCTTGCGCCCGGTGGGATTGATCCGTTCGCCGATCACGCAGAAGGGTTCGTCGAACCCGATGGTGACGGTCTTGGACTTGCTTTCGAGAACGGTGCGGGTGCTCATGGACGGGATCCTTCGAGGCGGGCGAGGTGGTCGAATAGCGCAGGGTCGGTGAAATCGGCGAGCGTTTCGCTGGCTCCGGCGGCGCGCAGGGTCGTGTCGTCCAGGGCGGAGCGGAGGCCGAAGGTGAACGCGCCGCTGGCGGCGGCGGCGGTCGCGCCCGAGACGCTGTCTTCAAAGGCGATGCTGTCTTCGGGGGCGACGCCGAGTTGGCGCATCGCCTCCATGTAGGGGTCGGGGGCCGGTTTGCCGCGTTGGCATTCCTCGCCGATCACAATGGTCTCGAAGGCATCGCGCAGCCCGATCGCCTCCAGCATCGCGTCGGCGTTCTTGCGCATCGCATTGGTGACGATGGCGCGCGGCCACCCTTCGGCCTCTGCCCGCCGCACCAGCGCGACCACACCCGGCATGCCTGGATAGGGCCGCGGCAGGCGGTCACGAAACATCGCCTCCTTGCGCTCGTGCAGCCCCTGGATGTCGGGCTCGTCGGGCAGGAATTCGCGGAAGATGTCCTGGTTCTGGCGGCCGTGGATCTGCTCGACGTAGAAGCCGGGCGGGGTCGGCAGCCCGCGTTCGGTCCAGATCTCGCGGAACACCTGTTCGTGGATCGGATCCGAGACCAGCATGGTGCCGTCGAGATCGAAGAGAAGGGCTGGCATGTCTGTCCTTTCAGGACGGTGTTGGCAGGCGGCCGGGCTCAGGCCCGCCCGCCGTTGTCGATCAGGGTCTTGAGCCGCTCGGGCGTATATTCCGCGTCGAGCTTGTCGGCGGCGGCGGCAACGATCTCGCCGGGGTCGCCCGGCGTCTCGACCGGCCCGTCGCGGCGCCAGTCGGCGAGGTAATCGTCGGTGCCGTGAGCGCCGGCCTTCATCGCCGCACGGTCAATCGCTTCGGCGAACCGCCCGGGCAGTTCGCGGCGGGCAGCAGCCCGTCCCTTGCCGACCATCACCTGGGCCGGGATGTCACGCCAGTAGACGATGGTAAGACCGGGCATGTGCTTCTCCTCTCAACCCCGCTTACAGCGTGCAAACGCGCAAGCGGCGACCAAACTCGACACCCCGCGCCCGGTAAGCGACGCGGGACGCGACGGGGCGGCACGAGGCCTTGTGGCGCAGATAGCCCGGTCCGGGCGGTGGGGCCAAGGGCCAGCGCCATGAAATCTCTTCATGAAGATCATCACCAAGATCATCACCAGGGCGCGAGGGCGCTTGCCAGACGCCTGCCGAGCGCCTAACTTTGAGGTAACTCGAAATGGAGGGCGTTCAGATGGCGCCCAGGCGCTCCGATGGTGCGGGCGCGTTCCCAAAACCGGTTGAGCCACCCGCGCCGGACAAAAAAAACGATCCGGACAGCCTCTATGCGGCGCTGGATCTCGGTACGAATTCGTGCCGCATGCTGATTGCCCAACCTGACGGCAATCAGTTTCATGTGATCGACTCGTTTTCGAAGTCGGTCGGTCTCGGCCAGGGCCTCGGCGGCTCCGGCCGGCTCAGTCGGTCGTCGATGGCGCGCACTGTTCAGGCCTTGAAAATTTGCAAGCGCAAGCTTTCGAAACACGAGGTCATCCATATGCGGCTGGTGGCCACCGAGGCCTGCCGCCGCGCCTCCAACGCACGCGATTTCATGGCCTATATCGAGCGCGAGACCGGGCTGAGGCTCGAGATCATCAAGCCCGAGGAAGAGGCGACGCTGGCGGTCATCTCCTGCGCGCCGCTGGTGGGCACGCGCACCGAACAGCTTCTGGTGGTCGACATCGGCGGTGGCTCGACGGAGCTGGTCTGGCTCGATCTGGCGGACGTCGAGCCCGCCGAACGCCAGGCAGCGATCATGCGGCTGCAGGGGGGCTTGCGCAAGAACCCCGGCCCGGATCCCACCGCGCGGGTGGTCGACTGGATCTCGGTGCCTTACGGGGTCGCGACGCTGCGCGAGCAGTTCGACGACGTCTCCGACGACAGCGCGCGGTTCGCGTTGATGAGCTGGTTCTTCGAGGAACAGCTCGGCGATTTTTCTCCCTTCCACCGCGATCCCAACCGCGAGGGCTTCCAGATTATCGGCACCTCCGGCACGGTCACCACCGTTGCGGCCACCCATCTCGGCCTCAAGCGCTACGACCGCAACAAGGTTGACGGGCTGCGGATGACCTCGGATCAGATCGACAGGGTGATCCGGGGCTACCTGGCGGCCGGCCCGGAGGGGCGGCGCAGGGATCCGCGCATCGGCAAGGACCGGCAGGCGCTGATCATGTCGGGCGCCGCGATCCTGCAGGCGCTGCTCCGGATCTGGCCGACCGACCGGCTTTCGGTCGCCGACCGGGGCCTGCGCGAGGGGCTGCTCTATGCGCAGATGTCCTCGGACGGGGTGCTGGAAGAGGACGAAGGCTGAC
>DQCI01000309.1:20130-21680 GCA_003545125.1 Paracoccaceae bacterium
ATTCGCAGGGCGTGTGGCCATGCAGGGTCTTCAGACGCCGGGCGAAGTCGTAGGCGTCCAGGAAGTCGGCGAGGTGGCCACGCAGCTGGTCGTGGCTTTCGGAGTGGTAACGCTTGACGGTGGCATCCTTGATGGTGCGGTTCATCGGCTTGACCTGGCCCTTGGTCCAGGGTGGGTGGGCTTGGTGAGCCGGTGCTCGATGCCGTTCGCCTCGCAGATTTCGCCTCGCAGATGATGTCGAAGCGCATTGGCCGTGAGTAGGCGTTTCCACGGTTGCCCGGCTGATCGGCGAACCGGATGCCGTAGCACGTCGGGAAGAAGCGCTGCTGGAAGGTTATGGCCAACTGCGCAGCCCCCCAATAGCGCAGCGGGTGGCCCTTACCGGGCCTTAGGTCTCAACAGTGGGTTTGCGTGAACCACGCCGCTGAGGTGACCGGGTATGACCGCCACCCATTTCATTGCGTCGACCTTGTTGGTCGCCATCGACATTTCCAAACACCGCCATGAGGGTCTGGTCGGTATTCCTGGCAAGCAGCGCTGACGTCGACGGACCATCTTGAACACTTTGGACGACGTCGAGTGTCTGGCCGGGCTTCTTGCCAGCTACGACCTGCCGGTGCGGATCGGGTTTGAGGCGACCGCGAATTGTCACCGGCCCTTGGCTCATTACCTTGGTCGCGCCGGGTTCGAACTGAAGCTCGTCTCCTCCGTTGCATTGGCCCGGACCCGAGAGGCCCTGCATAACAGCAGGGACGGGGACGATCCGAAGGACGCCCAAGTGATGCCGCACATGCGGGAGATCGGGGCGGTACAGGTCTTCCACGATCCGCTGGTCACCGGGACCGGCCCGATCAACGAGATGACCATCCTGGCCGAAGCAGGCGATCTGCGCCGGTTCCGGTATCCACCGTACACGCCGTGGTCAAACACGGTGCTCCCTACCCGCTGGCCGGTAGGCGAATGCTTGCATTCGTTGAGAGGCGCCCCTTCTTCGAGGGGGTGAGCCCAGGCGGAAGGACCACTCTTTCTAGCAGCCGTGGAGGCAGCTTGCTGACCAGAGGACGTTGTCGCCGAGGATGGTGTGGGCGCGGTAGGGCACCGCATCGCGCGCGACCTCAAGGAAGTCCCAGCCGGTGCGCCGGTCAGCCTTCTCGACCAGCTGCGCGACGGCGAACTTGCTGGTGCGATCAATGGCCACGAAGAGGCAGCGCTTGCCCTCTGCGGTGTGCACCTCGGCGATGTCCCCTCTCGGCAGATTGCTGCGCAATCGCCTACCGGGCGGTGGATGTGGGCGTAACCGACCGGGTGGCGCTTGAAATGCTGCCGCTTCGGCTTGACGCCCTCGATCTCCGGCAGGCGGCTGATCCCGTGCCGTTGCAGGCCGCGATGCAGAGCAGACCGCGTCAGGTGCGGGGTCGTGGACCGCAGCGCATTGAGGCGATCGTCGAGCGGCATCAAGGGATGACGGCGCAAGCCGACGATCTGCACCTCCTCTTCTTCGCTGAGAACAGTTGAGCGCGGCTCTCGGGGCCCAGATCTTGCGATCTTCC
>DQCI01000309.1:21799-21993 GCA_003545125.1 Paracoccaceae bacterium
TATTGCGGCGCGGATGGCGTGCGTGGTCGTGGCGCTGCCGCGGCGTACCTGTCTCATAGAGCTTCCTTCCATTCCCACGAAGGGGCCGCACCAGCAAAACCGGTGATCAAACACCGGGAGGTCTAGAGGGCTGCCGGTCCGGCCCACTCACGTGACGTTCTCCGGTGGCGGGCGCGGATCTCGCGGGACCAGCG
>DQCI01000059.1 GCA_003545125.1 Paracoccaceae bacterium
GCCGCGGTGACGTCGACGGCCTTCAGGTCCGGCACGATCTTCTTCAAGAGCTCGCGGGCAGCGACGATGCGGTGGTCCATGCCCGGCCGCGCATAGCCGATCAACTCGCCCTCCCAGTCGAGCTCCTCGACGGGCATGCCTTTCATTACGGCAGATAGGAAGCCGATCGGGTCGGCCTCGCGGGTGATGCGCTCCCGGTCGAGGGCCAGCTCGACCTTTCGGGGTAGGTCCTGCCTGCGTTGGTTCTGGTTCATGGTCGCTCCTGCCTCTACCTACTCGAAATTTACCCCCGGCTGCTGTCCAAGCCAAGACAAAACCACGCAAAAACAGTTGTTTACGTGTGTAGCAACGGACATCAACAATTCAATAGGGGGCGGCGGCGGGGGGCCGCGGCGGGCCTCACCCTGCCCGGCGAGGTGCCCGAACCGCCCGACCACATCGCCTTCCAGCTCAACCTGCTGGCCGAACTCCACGAGCGCCAGCGCGCCGGGGCCGAGGCGCCGATCAGCCCCGAGGCCTTCGTGCGCGATCACATCGAGCCCTGGCTGCCGGATTTCGCCGCAGCCGCCCGACGCTTGCGCACCCCGCTCCTCTACGCCGCGCTGGCCACCGCAACGCTCGACTATCTGTCTGAAAAACAATGACAAAATCAGGGCTCATCGCACGTTTACATGCTGTTTTCAAAAATTTACAGCGCGTTAAACAAAGCCGCCAACCGCATTCACATGCCTGTGGCAAAAAAAACGCGCGCGCGAGCCGGCCCCGACCGACACCAGATTCTGACCCAAGGGAGTAGACCATGTCTAACACCAGAACATCGACAGTTTCGCGCCGCGGCGTCCTGAAGGGCGCAACCGCTTTCGGAGCGCTCACCGCTTTTGCCCCGGCGCTGCTGCGCCCGGGTGCAGCACATGCGCAGGCCGCCGGCGAAGTGATGAACGGCTCGCACTGGGGCGTGTTCTGGGCCAAGGTCGAGGACGGCACCTGGACCAGCGTGCGCCCCTGGGAAGGCGACCCGCATCCCAGCCACCAGCTCGAAGGCGTGATGGACAGCGTCTATTCGCCGTCGCGCATCAAGTACCCGATGGTGCGCAAGGCCTACCTCGAAGGCGGCCCCGGCGCGAGCGTCGAGACCCGCGGCAATGACGACTTCGTCCGCGTCACCTGGGACGAGGCGCTCGACCTGGTCGCAAGCGAACTCACCCGCGTCTCGGACACCTACGGGCCGGGCGGCGTGTTCGGCGGCTCCTACGGCTGGAAGAGCTCGGGCAAGCTGCACAACTGCCAAAGCCTCCTGCGCCGGATGCTGAACGTCGGCCTCGACGGCAAGTTCGTCAACTCGTCGGGCGACTACTCGACTGGTGCGAGCCAGGTGATCATGCCCCACGTCATGGGCACGCTCGAAGTCTACGAACAACAGACCGTCTGGCCCGTGGTCGTCGAGTCGACCGACGTGCTGGTGTTCTGGGGCGCCGACCCGGTCAAGACCAACCAGATCGGTTGGACCGTGGGCGACCACGACAACTACCCCTACTTCGAGGAGTACAAGGCGACCGGCAAGAAGGTCATCGTGATCGACCCGATCCGCACCGAGACGGTCGAGTTCTTCGGCGCCGACCATATCGCGATCCGGCCCCACACCGACGTCGCGATGATGCTCGGCGTGGCGCATGCGCTCTACAGCGAAGGCCTCCACGACCAGGACTTCCTCGACGAGTACACCTCCGGCTTCGACGATTTCCTGCCTTACCTCACCGGCGAGAGCGACGGCACGCCGAAGACCCCCGAATGGGCGTCCAAAATCTGCGACGTGCCGGCCGAGACGATCGTGGAGCTGGCCAAGCTGTTTGCGTCCAACCGCACCATGCTGGGCTCGGGCTGGTCGATCCAGCGCCAACACCACGGCGAGCAATCGCACTGGATGCTGGTCACGCTGGCCGCGATGCTGGGCCAGATCGGCCTGCCGGGCGGCGGCTTCGGCCTCTCCTACCACTACGCCAACGGCGGCGCGCCGTCGCACAAGGCGCTGGCGCTGGGCGCGATCCCGGACGGCGGCGCGGCGGTCGAAGGGGCGGCCTGGATGGCCGAGGGCGGTGCATTCTCGATCCCGGTCAGCCGCATCGTCGAGATGCTCGAGAACCCGGGCGGCACGCTCGATTTCAACGGCACCCAGAGCACCTTCCCGGAAGTGAAGATGGCCTATTGGGTCGGCGGCAACCCGTTTGCCCACCACCAGGACCGCAACCGGATGATCAAGGCCTGGCAGACGCTGGAGACCGTCGTCGTGCACGACTTCCAGTGGACGGCCACGGCACGCTTCGCCGACATCGTCCTACCCGCGACCACCGCCTACGAGCGCAACGACATCGAGAATGTCGGCGATTACTCGGCCAAGGCGCTGTTGGCGATGAAGAAGGTCGTCGAGCCGATGTTCGAAGCCCGCAACGACTTCGACATCTTCGCTGCGGTCAGCGAACGGCTCGGCGCCGGTGACGCGTTCACCGAAGGCAAGGACGAGATGGCCTGGTTGCGCGGCTTCTACGAAGACGCCCTGCCGCAAACCCAGACGCTCGGGATCGAAGCGCCCGACTTCGACACCTTCTGGGAGGCCGGCATCCTCGAGTTCGAACTGCCCGAGGAAGCCAAGTCGTTCGTGCGTTACGCCGACTTCCGCGACGATCCGCTGCTCGAACCGCTGGGCACACCGACCGGCCTGATCGAGATCTACTCGAAGAACATCGAGAAGATGGGCTACGACGATTGCGGGCCGCACCCGATGTGGATGGAACCGCTCGAACGGCTCGGCGGCGAAGGCGGCTTGCCGTTCCATGTCGACACCGCACACCCGCAGTCGCGGCTGCACTCGCAGCTCAACGGCACGGTCCTGCGCGAAGGTTATGCGGTCGCCGGCCGCGAGCCTTGCCTGATCAACCCGGTCGATGCAGAAGCCCGCGGGATCGTCGACGGCGACGTGGTGCGCGTGTTCAACGACCGGGGCCAGCTGCTCGCCGGCGCGGTCGTGACCGATGCGGTGCGCCCGAATGTGCTTCAGGTGTACGAGGGCGGCTGGTACGACCCGGCGCCGGGTGGTGAAGTGGGCGCGCTCGACGCCTACGGCGACGTCAACGTGCTCACCCCCGACATCGCCACGTCGAAACTCGCCAACGGCAACTCGGGGCACACCTGCCTCGCCGATGTCGAGAAGTTCACCGGCGACCTTCCGGACGTGGACGTGTTCACCGCGCCTGCGAACGGCTGACAAGAGACCCGGAAGGGGCGCTTCGGCGCCCCTTTCCCTCCGATGCGCACGGTCCTCTCCCTCCTCCTCGTGGCCTTGGCCACCATCCTTCCGGCTTCGGGCGGGCCGCCCGCCCCTGCCCTCTACGCTGCCGCCACCACGCCCTTCTACGCCACCCCCGGGGCCGATGCCCGCGCGATCGGCAAGCTGCTCGTCGCGGCCCGTCTCACTCCACTGGAGCAGGACACGACCGGCTGGCAACGCATCCGGATGACGGGCTGGACGCAAGCGGGCGCCGAACGCGTGGTGCAGGCCGCACCCGGTATCCGCGTCACCCGGGCCGCGCTCTCCAAAACCGGGTTGGATGCGCTCACCTTTGGCCGGTCCCGCGAAGACGCCGACACCGG
>DQCI01000132.1:0-14369 GCA_003545125.1 Paracoccaceae bacterium
GACGAGGTCCGTGCCCACCGCACGATGATCAACGCCTTCCTCGACGAGATGCACCGCCCGTCGCTGCCCTACAAGTTCAAGTTCAAGTTCTCGGGCTGCGCCAACGATTGTGTCAACGCCATCCACCGCGCCGACTTCGCGGTCATCGGCACCTGGCGCGACAGCATCAAGATCGACCAGGAGAAGGTCAAGGAGCACGTCGCCAAGGTCGGCCGCAAGTACACGATCGACACCGTCGTTTCGATGTGCCCGACCCGCGCCATCTCGCTCAACGACGACGACACGATCGAGATCGACAACCAGTCCTGCGTGCGCTGCATGCACTGCATCAACGTCATGACCAAGGCGCTCAGCCCGGGTGACGACAAGGGCGTTTCGATCCTTATCGGCGGCAAGCGTTCGCTGAAGGTCGGCGACCTCATGGGCACGATGGTCGTGCCGTTCATGAAGCTCGAATCGGACGACGACTTCGAGAAGCTGGAAGAGTTTGGCGAGACCGTGATCGAGTTCTTCGCCGACAACGCCCTCGAGCACGAGCGCGTCGGTGAGACCATCGACCGGATCGGCCTGCCGGCCTTTATCGAGGCCGTCGGCATTGAGCCGGACCCGAACATGGTCAACCACCCGCGTACCTCGTCCTACGTCCGTACCGACGACTTCGACGAGGAAGCCGCCAAGTGGTTCGAGCGCAAGGCCGCGGAAGCTCAGATCAGCGCCGAGTGATCGGCGACGGAAACCAATGTGAAACTTGCCCCGCGTCCGCCCCCGGGCGGCGCGGGTTGGGAGGAAAGCCATGAATACCCAAGCTGAAAAGCCCCGCATGCCCGATGAGGTCGGTGTTCCGGATCCGTTTCCGTTCATGCACCCGACGATGAAGGCCAACTACGGCAACTGGGACTGGCATGATCGCCCGCGCCCGGGCGTGCTGCATCACGTCTCCAAGTCGGGCGACGAGATCTGGACCGTCCGCGCCGGCACCCAGCGCCAGATGGACGTGTTCACCATCCGCAAGCTCGCCGACATCGGCGACGAATTCGCCGACGGTTTCGTTCGCTTCACCACCCGCTCGAACATCGAGTACATGGTGACCGACGAATCCCGCGTCGCCCCGCTGATCGAAAAGCTGGAAGGCGAAGGCTTCCCGGTGGGCGGCACCGGCGCCTCGGTGTCGATGATCTCGCACACCCAGGGCTGGCTGCACTGCGACATCCCCGGCACCGATGCCTCGGGCGTGGTGAAATCGCTCATGGACGTGCTCTACGACGAGTTCGTGCAGGAAAAGATGCCGAACCGCGTCCGCGTTACCACCTCGTGCTGCCAGATCAACTGCGGCGGCCAGGGCGACATCGCCGTGAACGTGCAGTACACCAAGCCGCCGCGCATCAACCACGACCTGGTGGCCAACGTCTGCGAACGCCCCGCGGTTGTCGCGCGTTGCCCGGTGGCCGCGATCCGGCCCGCCATGGTCAACGGCAAGCCCTCGCTGGAAGTCGACGAAAAGAAATGTGTCGCTTGCGGCGCTTGCTACCCGCCGTGCCCGCCGATGCAGATCAACGGCAAGGAAGAGACCCGGATCGCGATCTGGGTGGGCGGCAAGCATTCGAACGCGCGCACCAAGCCGACGTTCCACAAGCTCGCCGTCGCCAACCTGCCGAACAATCCGCCGCATTGGCCGGAGGTGGCCGACATCGTTCGCAAGATCGTCTCGACCTACAAGGAAGACGCGAAGCACTGGGAACGCATAGGTGAGTGGATCGACCGCATTGGCTGGAACCGGTTTTTCGAAAAGACTGGCCTCGCGTTCACCAAGCACCACCTCGATACCTGGACCGGTGCGCGCAAGACCATGAACATGTCGGCGCACGTGCACTTCTGAGGCACGGGCAAGACCCGGCCAAGACTAAGGAAAGCCAAGTGAAAATCGGAGTCCTGATTTCCGAAGGGCCGTACACGCACCAAGCTGCGGACTCGGCATACAAATTCGTGTCGGCCGCGCTTGCGGCCGGCCACGAAGTCCCGCGGGTGTTCTTCTACCACGACGGGGTCAACGTCGCGACGCGGCTCAGCCTGCCGCCGCAGGACGAGCGCCACATCCAGCAGAACTGGACGGCGCTCGCCAAGGAGCACGAGGTCGATCTCGTTGTCTGTGTCGCCGCCGCCCAACGCCGCGGTCTGCTCGACGAAGGCGAGGCCAATCGCAACGGCAAGGATGCGAACAACATCGCCGAAGGGTTCCGAATCTCGGGCCTCGGGCAACTGATCGAAATGGGTATCCAGACTGACCGTCTGGTGACCTTCGGCGACTGAGGGGGAACGCACATGGCCAAGACAAAAAAGTTCCTCTACGTGAACCGCAAGGCGCCCTATGGCACGATCTATGCGCTGGAAAGCCTTGAAGTGGTGCTGATCGGCGCCGCCTTCGAACAGGACGTGGCGCTGGCCTTCGTCGATGACGGCGTGTTCCAGCTCGCCAAGGGTCAGAACACCGACGGGATCGGCGTGAAGAACTTCTCGCCGACCTTCCGGGCGCTGGGCGACTACGACGTGCAGAAGCTGTTCGTCGAGCGTGAAAGCCTGGAAGAGCGCGGTCTCAGCGAGGCGGACCTGATCGAGGTCGTCTACGAGGACGAGGACGACGACTGGGCGGAGAAATCCGCCATCCACGTCGTCGGCCGTGCCGAGATTGCCGATATCATGGCCGACGCCGACGTCGTGCTGAGCTTCTGAGGGAGGGGGAGACATGTCTACGCTTCACACTGTGAACAAATCGCCCTTCGCCACCCAGGCGCTGTTGAGCTGCCTGAACCACGCCAAGGCCGGCGATGCCGTTCTGATGATCGAGGACGGTGTCTATGGCGGGTTGAGCGGCACCGGAATGTCCGAGATCGTCACCGAGTTCGGCAAGGCCGTTACGCTCTACATATTGGCGCCCGATGCCGCCGCGCGCGGGATCGGTACCAATCGCCTCATCGACGGTGTCGAAGGCGTTGACTACACCGGGTTTGTCGAACTGGTCGCCAAGCACGACCGGACCCAGTCCTGGCTCTAACGCAAGACGAAAGAAGGAAAGCGAACAATGGCATACGAAGTGAACGGTCAGACCGTAGAATGCGACGAAGAGGGCTACATCACCAACCTCTCTGAGTGGTCGAAGGAACTCGGCGAAATCATCGCCAAGGCCGAAGATCTCGAGATGGACGACGATCGCTGGGAAGTCGTGAACTTCCTGCGTTCGTACTACGAAGAGTACCAGATCGCCCCGGCCGTCCGCGTGCTCATCAAGGCCGCCAAAAAGTCGATGGGTCCGGAAAAGGGCAACAACAAGTACATGTACGAGCTGTTCCCCTACGGCCCGGCCAAGCAGGCGTGCAAAATCGCCGGCTTGCCCAAGCCGACCGGCTGCGTCTGAGCCGAACACAAGCGTCCCGGCGGACGGAGGAGCCGCCGGGGTGTTTTCCAAAGATTTCCGCTAATGCCTTGAAAATAAACGTTTTCTAGGCAAGCGATGGGAGGAGTCTGCGTGCTGTCCATCATCTACGCCTTGCTGTTCTACGCCGCCACGATCCTGCTTGTCGTGGGCGTCGGCGCGCGGATCCGGAAGTACGCGACCACGCCGGCCCCGCTGAAAATCCCCACGACCCCCGCGCCGATCACGACGCAGGGTGTGGTCTGGCGGATGATCCGCGAGGTTCTGTTCTTCGAGAGCTTGTTCAAGTCCAACAAGTGGATCTGGCTGTTCGGCTGGATGTTCCACATGGCGCTCTGGCTCATCATCATCCGGCACCTGCGCTACACGATCCCCGGCAACACCCCCTGGCTTCTCGACTTCCTGCAACCGTTCGGGAAATACGCAGGGTTTGCCATGATCCTCGGCCTCGCCGGTCTCTGGGCCCGCCGCTTCCTGGTCGACCGCGTGCGCTATATCTCGTCGCCGTCCGATCACCTCATCCTGGTGTTGCTCATCGCCATCGGCCTCTCCGGCCTGTCGATGACCTTCGTCGCCAAGACCGACATCGTCGCCGTCAAGGCGTTCATGTCCGGGCTCTGGACCTTCCAGATCAACACCCTGCCGGCGAGCCCGCTCGTGTTCCTCCACCTCGGGCTGGTGATCACGCTGATGATCATCTTCCCGATCTCGAAGCTCCTGCATGCGCCGGGCCTGTTCTTCAGCCCCTCCCGCAACCAGGCCGACAACCCGCGCGAGCAGCGCCACATCGCCCCCTGGGCGGCCGAACTGGAGAAGTGATCCATGGCTGATGGCGATACCCAAGTCCCGAAGATGGACGATCCGCTCCAGGTGCCCTGCATCAAGCCGGGGTCGATGGACGGGCTCCAGCCCTTCCTCGCCAGTCCCGAGCACCAGGAGGCCTTGGGCTTTCCCGGTGAACTCGTGCCTGATTGGAAGGAGCGCACGCTCGCCAAGATGGACGAGATGGCCAAGAAGAACCGCGCGTTCCAGGTCTATCTCGACATTTGCGTGAAATGCGGCGCTTGCACCGACAAGTGCCACTATTTCCTCGGCACCGCCGACCCCAAGAACATGCCGGTCGCGCGTCAGGATCTGCTGCGTTCGGTCTACCGGCGCTACTTCACCTTCGCCGGGAAATACTTCCCCTGGCTGGTGGGCGCGCGCGATCTCACCGAGGACGTGCTGAAGGAGTGGTATTCCTACTATCACCAGTGCTCGGAATGCCGCCGCTGCTCGGTCTTCTGCCCCTATGGCATCGACACCGCCGAAATCACCATGGCCGCGCGCGACATCCTCGCCGAAGTCGGCATGGGCCAGAAGTATTCCAACGAGATCCTCGGCAAGGTCCACACCGTCGGCAACAACCTCGGCCTCAACCCGAAGGCGCTGGGCGCGACGCTTGAGGACCTCGAGGAAGACATCGAGGACGAAACCGGCGTCTCGGTCCGCATCCCGCTCGACGAGAAGGGCGCCGACATCCTGCTGGTGACCCCGTCGGCCGACTTCTTCGCCGAGCCGCATATCGACGGCCTGATCGGCTACGCCAAGGTGTTCCACCAGGCTGGCGTGAGCTGGACGGTGTCGTCCTATGCCTCGGAAGCCGCCAACTTCGGCCTGTTCATCGGCAATTACGAGAACATGCGCCTGGTGTCGCAGCGGATCCGCAAGGCCGCCAAGGACCTCGGCGTGAAGCGGATCATCTTCGGCGAATGCGGCCATGCCTGGCGGGTGGCCTACAGCTTCCTCAACACGCTGGCCGGCCCCTGGGATTTCCTTGATCCGAACTACCCGGTGCCGCAGCACATTCTCGACTTCACCTGGAAAGAGATCCAGAAGGGCACGTTGACGCTCGACAAGTCGAAGAACGACCACATGACCCTGACCTATCACGACAGCTGCAACGTCGCCCGCGCCAGCCGCATCGGTGACTACGCCGGCAGCCAGTTCGAGATCCCGCGCAACGTCATCAAGGCGGTCTGCAACAACTTCGTCGACATGGATCAGGACACGATCCACGAAAGCACCCTGTGCTGCGGCGGCGGTGGCGGTCTGCTGACCGACGATTTGATGGACCTGCGCGTCAAGGGCGCCGCGCCGCGCATGACCGCGGTGCAACAGGTGACGGAGAGCCACGGGGTGAGCCACATGGCGGCGATCTGCGCCATCTGCAAAACCCAGTTTTCGAAAGTCATGCCGAAATACGGCTACGACATGGACTCGATCGTTTCGGTGCACCAGCTGGTGTCGAACGCGATCATTCTCGACGGACAAGAGACCGACGACGCCGAATAGGGCGCAAGGGAGGAATTGGACATGAACGACATGGACCCGAACACCAAACCGACGTTCCGCCGCTATGAAGAAGGCGCGGCGTATGACGATTGGGAGCTGCAGGACAAGATCTTTCAGGCGGACACGTCCTACAAGTGCCCGACATACGTGCACAAGACCCCGCCGTGTCAGGGCTCCTGTCCGTCGGGGCACAACATCCGCGGCTGGCTCGCCATCGCCCGCGGCATGGACAAGCCGCCGGTCGAAGACATGCCCTGGCAGGAATACGCCTTCCGCTCGATGGCCGAGGCGAACCCCTTCCCGGCGACCATGGGCCGGGTCTGCCCCGCGCCCTGTGAGGCCGGCTGCAACCGCAACGAGGTCGACGACTACGTCGGCATCAACGGGGTCGAGCAATACGTCGGCGACTGGGCCAACGAGAACAACATCAAGATGGAAGGGCCGGAAACCGAAACCGGCCGCAAGATCGCCGTCATCGGCGGTGGCCCCGCCGGTCTTTCGGCGGCCTATTTCCTCAGACTCGACGGCCATGACGTGACCCTGTTCGAAGCCAACGAAGAGCTTGGCGGCATGATGCGCTACGGCATCCCGGGCTACCGGACCCCGCGCGACATGCTCGACAAGGAGATCGGCCGGATCATCGACATGGGCGTCAAGGTCCACACCGGCACCCGCGTCGGCACCGACGTGTCGATGGAAGAGCTCGACAAGGCTTTCGACGCCGTCTTCTGGGCGCTCGGCGCGCAGCAGGGCCGGCCGCTGCCGATCCCGGGCTGGGACGGCACCGACAACTGCATCAACGGGATCGAATTCCTCGACGCCTTCAACAAGGGCTGGGTTGTCGGCACCGCGAAAAAGGTCGTCGTGGTCGGCGGTGGCGACACCTCGATCGACGTCGCCTCCGTTGCCCGCCGTCTCGGCAACATCACCGAGGTGAAAGCCTCCGAACACCCCGACGGCACCGTGATCGACTGGGCTGCCCACGACAGCGCCGGTCTGCTCAGCCGCGCCGGCGTCAAGGCCACGCTCACCTCGTTGTTCCCGGTCGAACAGATGACCGCCGCCGAGCATGAACGCGAAGACGCCAAGCGCGAAGGCATCGACATCCAGGGCAGCGTGATGCCGCTCGAGGTGATCGTGAACGACAACGGCGTCGCGACCGGCCTGAAGATGTGCCAGTGCACGATGAAGGGCAACGTGCCGGAGCCGATCGAGGGCACCGAATACGAGCTCGAGGCCGACATCATCATCGCCGCCATCGGCCAGATGGGCGACCTCGGACACGGGCTCGAAAACCTCGACAACGGCCGCGGCTTCATCGACGCGACCCCGGCCTACCAGGTCAAGGGTCAGGAAAAGCACTTCGTCGGCGGCGACATCATCCGCCCGCACCTGTTGACCACCGCCATTGGCCACGGCCGCATCGCCGCGGAAACGATCACCGACTTTCTCGACGACGGCAATGTCGCCAAGCGTCCGAAGGTCGATGTGCATCACTGGAACCTGATGGAAGAGCTGCACCAACGCGGCAAGGATGTGAAAGAATATCCGCACCAGCAGGTCGTCGGAACCGCGTCGGCCGACTGGGCGGTGCACAATTACGAGGACCGGTCCGCCAGCCAGATCATCCCGCATGACGAGCTGTTCAAAGGGCACTTCAACTTCGTGCCGCGCGAAGAGCGCACCTACCTCGACATCGAGGGCGACGCCGTTCTCGGCAACTTCGAAGAGCGGATCATCGGCTTCTCGGAGGAGCAGGCCCAGAAAGAGGGCGAGCGCTGCATGTCCTGCGGCCTCTGCTTCGAGTGCGACAACTGCGTGATCTTCTGCCCGCAGGACGCCGTGTTCCGGGTACCGAAAGGCGACCGCACCGTCGGGCGTTATGTCGATACCGACTACACCAAATGCATCGGCTGCCACATCTGCGCCGATGTCTGCCCGACCGGTTACATCAAGATGGGTCTCGGGGAGTGACCATGCGGCTCGTTCTCGCTTTCCTAGCCGTATGTGGCCTTGCCGTGGGAGCGGCGGCCGACGGGGCTGGCCCCGTCGTGCCGACCGCGACCGGCGAGCCCCACCCTGCCACCGAGAACTGGCGCGCGAACCACATGGTCTACATGAAGCACGACCGGGATCTCACCATGCGCGATGGCGTGCGTGACCTCGGACCGGAAGATCACGAGATCAACGCCTCGCTCGCCGAGTGTTTCGATTGCCACGCGGTCAAGGACGAGGCCGGGCAGGAAGTCAGTTTCGAAGACGAGCGCCATTTCTGCCGGGTTTGTCACGATTACGCGGCCGTTACGGTGGATTGCTTCATGTGCCACCGCTCGACCCCGGCCGACAACACCGCGTACCGCGCGATGGCGACGGCGGACGATCCGGCCTCGATCGAAGCCTATCTCGCCCGGCTGTCGGAGGAGATGAGCCAATGACCAACCGCGCCGAAATGACCCGCCGCGACATCCTGAAATCGGGCGCGGCGGCCTCGACCGTGACGCTCGGCCCGGGGGTGACCCTGATGGCCTTTGGCGGCACGCCCGCGGAAGCCTCGTCGCGCGCCGACGCCGGCAAGCGCTGGGGCCTGCTGATCGACGCCTCCAAATGCAGCGCCGACTGCTCCGATTGTGTCACCGCCTGCAAGGTCGAAAACGGCTGGGGCCAGGACATGGAGCACGGCCATATCGACCCCGAACAGGCGCCGGAGTGGATCCGCAAGGTCACGCTGCGCGACAAGGAAACCGGCCGCGAGGTTTCGGCCCCGGTCATGTGTCAGCATTGCGAAGATCCGCCCTGCGTCGATGTCTGTCCGACCGGCGCCTCGATGAAGCGCATCGACGGCATCGTCCAGGTCGACAAGCACATCTGCATCGGGTGCCGCTATTGCATGATGGCCTGCCCGTTCAAGGCGCGCAGCTTCGTGCATGAGGCGGTGACCGACCAGAGCGTCAACGCGCCGCGCGGCAAGGGCACGGTCGAAAGCTGCAACCTCTGCGCCCCGCGTATCGATAGCGGTCGCATCCCGGCCTGTGTCGAAGCCTGCGAAAAGGCCGGCCATTCGGCGATCCTGTTCGGCGACCTCAAGGATCCCGACAGCCCGATCTCGAAAGCGCTCCGGGACTACGATACGGTCGCGCTGCGCAGCGATCTCGAGCTTAACGCGGGCGTCCGCTACACGAACCTCTGACGGGGGACCGACTATGGCCTTGGAACAGACGATCTATCGCGAGCTGAAGGCGACCGCCGGTGTCTGGCAGGCCGCGGCCCTGCTCGGCGCCTTCCTCGTCGCCGCCGGCGGCGCCTGGTTCTACATGGAGCACCACGGCCACGCGGTGACCGGCATGAACAACCAGATCGTCTGGGGCCTGCCGCATGTGTTCGCGATCTTCCTGATCGTCGCCGCCTCCGGCGCGCTCAACGTCGCCTCCATCGCCAGCGTTTTCGGCAACAAACACTACAAGCCGATGGGCCGGTTCTCGTCGCTGCTGGCGATCACCCTGCTGGTGGGCGGTCTCGCCATCGTCGTGCTCGACCTCGGCCGCGCCGACCGGCTGATCGTCGCGATGACCTCCTACAACTTCAAGTCGATCTTCGCCTGGAACATCCTGCTCTATAACGGCTTCATCGCCATCGTCGCGGTGTACCTTGTGCTACAGATGATGCGCCGGCTCGACTACAAATGGGTCAAGCTCGCGGGCCTCATCGCCTTCCTGTGGCGCCTCGCGCTCACCACCGGTACCGGTTCGATCTTTGGCTGGCTCGTCGCCCGCCCGGGTTACGATGCCGCGATCATGGCGCCGCTCTTCGTGATGATGAGTTTCGCCTTCGGTCTCGCGGTGTTCATCTTGGTGCTTTTGACCCTGTTGCGCCTGAATGACCGCCCCATTGGCGACGAACTCCTCATGCGGATGGGCCGGCTCCTCGGCATCTTCGCCGCCGCGGTGCTCTATTTCACCGCCGTTCAATACCTCACCGCGTCCTATGCGGCCGAACACCGCGACATGGTCCGGTTCATCCTGGTCGAAGGTGGGATCTACACGCTCCTGTTCTGGGGCGTGCAGGTGGTGCTTGGCGGCCTCGTGCCGATGGCGCTGGTGTTTCTCAACCCCTCGCGTAGCTCGACCCTGCTCGCCTCGATCCTGGTGGTGATCGGCGGCTTTGCCCAGGTCTACGTGATCGTCATCGGCGGCCAGGCCTTCCCGCTCCAGATCTTCCCGGGCTACGAGGTGATCGAGGGATTCCACGAAGGTATCGTGAACCCCTACACGCCGTCGATCTGGGAGCTTATGTTGGGTCTTGGCGGCGTGGCGCTGGCGCTGTTCGCGGCCGGTCTCGGGGCGAAGATCCTGCGGGTCCTGCCCACCAACCTGTCCGACGCCAATCTGGCCGCCAAGGGTTGAACGGGCGCGGACAACCGGGAACCGGTTCCCAGTCCGGCGCGCATGGAGAATTTGAACGGGGCACCCGATGAAAGACGAAACCCGGATCCTCGATCCGAACCACCCGCACCCATTTTCGCGCTTCGTCGCGATCCTCGGGCGCGGCAAGACCAAGCAACGCCACCTCACGCTCGAAGAATCGCGCGATGCGATGGCAATGATCCTGCGCGGCGAAGCCGAGCCCGAGCAGATCGGCGCCTTCCTGATGCTGCTGCGTCTCAAAGAAGAGGCGCCGGAAGAGATCGCCGGTTTCGCGATGGGCACGCGCGACACGTTCGAGCTGCCTGCGGATCTGCCCGCCGTGGATGTCGACTGGTCGTCCTACGCCGGCAAGCGTGTGCAGCTGCCCTGGTACCTGCTGAGTGTGATGGCGCTGGTCGGCGCGGGCTACAAGGTGTTCATGCACGGCACCGAAGGCCATACGCCGGGCCGGGTCTACACCCGCGACGTGCTCACCCACCTGCGCCTTCCCGTTTGCGACAGCCTGAAAATGGCAGCGGACCAGATCGAGGCCCAAGGCTTCGCCTACGTCCCCCTCGAAGTCCTCAGCCCGAAACTGCACGACCTCATCAACCTGCGCCCGCTCCTCGGCCTACGCTCGCCGGTCCACAGCTTCACCCGGATGCTGAACCCGTTCAACGCGCCGACCGTGATGCAAGGCATCTTCCACCGCGGCTTCATGGACATCCACTCCGGCGCCGCGCAGCTCATGAATATCACCAACGCGGCCGTGTTCCGCGGTGACGGCGGCGAGATCGAGCGCCGCCCGAACAAGCCAACGCCGGTCTGGACGACCCACGGCACCACCGAGCTTCACGTCGAGGAATGGCCGCAGATCATCGACGAGGGCCACGCCCCGCCCGACGCCGAAATGGACGTGACCCGCCTGATGAAAGTCTGGCGCGGCGAAGACGACGATGAATATGCCCGTGAGGCGATCATCGGCACCATGGCGGTGACGCTCAAGACCATGCGCAAGGCCGACACGATGGAGGCCGCGCAGACGCTTGCCAGCGCCATTTGGTCGGACCGCAATCCTTTGAGCCTTCCGGTCGAATAATGTTGACCCCGCGGTTCCTCATCGCGGCCGCGCACAAATCTTCCGGCAAGACCGTGATCTCGACCGGCCTTGCCGCCGCCTTGGCCGAACGCGGGCTCAAAGTGGCGAGCTTCAAGAAGGGTCCGGACTACATCGACCCGATGTGGATCGGCACCGCGACCGGGGGTTTGTGCTACAACCTCGACTTCAACACGCAAAGTTCCGGTGAGATAGAGACGTTTTTTGCCAGCCGTGCGCGTGGCAGCGATGTCGCGCTCGTCGAGGCCAACAAGGGGCTCTACGACGGGGTTTCGATGGATGGGTCCGACTCCAACGCCGCCCTCGCCAAGCTTCTCGGCCTGCCCGTCATCCTGGTGATCGACACAGGCGGCATGACCCGGGGCATTGCTCCGCTGCTGCAGGGCTACCAGGCCTTCGACGGCGAAGTGAACATCGCCGGTGTCATCCTCAACAAGGTCGGCGGCCCGCGTCACGAGGCAAAGCTGCGCGCCGCGGTGAAGACATACACCGACCTCGCGGTCGTGGGCGCGGTCCACCGTCACCGGGGCCTGGAGATCGGGGAACGTCACCTTGGGCTGACCACGCCGGGCGAGACCGGCGAATTCCACAAGTCGATCCGCGAGATCGCCCAGATCGTCGGCACGGCGGTGGATCTCGATCTGCTTCTGGATCTTGCAGGCCGCGCACCCGACCTGCCGGATCCGCCGCCCGCGCCCGCGCCGCCCACGCCCGACATCACCATCGCCATCGCCCGCGATCGCGCCTTCGGCTTCTACTACCCCGACGACCTCGAAGCCTTCGGTGCGGCGGGGGCCCGTCTGGTACCGTTCGATACGATGAAAGACCCTGTTCTGCCGCACTGCGATGGTTTGTTCCTAGGTGGAGGCTTCCCGGAGATGTTCGTCGAGGCGCTGGCCGCCAATGCCGCACTCCGCGACGATATCCGGACGAAGCTCGAGGCCGGACTGCCGAGTTATGCCGAATGCGGCGGGCTCATGTATCTCGCGCGCAGTATCCGCAACGGCGCGGATTTCGGCCCGATGGTCGGGGTGATCGACGCCGATGCGGTCATGCACCCGCGCCCCCAGGGCCGCGGCTACATCAAGGTGACCGACACGCCCGACCATCCCTGGCCGTCACCCGGGCAGACCATTGCCGCGCACGAATTCCACTATGCCCAGCTCGAACGGGTGCAAACCGAGCCCATCTATGGCCGCAAGGTACTGCGCGGCCACGGGGTCGATGGGGTTCATGACGGCATCAGCGTGCACAAAACACTCGCGGGGTTCTGCCATCTGCGCAGCACCAACGCCGACCCCTGGGTCGCCCGCTTCGTGGATTTCGTGCGAAAGAACAAGGCTCGCTGACCAATTCGGGCCGATTGCCGCTCTTTCGCTGCATTGCGACGTGAAAATGTCACGGCGACTCGCTAAGGTTTGGCAAAACAACGCCAGCGGAGGCTCCCCAACATGACTTCGATCCTTTCCCCCACCCGCCGTGGATTTCTGACCAGCGTTGCCGGGGCGTCCTTTGTCGCGCTGCACCCGTTCTCGGCCCGTGCCGCCGCCAACCAGGCGCACCTGCGGCTGATGGAGACGACAGACCTCCACGTCCACGTCATGCCCTACGACTACTATGGCGACAAACCGATCGACACCGTCGGTCTCGCCCGCACCGCCGCCCATATCGCCGACATCCGTGCCGAGGCCACCAACTCGATGCTGCTCGACAACGGCGACTTCCTCCAGGGCAACCCGATGGGCGACTACATGGCCTATGAGAAGGGCATGAAAGAAGGCGACCTTCACCCGATCATCGCGGCGATGAACACGGTGGGGTTCGATGCCTCGACCCTCGGCAACCACGAGTTCAACTACGGGCTCGACTTCCTGACGAAATCGCTCGCGGTCGCCGGTTTCCCGGTGGTTAGCGCCAACGTCGCCAGCGAAGCGGGTGCGACCCCGACCGAAGACAAGACCCTGGTGCCGCCCTTCGTGATCCTCGACAAGGAGGTCACCGACGGCGCCGGCGAGACCCACACGGTCAAGATCGGTCTGATCGGCTTCGTGCCGCCGCAGATCATGACCTGGGATCGCCGCCATCTCGAAGGCAACGTCACCACCCGCGACATCGTCGAGGCGGCCAAGGCCTGGGTGCCGGTGATGAAGGAGCAGGGTGCCGAGATCATCGTCGCACTCAGCCACTCCGGCATCGGCGCCGCTGACCATGAAGACGGCATGGAAAACGCCTCGATCCCGCTTGCCGCGGTCGACGGCATCGACGCGATCATGACCGGCCATAGCCACCTCGTCTTCCCGGGCCCGGCCTTTGCCGAATGGGTCGGCGTCGACAATGACAATGCTACGATCCACGGCAAACCCGCTGTGATGGCCGGCTTCTGGGGCTCGCATCTCGGCGTGATCGACCTGATGCTCGAGTTCGACGGCGGCGAGGTGCGCATCGCCACCCATTCGGTCGAAACCCGCCCGATCTCCAAGCGCAACGAAGACCGGTCGGTCACCGCGCTGGTCGAGAGCGTGCCGGAGGTCGAGGCTTCGGTCGCCGAGGCCCACGCCGCCACGCTCGAATACGTCCGCCGCGCGGTCGGCAAGAGCTCGGCGCCCTTGCACTCCTACTTCGCGCTGGTGGCAGACGATCCGTCCGTGCAGGTCGTGAGCCAGGCGCAGCTCTGGTACATCACCGAGATGATGAAGGGCACGGAATACGAGGCGCTGCCGCTGCTTTCGGCCGCCGCCCCCTTCAAGGCCGGCGGCCGCGGGGGGCCTGAGTATTTCACCGACGTGCCGGCGGGCGACGTGGCGATCAAGCACGTCTCGGATCTCTACCTCTATCCGAACACCGTGCGCGCGGTGAAGATCACCGGCGCCCAGCTCAAGGGCTGGCTCGAACGCTCGGCGGGCATGTTCAACCAGATCACGCCGGGCGAGGCCGACCAGGTGCTGCTGAACCCCGATTTCCCGTCCTACAATTTTGATGTTGTCGACGGCGTGACCTACCAGATCGACCTCAGCCAGCCGATGATGTTCAACCGCGACGGCGAGGTCATCAACGCCGATACCCAACGCATCGTGAACCTCGCGTACAACGG
>DQCI01000132.1:14410-27282 GCA_003545125.1 Paracoccaceae bacterium
GGCGGGCACTTCCCGGGCACCGGCGACACGATCATCTTCGAGGGCCCCGACACCAACCGCGACGTGATCGTGCGTTACATCGTCGAGCAGGGCACGATCAACCCGACGGCCGACGCCAACTGGACCTTCGCGCCGATGGAGGGCACCACGGTGCTGTTCGACACCGGCCCGAAGGCCAGCGACTACTTGGGAGACGTGAAGGGTGTGATGATCGAGGAAGCGGGCGACGGGCCGGACGGCTTCGCGCGGTTCCGGATCACGCTCTGAGACCGGCGCGCCCGTCGGACCCTGCGGGCCCTCCTCGCGCGGACGGCCTGTAGGGTCGGACGAGCGGACCGCCCAAAAGAAAAGCCCCGCCAAACGGCGGGGCTTGCGTGTTCAGAAGGCTACCTGTGTTCAGGCGACCTTGATCTCGAAGGTGTAGACGTCGCCCTCGTTCGACTGGCTCATAAGCTCGTTGCCGGTCTGGTTGCAGAAGGCGGTCATGTCGGCGATCGAACCGGGGTCGGTTGCCATCACTTCGAGGGTCTGACCGGCGGTCATGCCCTTGAGCATCTTCTTGGTTTTCAGAATCGGAAGCGGGCAGTTCAGCCCTTTTGCGTCCAGCGTTTGATCGGCCATCTGGTGGTCCTCTCCCTTTGGCGTCCGTCGATGTGGTTAGATATAGAGGTTGATATCGGATTTGGTAGCTTCTTCCATCCAGGTCGCCGCACCGCCGATTTCGATCCCCTCGATCATGTCTTTCTTGTCCAGCTCGAAGAGGTCCAGCGTCATTTGACAGGCGATCATCTTGACCTCCATGTCGACAGCCGCCTCGCGCAGATCCTCGATCGAGGCGACGCCCTTCTTCTTGATGAGGTTCTTCATCATCGTGGTCGCCATCCGGTCGACACCGGGGACCATCGACACGATATTCGGCATCGACATGTGCATGCCACCCATCGGCATCTCCATCGCCGGGTTGCCGAGCGTCGTGACCTTGAGATCGAGATCCTTCTTGAGCAGTCCGAGCCCGTAGAAGGTGAAGAACATGGTGACCTCGACATCCATCGCGGCGGCAGTCGTGCCGAGGATGAAGGGCGGGTAGGCCCAGTCAAGCGTGCCCTTGGTGACGATAATCGTCATTTTTTTGGTGTTATCGCCAGCGTCCAGCACAGCGAGCCCTCCCATTATCGGATTCATTTGTGTATAGGAATTGTTGAATATAAAATGGGCGGCAGTCAAGTGAACTCTGCGTGCGCAGGGAGATTCGGGCCTGGAGAGGGGCGCGAAACGGGCGGATTTTGGGAGGATCCTGCATGTATCCGAAAGACCGGCACGAAATCGCGGACACGGCAAGCGAGCTTCTCCGGGTTCTGTCCAATCCGAAACGGCTACTGATTCTCTGCTATCTGTCGGATGGCGAGCTTTCGGTTCAGCAACTCCAGGTGGCCACCGGCTTGGGCCAGTCGACCGTCTCGCAGCAGCTCGCGATCATGCGTGGCGAGAAACTCGTCGCCGCGCGGCGCGAGGCGCAATCGGTCTATTACTCGCTTGAGAGCGACGAGGTCTACGCGATCATCGGCACGCTCCAGGGCCTTTATGCACCCGATCCGGACGAGTTCCGGAGGCTCAAGAAGGCGGCTCTGTCATCGTAACATCCGAACAGAAAACCATTGCGTCGCGCAATAATTGTGCGATGTTCATTCACATATCCAGATACAGGGATATGTAAGGAGGAGGGGAGGTCATGACCAGGCCCGAAAACATCCAGGTAGAGACCTCACCGCCGGTCTCCGACGAGATCCGCCAGACCACCTGTTACATGTGCGCCTGCCGCTGCGGCATCAACGTGCACATGAAAGGCGAGCAGGTCGTCTACATCGAGGGCAACCGCAACCATCCGGTCAACAAGGGCGTGCTCTGCGGCAAGGGGTCCTCGGGGATCATGCAGCACATCGCGCCCTCGCGACTCAGGGCGCCGCTCAAGCGCGTGGGCCCGCGCGGTTCCGGTGAGTTCGAAGAAATCTCCTGGGACGAAGCGCTCGACATCGCCACCGGCTGGCTTGAGCCTATCCGCAAGGAAGCTCCTGAAAAACTTGCCTTTTTCACCGGTCGCGACCAGTCGCAAAGCTTCACCTCGTTCTGGGCCCAGGCCTTCGGCACCCCCAACTACGCCGCACACGGCGGCTTCTGCTCGGTCAACATGGCGGCCGGCGGCATCTACACGATGGGCGGGGCCTTTTGGGAATTCGGCCAGCCCGACTGGGACCGGACCAAGCTTTTCGTGCTGTTCGGCGTCGCGGAAGACCACGATTCGAATCCGATCAAGATGGGCATCGGCAAGATGAAGGGTCATGGCGGCAAGGTGATGGGCGTGAACCCGATCCGCTCGGGTTACAACGCGGTGGCCGACGAATGGGTCGGCATCACCCCAGGCACCGACGGGCTGTTCATCCTGTCGCTGATTCACGAGCTGTTCCGCTCGGGCAAGGTCGATCTCGACTACCTGCGCCGCTACACCAATGCGGGCTTCCTGGTGAACGAGGCGGAAGGCCCGGATCAGGGTCTATTCCTGCGGAACAAGGACGGAAAACCGCTGATCGTAGACCAGGCCACCGGCAAACCTGTGGCCTTCGACAAGCCGGGCACCATCGCCAACCTGGCCGCCAGCCACAAGGGTGCGCGCACCGTCTTCCAGCTCATGGCCGAGAAGTACCTCACCGACGACTACGCGCCGGAAGCCGTGGCAGACCGCTGCGGCCTGACGCCAGAGCGCATCCGCAATATCGCCGCAGAGTTCGCCCGCGTCGCCTTCGAGGAGGAAATCACCCTCGACCGGACCTGGACCGACTGGAAGGGCGAGACGCATGACAAGATGATCGGCCGCCCGATCAGCTTCCACGCCATGCGCGGCATTTCGGCGCACTCCAACGGCTTCCAGACCGCCCGCGCCCTCCACGTGCTCCAGATCCTGTTGGGCAGCGTCGAGGTTCCCGGCGGCTTCCGCTTCAAGCCGCCCTACCCGAAGCCGCCCGAGGCGCACCCCAAGCCGCATGCCGGCGTGACCCCCGGCAAGCCGCTCGACGGACCGCACCTCGGTTACCCGATGGGCCCCGAACACCTGCTGATCGACGACGACGGAAAGGCCAAGCGCATCGACAAGGCCTTCACTTGGGAAAACCCGCTCTCGGCGCACGGCCTCATGCACATGGTGATCTCCAACGCCTACGCCGGCGACCCTTACAAGATCGACACCCTGTTCATGTTCATGGCCAACATGGCCTGGAACTCGTCGATGAATACGTCGGAAGTCATCCGGATGCTCACCGACAAGGATGAGCACGGCGACTACGTGATCCCGCACATCATCTACGCCGATGCCTATTCGTCGGAAACCGTGGCCTATGCGGATCTGATCCTGCCCGACACGACCTATCTCGAGCGTCACGATTGCATCTCGCTGCTCGACCGGCCGATCTGCGAGGCGGAGGCCGCGGCCGACGCGATCCGCTGGCCGGTGGTCGAACCCGACCGCAACGTGCGCAACTTCCAGACGGTGCTGATCCAGCTCGCCAACAAGATGGGCCTGCCGGGCTTCGTCGAGGAAAACGGCGATGGGAAGTGGGACAGCTACGGCGACTACATCCAGAACCACGAACGCCGCCCCGGTGTCGGTCCGCTCGCCGGTTGGCGCGGTGAGAACGGCGACAAGCACGGCCGCGGCGAAGCCAACCCCAATCAGCTCGAGAAATACATCGAGAACGGTGGCTTCTGGGTCAACCACATCCCCGAGGAAGCGCAGTTCTACAAGCCGTGGAACAAGGCCTACCAGGATTGGGCGGTCGAGATCGGCATCTACGACGCACCGCAGTTCTACGCCTTCAACCTCTACGTCGAGCCGCTGCGCAAACTCCAGCTCGCCGCCGAAGGCCACGGCGATCAGCAGCCGCCCGATCACCTGCGCGAGCGGATCATCCGCACGATGGACCCGCTGCCGACCTGGTACGAACCGTTTGAGGACACCAACGTCGACATCGAGGAGTTCAACGTCCACGCGCTCACCCAACGGCCGATGCACATGTATCACTCCTGGGGCTCGCAGAACGCCTGGCTCCGGCAGATCACCGGCAAGAACGCCATGTACCTGCCCACCGCGATCTGGGAGCAGCACGACTTCGAGGAGGGCGACTACGCCCGCATCACCTCAGCGCATGGCTCCATCGTGGTGCCGGTCGCGCATCACCCCGCGCTCAACCCGCACACGATCTGGACCTGGAACGCCATCGGCAAGCGCAAGGGGGCCTGGGCGCTCGACGAAGGCGCACCCGAGGCCACCGAGGGCTTCCTGCTCAACCACCTGATCCACGAGCTGCAACCGCCCAAGGGCGATGGCCGGCGCTGGGCCAATTCCGACCCCGTCACCGGTCAGGCCGCCTGGTTCGATCTGCGGGTCAAAGTGGAGAAAGCAGACCCTAAACCGGCTGAATCGCAACCGTCCTTCCCGCCGATCAAGTCTCCGGTCGGCAAGGGTCCGAAAATCGTCGCGAGGAAGATCTGATGACCAAGATGCCGGCAACAACCGCGAAGAAGCTCGGCCTGGTGATCGACCTCGATACCTGCGTCGGCTGCCACGGCTGTGTCACAGCCTGCAAGGGCTGGAACACCCAGAACTACGGCGCGCCGCTCTCCGACATCGACGCCTATGGTGCTGACCCGGAAGGCACCTTCCTCAACCGCGTGTTCAGCTACAACGTACAGCCCGACGACGGCGGTGCGGCACAAACGATCCACTTCCCGAAGTCCTGTCTGCATTGCGAAGATGCGCCCTGCGTGACGGTCTGCCCGACGGGGGCCAGCTACAAGCGCGCCGAAGACGGCATCGTGTTGGTCAACGAAGACCGCTGCATCGGCTGCGGCCTCTGTGCCTGGTCCTGCCCCTACGGCGCGCGTGAGCTCGATCAGGACGCGGGCGTGATGAAGAAATGCACGCTCTGCGTCGACCGGATCTACAACGAGAACCTGCCGGAAGAAGACCGCGAGCCGGCCTGCGTGCGCACCTGTCCTTCCAATGCCCGCCATTTCGGCGATTTCGCCGATCCGGACAGCGCTGTCTCGAAGCTCGTCGCCGAGCGCGGGGGGATCGACCTGATGCCCGAACAGGGCACCAGGCCCGTCAACCAGTACCTGCCGCCGCGGCCCAAGGACACGCTCGACAAGACCCCGCCGCCGCAGCTTCAAACCGTCGCGACCGAGGCCAAAGGTTTCCTCGGCTGGCTCGACAAGGCACTCGACGCCCTGCCGGGCGGCGAGAAGACAGAGACCGCGAAGGAGAGACTCTGATGCATCCGGCACCTTCCGTCATCGTCTTCACCGCCCTGTCCGGCCTCGGCTTCGGGCTGTTCATGTGGCTGGGCCTCGGCTTCCCGGGCTTCACTGGCATGGCCGCCTTCGGCAGCTATTTCATCGCCTATGCCTTCTCGGTCGGCGGGCTCCTGGCCTCGACCTACCACCTCGCTAACCGCAAGAACGCGATCTATTCCTTCAGCCAGTGGCAGACCTCGTGGCTGTCGCGCGAAGGCATCCTCGCCGTGGTCACGCTCCTGGTCTTCGCACCCGTCGCCATTGCGCAGATCTTCTTTCAGTCCGATGCCTGGAACTGGCTCGGACCGATTGGTTCTGCGCTGGCGCTCGCCACGGTGTTCGCGACCTCGATGATCTACACCCAGCTCAAGACCATCCCGCGCTGGAACATGCCGCTCACCCCGGTCCTGTTCCTGCTCTATGCCGTCGCCGGAGGCGCATTGCTGGCGATGCAGGCCAAGGTGGCCGGTGTGCTCATCCTGATCCTCGTCGCCCTGCAATGGGCCGCCTGGATGATGGGCGACAGGCGCTTTGCCGACACCGGCACCACCAAGGGCACGGCCACCGGGCTCGACCGGATCGGCACCGTTACCACCTTCGAGAGCGCCCATACCGCGCGCAACTACATCCTCGACGAGATGGTCCATATCGTCGGCCGCAAGCACAGCGAAAAGCTCCGCATGATCTCGACGATCTTCCTCGGCGTGATCCCGGTCCTGATGCTGCTGCTTCTGCCGGCAAACATGTTCGTCGCGATCCTCGCGCTGGTCAGCCACCTGGTCGGCGTCTTTGCGTCGCGTTGGCTTTTCTTCGCGGAAGCGGAACATGTGGTCGGAACGTACTACGCGCGCGGCTAACGCACCCCGCGACCCAGGAAGGACAAGAGAACAATGATGATCACACGGATCATGGCCAACCTTTCGAAGGTCACGGCCGATGGTATCAAGGGCAATATCGTCGAGGCGGGTCTCGTCTCGGAAAAGGACGTGGCGATCAACGACCACAAGGTGGTGGTCTCGGTCAACGTGCCTGGCGATTTCATGGGCGATCTCGGCAAGCTCAAAGACGAAATCGAAGAGCGGGTGGCCAGGAACATCCCGCAGATCACCAACCTGCTCGTGGTGCTCACCGGCGAAAAAGGCGCGGATCTGCCGCCCGAAACCGCGCCGCCAGAGCCGCCGAAACTGCGCAAGGTCGCGGCGAAAAACCCGGGCGTCCCGGGCCCCGACATGCGCCCTGCGCAAGCGGCGATCCCCGGCATCAAGCACATCGTCGCGGTGGCGTCCGGCAAGGGCGGGGTCGGCAAGTCGACCACCGCCGTCAACCTGGCCGCAACACTCGCCGCGCTCGGCTTCAAGGTCGGTCTGCTCGACGGCGACATCTACGGGCCGTCCATCCCCCGCCTGCTCGACATCACCGACCGCCCCGCCATGAAGGACGACAAGGTGGTGCCGATCGAGAAATACGGGATGAAGGTCATGTCGATGGGTTTCCTCCAGGACGAGGAAAGCCCGGTGATCTGGCGCGGACCCATGGTGGTGACCGCGCTCATGCAGATGACCCGCGATGTGCTTTGGGGCGAGCTTGATTTCCTCATACTCGACATGCCCCCCGGCACCGGCGACGCCCAGCTCACCATGGCCCAGCAAACCCCGCTTTCGGGCGCGGTCATCGTCTCTACGCCGCAGGATCTGGCTCTGGTTGACGCCCGCAAGGGCCTCAAGATGTTCAAGGATGTCGACGTGCCGATCCTCGGGATCATCGAGAACATGTCGACCTTCGTCTGCCCGCATTGCGGCGAGGTGAGTGACATTTTCGGCCACGGCGGGGCGGAAGACGACGCGCGCCGGCTTGGTGTGATGTTCCTCGGCGGCATCCCGCTGCACATGGCCATCCGCGAGACCTCGGACGCCGGCAAGCCCTGCATCGTCGCCGCACCCGACGGCGAGCATGCCGAGCGCTACAGGAAAGTCGCGCTGAAAGTGGCGGCGCTGCTTGGCGAGGCGGAAGACGACGAAGAAGAGTGAGCCCGGGTCAAGCGGCGGGCCTGCGCCCGATTCACGGCGAATGACGGCGCGCGCGCACGACCCGACAGGGTTTGAGACCCGCTAACGGATCCGGTCCGTGGTTATCGGATCGAAGAACACCGCCTTGGTCATGTTGAAGCTGACCGGGGCAAAAGCGCCAAGTTCGATCCTGGCGTCGGCCCGGAACCGGGCGATGCATTCCTTGCCGCCGAGCGGGGTCAGGGCAAAGGTGTCGGAGCCTGCTGGTTGGCTCACCTCGATGAAGCAATCGCGCGTCTCGATCCGAGGCGAGGTGCGATCGGCGCCGTCCGGGTCGGTCATCGCCTCGGGGCGGATGCCGAACACGACCGGGCCGCCGACGTGTTTGCGCATCTCGGGCGTATCCGGCGCGGGCAGGGTGATTTCAGAGCCGCCATGGCCGCTGATCACGATCGCCAGCCCGGTGCCGGCCTCCACAAGGGTGCTCTCGATCAGGTTCATCGACGGCGACCCCATGAAATCGGCAACGAACATGTTGGCGGGATCGTTGTAGACCTCATCCGGCGTACCGGCCTGTTGCAAATAACCCGCTTCAAGCACGGCGATCTTGGAGGCCAGCGTCAGCGCCTCGATCTGGTCGTGTGTGACGTAGACGATCGTGGTGCCCAGCCGGTGGTGAAGCCGTTTGATCTCGGTGCGCATGTCGACGCGCAGCTTGGCGTCGAGGTTCGAGAGCGGCTCGTCGAACAGGAACACCTGCGGATGCCGCACCAGGGCACGGCCCATCGCGACACGCTGGCGTTGCCCACCGGACAGCTGCATCGGTTTGCGGTCCAGCAAATCGCCGATCTGGAGGATTTCCGCGACCTCTGCGATCGCCCTTTCCTGCTCGGCCTTGTCGATCCCGCGGATCTCCATGCCGAAGGAAATGTTCCCGCGCACGGTCATGTTCGGGTAGAGCGCATAGCTCTGGAACACCATCGCGATGTCGCGCTGCGACGGGTGCAGCCCCTCGACGTTGCGCTCGCCAATGCGGATCTCGCCCGACGTCGTCTTCTCTAGCCCCGCGATGCAGTTCAAGAGCGTGGACTTGCCGCAACCCGACGGGCCGACGAGCACCAGGAACCCGCCGTCGTCGATCTCGAGATCGATTCCCTTCAAGACCTCCACGGTCCCGAAGCTCTTGGTGAGGTTTTTTGTCGTGAGCGAGGCCATGGGCTTATCCCTTTACGGCACCGGCCATCAGGCCGCGAACGAAGTAACGTCCTGAGACGATGTAGACAACGAGGGTCGGCAGGGCGGCGAGGATCGCACCGGCGAAATGCACGTTGTATTCCTTCACTCCTGTCGAGGAGTTCACCAGGTTGTTGAGCGCGACCGTGATCGGGGTCGACGAGTAGCCCGAGAACGAGGCGCCGAACAGGAAGTCGTTCCAGACGTTGGTGAACTGCCAGATGATCGTGACGACGATGATCGGGCCCGAGCTCGGCAAGAGGATGCGCCGGAACACCTGGAAGAACCCGGCTCCGTCAATCTGCGCAGCCCGCACCAGCTCGGTTGGAAAAGCCGCGTAGTAGTTGCGGAAAAACAGCGTGGTGAACCCCAGCCCGTAAACCGTGTGGACCATGATCAGCCCGCCAAGCGTGCCGGCCAGCCCGAGCATGCCGAGAATGCGCGCCATCGGGATCAGCACGATCTGGAAGGGGATGAAGCAAGCCAGCAGCATCGCCCCGAAGATCAGGTTCACGCCGGGGAACTCCCACTTCGTCATGACATAGCCGTTGAGCGCACCCAGAAGGGTCGAGAGCAGCACCGCGGGCACGACCATGATGATCGAGTTGAGGAAATAGGGCTTGAGCCCGGTCGCCTCGACGCCGATCTGGGTCTGCGACCAGGCCTGGCGCCAGGGCTCGAAAGTGATGTCGGCCGGCGGCGCCAGCATGTCGCCGCCCCGGATCTCATCAAGCGTCTTGAGAGAGTTCGAGACCATCACCCAGAGCGGCAAGAGGTAGTAGATCACGAAGAAGATCAGCACCGTGTAGATCAGGATGCGGGTCAGGCGTCCGGCGTTGATCGCATTCTCTTGGGCAGGGTGGCTCATTTCTGTTTCTCCCCATGCCGGATCTCGCTGTAGAGGTAGGGCACCACGATCGAGAACACCATGATCAGCATGATGATCGCCGAGCTTGCGCCCACGCCCATCTGGTTGCGGGTGAAAGTGTAGGAATACATGAAGGTCGCGGGCACCTCGGTGGCGCGGCCGGGTCCGCCGCCTGTCATGGCGACCACGAGGTCGTAGGATTTGATCGCGAGGTGGGTCAGCACGACGAAGGCCGACAGGAACACCGGGCGCATCATCGGAATGATGATCCGCCGGTAGATCAGGAAACCCGAGGCCCCGTCGACCTGGGCGGCCTTGATAATCTCGTTGTCGACACCGCGCAGGCCCGCCAGAAACATCGCCATCACGTAGCCCGACGATTGCCAGATCGCGGCGATGACAATGGTGTAGATCGCGAAGTCGCGGTCCTTGATCCACCGGAACTCGAAGCTTTCCCATCCCCACTGGTGCATGGTGTTTTCCAGCCCGATGCCAGGGTCGAGGAACCACTTCCAGGCAACCCCGGTGACGATGAAGGAGATCGCCATCGGATAGAGATAGACCGTGCGGATAAAGCCTTCGTTGCGGATCTGCTGGTCGAGCAGGATCGCGAGGAACAACCCCAGCACCGAGGAAATGACGATGTAGAGCACGCCGAAAATGGCGAGGTTCGTGAGCGCGATGTGCCAGTGCTTCAACCCGAACAGCTTGGTGTAGTTCGCCAGGCCGATGAAATCGTTGTTGGGCAGCATCCGCGAATTCGTCATCGACAGCCATCCGGTATAAAGGATGAAGCCGTAGACGAAGATGAGGACGGCCGCGAAGCTGGGCGCAAGCACGATCCGTGGCACCCATTCCTGAAATCGATCTCTCATGAAACCATCCTGCTTCGGTCGCGACTGGCAGACCGGCGTCTGCCGGTCGAAAGTCGGGCGCGCGAGCGAAACGACCGCGCGCCCTTCGGAGGATCTTACTTCGCGGCCTCGACGGCGGCGACAAGTTCTTCCGCGGCCTCTTCGGCGCTGTATTCACCGTTCAGATGAGCGGTGACGACGTCGAAGATCGCGCTCTTGATGTTCGAGCTGGCGCCGTGGCCGTGCGCCATCGACCCCTGGAGCGTGCCATTGGCGGCGGCTTCTGCAAGGTCTGCCATGCCTTTTTTGCCGCACATGTCGAACTCCGTGTCGGGGATGTCGGTCCGCGCCGGCACCGACCCTTTCACGAGGTTGAACGCGACCTGGAAGCTCGGGTCCATGACGGCCGAAGCCATCATCATCTGGGCTTCACGCTTTTCATCCGACACGTCGAACATCGCGAACTGATCGGAGTTGAACAGCACGTGGCCTTGCGTGCCCGGGAACCGGATGCACAGGAAGTCCTCGCCCGGCACCTGCTCGGCCTTGACGAATTCGCCCTTGGCCCAGTCGCCCATGGCCTGCATGCCGGCCTCGCCGTTGATGACCATCGCCGAGGCAAGGTTCCAGTCGCGGCCCGAGAAGTTCTCGTCGAAATAGCCGCGCAGCACTTCCATGCGCTTGAAGGCTTCGACCATCATCTCGCTGCCCAGCGCTTCGGGATCCTGCTCGATGATCGCCGTGCGATAGAAGTCGGCGCCAAGGCCGAGCACCACGGAATCGAAGATCGTGCCGTCTTGCCAGGCCTGTCCACCGTGCGCGAGCGGCACGATACCGTTGGCCTTCATCGCGTCGAGAACAACGATCAGGTCTTCCCAGGTCTCGGGGGCTTCGCCGCCGGCCGCGTCAAGCGCCGCCTTGTTGATCCACATCCAGTTCGTGGAGTGCACGTTGACCGGGGCCGCAATCCACTTACCGTCATATCTCGAAAACTCCTGCAGCGCCGGCGGCACCACCGCGTCCCAGCCTTCCGCGTCTGCCACTTCGCTCAGATCGCCCAGGAAGCCTTCGGCGGCCCAGTCCTTGATGTCGAACCCGAGCATCTGCACGGCGGTGGGCGGGTTGCCCGAGGTCACGCGGGCGCGCAGCACGGTCATCGCTTCGACACCGGAGCCACCGGCCACCGGCATGTCCTGCCAGGTGACGCCTTTGCCTTCGAGATCTTCCTTGAGCACGTTCAAAGCCGCGGCCTCACCGCCCGAAGTCCACCAGTGGAGCACTTCCACCTCGGCGGCCATCGCCATCGAGGCGGCGCCACACAGCACTGCGGCCGATGCGGTTGTGCGAAGAGCAAACTTGAGTTTCATAGATTCCTCCCATTGAAACACTTGGCATAATTGCTGATTTATAACGTTTCAAATTTTCCGACCTGTCAATACAGATATCGCAAACACGCTTTTCTTTCAGGTTCTTGGCGCTAGTGTAGCAGCGTTCAGCCCCGACACGGAGAACGACTTAAAACGATTGCACCTTTGGAACAGGTGAAAGACGTTGACATGAAACACCGCGAGTCACGACTGCCTGGCCATCCCGAGACCGGCGATCGGCCAACGCTGAAGACGGTTGCCGAGATCACCGGCCTGGCCGTGACCACGGTCTCGCGGGCGCTGGCCAACGACCCGAAGATCGCCGATGCCACGCGCAAGCGGGTGAACGAAGCGGCCAAGGTTGTCGGCTATGAGCCGAACCGCGCCGCGCGGCGTCTGCGCACCGGCAAGACCATGGTCATCAACCTCTTGCTTGACCCGCATTTCGAGGTTCTCGGTTTTGGAAATGCGCTGCTGGTCGGGGCGACCAAGGCCCTTGAAGGCAGTGGCTACAATCTGGTTGTGACGCCGCATTTCAACGATGTCGATCCGCTCGTTCCAATCCAGAACATCGTCACAAACCGGCTGGCTGACGGCGTTCTTTTTTCGCGGACCAGCCCGTTCGACGAACGCGTGCGCTTCCTCTCCGAACAGAAGTTTCCTTTCGTCAGCCATGGCCGCACCGAGTTCACCGAGCCGCATTCCTGGGTCGACTACGACAACGAAGACTTCGCCTACCGGGCGGCCATCCGTCTGGCCGAAAAGGGCAACCACAACATCTGCGTGATCCTGCCGCCCGACACCCAGACCTTCCGCCAGCACCTGAGGTATGGCGTCATGCGCGCCGTGCGCGAAACCGGCATCGACCATCATATCCCGACCAGTGTCACGCTCGATTCGTCCATGGACGAGATCAACGACTGGGCGCGCAACCTGGCCACGTCCGCCCGTCGCCCCGATGGCTTCATCTGCCCTGGAGAAGCGTCATACCTGGCCATTCGAAATGCGTTTCGGTCGCACGGGTTGCAGGTCGGCCGGGACTACGATGCGGTGGTCAAGTCGATCTCGGGCATCCTCTCGCAGATCGACCCCGACACGGACACGATCCACGAGGGTGTCGAGGAAGCGGGACGCAGGATGGCATCGCAGTTGGTCGCAATTCTGTCCGACGGTCTGTCGTCCCCCCCGCAACACCTGCAAA
>DQCI01000132.1:27402-29857 GCA_003545125.1 Paracoccaceae bacterium
CGCCGGTGAAAGTCCCGTTGATCGGCAGCGCGCGGCACTCTAAAAGCGCCAAAAGCCCGCTGGAGTGACCCGATGGCCAATCATTTCTACCGAAAAGACCTGCCCGATGGGCTCGATCTCGGACCAATCGTGGCCATCGACACCGAGACGATGGGCCTGAACCCCCATCGCGACCGGCTCTGTGTCATCCAGCTATCGGGCGGCGACGGCGACGCGCATATCGTCCAGATCCTGAAGGGTCAGACCGAGGCGCCCAATCTCGTCCGGATGCTCGCCGACGAGGGCACGCTCAAGCTGTTCCACTTCGGCCGGTTCGACATCGCCATGCTGCTCAATGCCTTCGGTGTGCTGACCGCACCGGTCTACTGCACCAAGATCGCCTCCAAGCTGGTGCGCACCTATACCGACCGGCACGGGCTCAAGGTCCTGCTCGACGAGCTCCTGCATGTCGACATCTCGAAACAGCAGCAGCAGACCGACTGGGGTGCGGAGGATCTCACCGAGGCGCAGCTCGACTATGCCGCCTCCGATGTGCTCTATCTGCACCGGCTGAAAGACAAACTCGACGCGCGGCTCGCGCGCGAAGGGCGCACCGATCTGGCCGAGGCGGCGTTCGGCTTCCTGCCGACCCGCGCGAAGCTCGATCTCAAGGGCTGGCCCGAGACCGATATCTTCGCGCACTAGGTCCCGCCCGCCTTCACCACCATTTTTATTGACAACAGGCCCCACCCGGGCGCCAAATGAAAGGGAAGATGCATGAACACGCACCTGTCCGTTCGTGCCCGGGCCGTACCGGCCGCCGCACAGAAAACGCCCCAGAGATTCGGGCGGCTTCCCGAACGCAAACCAGCGCACCCAAAATCAGCTCAACGCAAATGATGACCACCGGCCCGGCGCGCGCCGACTGCATGACGCGGTCGGCGCTGCGGGCCATTCTGAACAAGGAAGTAGGATGAAGTACCAGATCAGTGGCAAACAGATCGACATCGGAGATGCCCTTTCCACGCATGTGAAACAGGAACTCGGCAGCGTGATCGAGAAATACGCCCAGCGTCCGACCGACGCACTGGTGGTCTTCTCGAAGAACGCCCATGAATTTGTCTGTGAGGCTGTGGTGCACCTGTCGACCGGGCTGACCGCCCAGGCCAGCGCCCATGCCATCGAGATCTATGCCGCCTTCGACGAATGCGCCGAGAAGATGGACAAGCAGCTGCGCCGCTACAAGCGCCGGCTGAAGGACCACCACAGGGACCGTATGAACCCGGTTGAAGTTTTGGGTGGCGCCTCGTATATCCTCGCCGCAGGAGACGAAGGGGAAAACGCCGAACCCGACACGCTGCAACCGATCATCATCGCCGAAATGGAGACGCTTGTTCAGACCATTTCCGTCGGCGAGGCCGTGATGCAGATGGAACTAGCGCACGTACCGGTGCTCGTCTTCCGGAACGAGAAAACCAACGGGGTCAACGTTGTCTATCGCCGAGAAGACGGCAATATTGGGTGGATTGACCCCGGCACCACGGCCTGAAACCGCAGACTTGAGCGGGCCGGAACGGAAGTAGGGACGATGGATCTTTCGAGTATTCTCCGGCCCGCCGCCGTCAAGGTGGTGGCCAACATAACCAGCAAAAAACGCCTGTTTCAGGATCTCGGCGATATCGTGGAGAGCAGCTACGGGCTCGACAGCAACACGGCCTTTGCGGCCCTGCAAGCGCGCGAGTCGCTCGGTCCCACGGGCGTCGGCCATGGGGTCGCCCTGCCGCATGCGCGGCTCGAAGGGCTCGAACGCGTGGTCGGTGCTTTCGTTCGCATCGAGAAACCGCTCGACTTCGAAGCGGTTGACCGCCAACCGGTGGACCTGGTGTTCGCACTGTTCGCGCCGGACGGGTCCGGCGTCGATCACCTCAAGGCGCTCGCCCTCGTCTCGCGCACGATGCGCAACGCCGATATCGCGGCGAAGCTTCGGGCAAACGACGATCCCGACACGCTCTACACCATCCTGATCGAAAGCCAGGGCACCCGCGCCGCCTAGGGCTTTTTGCGCTTGCTGGGAGCGATGTCCTCACTGGTCGTAGCGCGGCAGCATTTGCAGAGCACAACGCGTTCGCGACGGCTGCGAAAGGCGATTGTGCGCAAAACGCTCTAAGGTGCTGCCTCGGCGTCCTCCGCCCAGGAGCGGAAACCGAACTGGACGTAGTCGCGCTGGTACACCGCGCGCACCGTCGCCTCGATTTCGGCGTCGTAAATCTCCGACACCAAAAACGGCACGTCCGGCGCGGCGTCCGGCATCGGCGGCACCGTTTGCCCGATTTCTTCGCCGAGTAGCGTTAGCCCCGGCGTGGCCCGGCTCTCGCGCAGGATGTGGTCGGGCTGGATCACCTGGGCGAAACCGGCAATGACCTGTGCCTGCGTCGCCCAGGACGGCGCCACGCGAAGCGCGGTCTGGCCCGCGAGG
>DQCI01000132.1:29927-40416 GCA_003545125.1 Paracoccaceae bacterium
GGCACGCCGTATTGTCCGGCCAGCGCCTGGCGGATCTCGGGAAGCGCCATGGGTCCGTCAGTGAGCAGAAGCCTGCAAAACGCGGCATGTGCCCGGGCCACCGGGTGGCGCAGCACGGTGAAGCTGCGATGTCCCGGATGCGCGCGTTTCCACTTCCTGAGCTGCTTCTGGTTCATGCCGGTCGCCAGCGCGTCCGGCGTCGCCCCGTCGAGCGCCGCAAGCCAGTCGCACATCTCTTCGACAGGCCCCGCCTGGATCGGCAGGTACAGAAGCGGCGCTTCGGCGGCGGCGATGTACCCCGGCACCATCGCCGCCCGTCGCGGTTCGAAATTCGGCGCTTCATCCAGATCGAAGGCAGTAATACTCGCGACCGTCTCGGTGAGCACCTCGAAATTGGCCACCTTGTCTTCGAGCGGTTCCGGGTTCTGTTTTTTGAACTTGTCCGAATGACCTTCAAGCACGGTCTCTTCGCCGAGAAACCGGGCCAGGCCGTTGACCACGGCGAGGTCGCGGATGTCGTCGTAGTTGATGTAGAAGGCCGTCTGCCCAGTCTTCTGCAAACGGCCGAGGATCTCGAGCTGAAACGCCTTGATCTCGCCGAGCTGTGTGTCGAATTCCTCCGCGATAAAGACGGCTTTCGCCTTCCTTGCGTGCTTGACGTTGCTGAGCGCCCATTGGTCCGTCTCCCGCGCGATCGCGCGCGACACGTAGGCGTCGACGAAATTCCGGTTGAGCACCACCTTGGCGCAAGCCGGGTCGTCGATCACCCGTTCGAACATCCGCCGGTCATGGTCGTGGAAGAAGCGAAACCCCGGGATCCCCTCGGTGCGGTCCTTCATCTGTTCAAAGAGCGCAACCGGGTCGTCGTTGCGCTCCTCGACCGTCATGCCGAACAGCGCCTTTGTCCCCGGGGAACCCAGGAAATAGGGGTTGAACGCCTCGCCGTAGGTCGCGAGCCCCCCGAACAGATCGAGGTTCGACTCGAGGAAATTCGACCCCGTTCGCATTTCGGCGAAAATCACGAAACTGTCGAACCGGCGGGTCATCGGCGGGGGCTCACTTCACAAGGTAGGGCTTGCGCGGTCTTGTCCGGGGCCCGGCCCCCCCGATCGCGGCGGGGAAGTCGCCCATCAGGTGCGGCTGCATCCCCTGGTTCTTCAGGTTTTGGAGGAATTGCCCGAACCCTTCGAGCGACACCATGCGCGGCGCCGCGGTCAGCCGGTGCGCCGTGCGCGCGCCGAGCTCGTCGATGATGGTCTGCAATGGCTCCATCGGGTTCTCCACGAAATCCGCCAGCGTCCAGATCCGCACCCGCGCCTTGGCCTGGAACGACCGCAGCTGGTCGAGATGCGCGCTTTCGATCTTCTGAAGCCGCGCGGCTTCGCGGCGGATCTCGGAGAAATTCGCGTTGGAATAGAACAGCGGCACCGCCCAGGCGCCGGAGATGACCGAGATGGTCGCATTGGCATCGCGGGCGATGAACGGCGAGACGGCCTTGGTGTCGTGGGGCCCGTACTGGAAACACTGCCGCTCGCCGCGGGTGTTCCAGTTAAGGTTGGTCAAAAAGGCCCGCGGGTCGTAGTCCCGAAGCTTGGCGCTGTCGGGCAGGGCGCCGGCAAACACTGCCTGATCGCCCGAATACTCCACCCGGTCGGGGCCGAAGAGATGGCCATGCACCCGCGTGCCGGTGACCCGGGCGAGCCAATCCTCGAAATCCTCGAACAACTCCGAAAACCCCTCGAATACGCCGTAGGGCGCGCTGGTAAGCCCGTTCTCCCAGCCCTTGTTGGGAAACCGGCTTTGCATGTAGAGCCCGGGCCGGCCCTTGGTCCGCCGCTCTACGGCCTTGGAGAAAATCCGGTCGATCTTCCCCGGGTTGGGCTCGGCGCCGGTGAACACCGTGGTGTCGTTGGACAGGAAGCCGGAATAGAGCTTCTCGGCATACGGCCAGATCTTGCGCGCGACAAAGCAATCCGACCGGCGCAGGAGCTGCATGTGGTCATCGTAGAAGATGTGCGGCTTGCCCTGGAAATCGAACTTCGACAGCGTGAGCGATCTGCTCTCGATATTGGTGGAATAGAGCCTGACCAGGGTCTGGTAATAGCTTTCGTCGGGGATCCACACCTTTGAGAAATAGGCATCGTGCTCGGGGCGTTCGGGGTCTTCGAGGATCGCCGTCAGCGTCTGCCGGGTAAGGCACCACCATTGGCTGCCCAGGTGCGGCCTGAGCCCGTCCGGCACCCGCCGGCGCAGCCCCCAGCGGCGTTGGAACTTCACGTACCAGTCGAACAGACGCCGCTGTTTCTTCCACGAATACGGGAAGCGCATGAAGAAGCGTTCCTCGTCCAGCCCGCCGACCGTCCACGGCACGTCTTCGGTGGTGACACTCTCGATGAAATTCGTGAGCGGCCGTTCCGCGAGATAATCCTTGAGCTCTTGCACTGGCCTCAAGGGCAGGCAGGACCCCGACGCGAGGTAGACATGGCGCACCTCGGGGAAGTCCCGCAGCAGCACCTCCGAGGCATCCTGGCTCGCCTTGACCAGCGACCAGGTGCCCCATTCGCAGGAATACCGCCGGCTGAAGCGCACGTTGTCGAGATCGGCCAGCGCATCGACAAAGCCCGCGTGATCGCGCCGCTTCACCTTCCTGTCGACATGGATCACGACCGGGCAATCGGCCTTCGCCCAATGCCGCGCCACCTGCTCGGCGCGGTCGAGCGCGGTATGCACCAGCATGACGAAGCCGACGCTCATGCCCAGTTCCCCTTCGACATCAGCCCGAGGATCTCGAGCTGCCGCCAGTTGATGTATTTCTCGCTCCATTTGCACCAAAGGTCGGGGTTGTCACCGAGCTTGGCGTGGTAGGCCTTGTATTCGTGACTGGCCGCGTAGTGCTGCTTGCGCCGGAGCTCTTCTTCCGCCTTCCCCGGGAAGGTGTCGATGAATTTCGCATGCAGCAGCACCCCCGAGGCTTTCTCGCCGCCCCACTCGTCATAGACGAGGTTGAGGCCCCGCGGCAGCAGGCTGTGGGTGGAACTCACATAGGTGTAATGCCGGTGCCATTTCACCAACGGGATCTTGTTGAGCGCCGGCGCTCGGCTGGGGTTGTCGGCGAAGAACGCCCGCGCGCGGGGGCCGCCCTGGATCCACAGGTTGCCGAATTTGGCGTTCTTGCGGATCATGTAATTGCCACTGTCGAACCAGTTGGCAATCTCGAACGGATCCTGGCCTTCGCCGTAACTGTGCGCGTCGAGCGGCCCTTTCGGATACATATCGACCAGCATCGCCCCGAAGGAGCGGATCGACGACGCGTCGAGCCAGTCGGTCAACGCACGCAAGCTCCGCGTGTCCACGAACGGGTAGACGAGAAACTCATCCGGGTCGACGGTGAGCGCCCAGTGCCCGTGCGCATAGCGCCGCGCGAGCCAGTTCAGCCAGTCGACCCCGAAGCGCGCCCGCTTGTAGCTCGCATTCGTGGACCACAGCGAGACGTCTTCCTGGTCGGCGAGAAACGCCTGCGTGCCGTCATCGCTGCCATTATCGACGAACAGGAAATGTCCGACCCCGAGATTGCGGTAGTACCGCAGGAAATAGGGAAGCCGCACACGCTCGTTGCGCAGCGTCGACAGCAGGAGAATGTCCTTGGGCTGGATTGTTGCCGTGCGGTTGACAACGGGCGTCAGCTCACGCCGCTTTCGCAGCGCACGGACCCGCCATCGCTTGCGCTCCCAGCGAAGGCGATATGACCGCACAAAGCTCACCCCTGTCCCTCTCAGGTCGGGCGGCACTCCCGGGATTCGTCATATCACCCTGAAAACAAGGTTGAAATGGTCCTGCCAAGTGGGAAGCGCAGTCGCTTCCCCGCGTGCTGCCGTATGTGTTCTTGCCTGTCCTCTTGAAAAAGCGAGGATTTGATTTGCCCAAGAATACATGTCGGTTCCATTCAGGTAAACGGGATTGTTTCCAAGGATCTCACGATAAACCGGCAGGTCCGTCGCGATGACGGGCGTGCCGAGAGCCAGCGCCTCGGCGGGGGGCAGGCCAAACCCCTCGGCAAGGCTCGGCATCAACACCCCGCGCGCCCCGTCCACCAACGCCGCCGCCGGACCATCGGCCAGCGCCCCGTGCTCGAACAGGTGGCGCCCGATCAGCGGCGAACGGTCGAGCCTGTCGAACACCGTCTCGTTGGCCCACCCGCGCGCGCCGATGACATGCAGCGCCGGGATGTCGGTTTCGGGCAGGGTGCTCGCGAAATTCTCCCAAACATCCAGCAATAGAGCGTGATTCTTGCGCGGCTCGATCGTGCCGAGCGTCACGAAGCGGGGCCGGGCGAGATCGACCCCGCCGGGCAGCGCCTGCCGGTCGGGACGCGGTGGCGTAACCCCGAGCGGCGCGACCACGAGGTCGGGAACCCGACCAAACCCTGAGAAATGCCGGGCAACATCCCGGTGGGTCGCCTCGGAATTGCAGATCACCAGGTCGGCTTTCGTTGAGACAACCCGCATCCGGGCCGCGAAGCTTTCGACCGTGCCGGGCCGTTGAAACCGGGGCCAGTCGAGCGGAATGGTGTCGTGGACAAGCACCACGGCCCGCCCGGACAGCGCGTGCACGGCGTCGAACACCGCGTCCTGCAGGTTGCTGTGGCCGGTGTTGAGCCAGACTGTCGCCTTGGGGAGGTGCCGCTCCAGCATCCGGGTTAGCCCCGGCGTGCCGCTTCGGTCACGCGCCAACCGTCTGAGATCGGCCCGTGCCGCCTGTTTCGCGGCGCTCGCCTTCAGGTGCAGTCGGGCGCGCAGGTCGGCCGTGCCCCAGGGCGCCGCGCCGGTCAGCCGGGCGGCCAGCGCGTCCACGCCGGTCCGGTCCAGAAGCACAAACCCGCCAGACAGGCCGACCAGCCCATAGAGCGGGCGCGGATCTTCGCGCAAGTGGGCGAGGTAAGCCGCCTCGACCCGGTCGATCCCGGTCCAGACCCCGCGCCCCACGCGGCTGACAAGGCGCGTGAGGTCAAAGAGGTGAGCGGACGGGCGACCCGGGCCGCTCATCAGGCTCTATTGCGCGGCTTTGCGCACCGAGACCATCTCTTCGAGATAGGCGGTGAACTCGTCGCGCAGGTCGTCTCGTGCCATGCCGAAAGCGACCATGGCCTGGAGGTAACCCGCCTTCGAACCACAGTCGAAGCGCTGCCCCCGGAAGCGGAACCCATAGACGCCCCGATCCTGGTTGATCTCTTCGGCGATCGCATCGGTGAGCTGGATCTCGCCGCCGGCCCCGCTCTTCATCTTGGAGATATTTGCCATCACGTTGGGGGTCAGAATGTAGCGACCGATCACCGCGAGGTTCGAGGGCGCCGTTTCGCGCGCCGGCTTCTCGACCATGCCCCTGACCTTGACGAGGTCGCCCATGTCTTCTTCCACGTCGAGCACGCCGTAGGCCGAGGCCTTTTCGGGCGGCACTTCCATCGCCGCGACCATCGCGCCGCCGGTCTGCTCGTAGGCTTCCACCATCTGCTGCAGAACCGGCTTTTCTGCCGCGATCACGTCATCGGGCAGGATCACCGCAAACGGCTCGTTGGCGATGAGCCGCCGCGCGCACCAGACCGCATGACCAAGGCCGAGCGCCTTGTGCTGGCGGATATAGGCGATGGCCCCGCTTTCCATGTTGGTCGTCTTCAGCGTGTCGAGCAGCGCGTCCTTGCCGGATTTGCGCAAGGTCTGTTCGAGCATCGGGTTGATGTCGAAGTAATCCTCGAGCGCGCCCTTGCCCCGGGAGGTCACGAAGATGAACTCCTTGATCCCGGCGGCCCGCGCCTCGTCGATCGCGTATTGGATCAGCGGCCTGTCGACCAGGGTCATGATTTCCTTCGGGATCGACTTCGTCGCCGGAAGAAACCGCGTACCCAGCCCCGCAACCGGGAAGATCGCCTTTGTCACCTTGGTTTTCATGAGCGTTCCATTACCTTTTTTTAGAAATCTGGCCGAGAATCGGGGAGAAACATTCCACCCCAACCGCATTGATTGCCGGTGAAACTAGGGACGAACACGGGCAAGGACTTTGCGGAATCAAGGCATTTCAGCGGCATTGTCGCACCGGGGAAACCCTTGCCCGTTCTTTCGCCACGCGCGCGCGGAAACCCGCGAACCGGAAGGCCGGCTCATCGCGCGCGGCGGGACCGAAAACACCGCCCGCTTGCTCCCACCAGCCGCCATGATGAAACCGCGTCCGGTGGCGCAGCGCGGTCGGGCTGAAGCGGAACACGGTCACGATCCGGCCGCGCGCCACCGCGTCCGCCGCCCGGGCGCGCAAACGTCTGCGTTGCCAGGCGCGTCCGGCGATATGCAGCGTTTCGCCGGTCATCACGCCCGGGAATGGACGAAACGGGGCCGGCGCCGGCGGGACGGCGACGAGAGGGGCGATCTCGCGCTTCAGCCCCGCTTGCACACCGGCGGCCAGCCCCTCGAGGAGCCGACCCACGTCGCACGGCTCGAGCCCGCCTGCGACCATGTGGCGGATGAGCCGCCGTTTTTGCGATGTCATGAGGTCGTCAATCGCGCGTCCGTGCACCGCCTCCGGTGCGTGTTTGCGCAGGAAAACGGCGGTGGAGGCGCCGATCTCGGTGAGATCGCGCGGGCTCCGGTCGGCGCCCCGGCGCGCCGATGCGGCGTACCCATGATGCACCAGCGCGCCCGGCACGATCACGCAGCGCTCTCTCGCAGCGGCAAGACGCAGGTTCACGTCTGTTTCGTCGAGGTAATAGCGAAAGGCCGGGTCGAACCCCCCGAGCCCGGCCAGCACGTCGCGCCGGAAGGCGCAATTGGTGCCCTCGGTTTTGGGCACGAAACCCGGCGGTGGGTCGGGTTCGAACGGCGCGTCGCCCGGCGCGTCCAGCGCCACCGTCTCCCCCAGCCGGTTCACCCCCCGGGCGGTCCATTGAAAGCTGATCCCGTTGCGCCCGATCACATAGCCGCCCGTGGCCGCCAGCCGGCGGTCGTCGAACGGCGCGGCGAGATGATCGAGCCAGCTCGGCTCCGGCACCGCATCATCGTCGATAAAGGCGACAATTTCGCCTGCCGCCTGCGCCAGCCCCGCATTGCGGGCGGCAGAAATATTGGGCACTTCGAACCGCAGGAGCTTCACCCGGTCCCTCCAACCCATCTCGTCCACCGCCTGCACACCACCTGCATCCGCGACGACGACAATCTCGAAATCCCTGTGACACAGCTGGCCGATCCCGGTGAGGCAGCGCTTGAGAAGTCGGGGGCGCCCGCGGCTCACCACGATCACCGATACGCCCCTCACACCACCCCCAATTCGCCAAGAATAGTCTCTATTCGTGGCACATCTTCGGGGTTGTTGACTTCCCAGAACGGCCGCCCGCGTGCCGCGACCTCGACGCAGAGCACCGGGCGCTCGCGTTCGAGGAACCGAAGCTGCTCAAGGCCTTCAAGCTGTTCGAGCGCGCCCGGCTGCCAGCGGGGATAGGCGGCCAGCGCCGAGGGGCGGTAGGCGTAAACACCGACATGGTGAAAAACCGGCGTCGGCGCGGCGTCCGGGTAGTCCCGCGCCGTGTAGGGGATTACTTCCTTGGAGAAGTAGAGCGCCTTCCGGTCGATGCCGAACACCGCCGTTGTCGCGCCCACACGCCCCGCCCGCCGGTCTTCGTGAAACCCGCGCAGCGCCCGGCCAGAGGCGCGCAGCACCGGCGTCGCCACCTCCGCCGTCGGATGCGCGGCGAGCCCCGCGACCAGCTCGTCGATAAACCACGGCGGGGTGAGCGGCGCATCGCCCTGCAGGTTCACCACCATGTCGAACCGCGCGCCCAGCGCGTCATGCGCCTCGGCGCAGCGTTCGGTGCCATTCCCGCACGTCGCGCTGGTCATCACCACCTCGGCGCCGAACCCCTGCGCCGCGTCGCGTATCCGCGCGTCATCGGTGGCGACGACAACCCTGTCGATGCCCGACACCGCCTGCGCCGCTTCCCAGCTGCGGTGGATCAGGGTCTTTTTCGCGCCCGTCGCCCCGGTCAGTTCCACCAGCGCCTTGCCCGGGTAACGGGTCGAGGCATAGCGGGCCGGGATGACGAGCAGGACCGACATGTCAGGCCGGCTTCAGCTCCACGCCCGGGGCATGGGCAATGAAGAACGGGTTCTCGTAGCCGGGCTTGCCGTAGGTGAACGGTGCATGATCGTCGAACCGGATCACCGCGCCGCCGGCACCCGCAAGCACCGCGTGGCCTGCCGCGGTATCCCATTCCATCGTCCGGCCCAGCCGCGGATAGAGATCCGCCTCGCCGGTCGCGACCAGACAGAACTTGAGCGACGAGCCCGCCGAGGTCATGTCGCGCACGGCATATTTACCGATGTAATCATCCGTCGCCTGGTCGCGGTGCGACTTGGAGGCCACCACCATCAGCGCGGCATTGTCGGGGGTCGACACCGCGATCGGTTTCGTCTCGCCGACCGTCGCCTTGTCGAACGGCCCCAGCTCCTCGACACTGGCGCCGTCGGCCCTGGTATAGAACATCCGCCCCTTGGCCGGCGCATAGACCACGCCGCGCACCGGCACGCCGTCCACGACGTAAGCGATGTTCACGGTGAAATCGCCGCGCCGGTGAACGAACTCCTTGGTGCCGTCGAGCGGGTCGACGATCAGAAACTCGGGCGCGCGCTCGGAATGGCTCTCGGCCTGTTCCTCGGTCACCAGCAACACGTCTGGGAAGGCGTCGCGCAGACCGGCCGAGATGAGCGCGTCGGCAGCTTCGTCAGCGGCGGTCACAGGGCTTTCGTCGGCCTTGATCCGGACATTGAAATCCTCCTGCCCGTAGATTTTCATGATCGCGTCGCCCGCCTCGAGCGCCAACACACGCATCACGCTCTCCAGGTGATCGAAATCCATCGGATAGCTCCTCTGTCCCGGGGCCTGCCCGGGATTGTTGCGAAAAATCGGTGCTCCCCTTATGATTGCCCGTCAAGGGAACGGCAAGATTTCCCTGCGAAAACGATAGAAGAGCAGTCAGAAAGCGCGAGATGTTCCAGGTCGGTCAGCAGCACAACCGGGTGAGCCAGTGGATCGCCCTCCTGGAGGTGATCTACCACGCGACCGTACGCAACGTGCGCAAGAGCCACGCCAACGCGCTCGTCGGCATTTTCCTCAACATGCTGCAGTCGTTGATGCTGGTGCTGGTGTTCTACGTCATGTACGCGGTGCTCGGCCTCAAGGGCTCGATGATCCGGGGCGATTTTCTGCTCTACATCATGTCGGGCATCTTCCTCTACATGACCCAGATCAAGACGATGGGCGCCGTCGTCGGCTCCGATGGCCCGGCTTCGCCGATGATGCAGCACGCGCCGATGAACACCTTCGTCGCGATCATGTCGGCCGCCCTCAGCCAGCTCTACACCCAGGTGCTCTCGGTGGCGGTGGTGATCTACGTCTACCACATCGCCTTCAACCCGATCACCATCTACCAGCCCGCCGGCGCCTTCGGGATGCTGTTGCTGGCCTGGTTTTCGGGCCTCGGCGTCGGCCTCATCTTCCTGGCGATCAAGCCCTGGTTCCCGCAGGTGGCGGGTGTCGGTTCGACGATCTATGCGCGCGCCAACATGATCGCCTCGGGCAAGATGTTTCTCGCCAACTCCATGCCGTACTACCTCTTGCCGATGTTCGCCTGGAACCCGCTGTTCCACATCATCGACCAGGCCCGTGGGTTCGTCTTCATCAACTACAACCCGCACTACTCCAACTGGCTCTACCCGCTGCTGGTGTCGCTCGGGTTGATGATGATCGGCTTCATGGGCGAGGCCTTTACCCGCAAACATGTGTCCCTCAGCTGGGGAGCCCGGAGATGATCCGACTGCTTGCTCTTGTCTTCGCGCTTCTGTCCTGGCCCGCGCTCGCGCAGACCATCTATCCGGCGCTCCACGACGTCACCGGGGTGGCGGCGGACGACGTGCTGAATATCCGCACAGCCCCCTCCGCCAGCGCGCAGATCATTGGCGTTTTCGCCCCCTTCGAGACGGATATCGAGGTGGTCGCGCAATCAGCGGATGGCCGTTGGGGCCGTGTCAACGCGGGCGAGCAGGCCGGTTGGGCGGCGATGCGCTTTCTCGCCCGTCAACCCGGGCAGACGGCGGCGGATTGGGCGTATGGCCTCGCCCCCGTGACGCTCCACTGCTTCGGCACAGAACCCTTCTGGGGCCTCACGCTCCGCCCGGGTGGCACCTTCGAGTTCACCGATCCGTTCCAGGGCGACGGCACCCCGATGGCGGGCAGCCTGATCCCGCTCGCGTCCTCCGCCAGCTCCGGCAAGCGCGGGTTCTTCGGGACTTTGACCGGGCATCCAACCTGGCTCTCGGGTGTCATCAGCTTCGAGATCTGTTCCGACGGGATGTCCGACCAGGACTACGGCCTCGCGCTCGACCTGGCGCGCGGCGACCCGACGGGCGGCCGTCTCGATGCCGGCTGCTGCCGTCTCGTTCCCTGACCGAGCCTA
>DQCI01000132.1:40546-47896 GCA_003545125.1 Paracoccaceae bacterium
GTCGCCCGACGCAAGCCAGATCGATTGCGTCTTGCCACCGCGCTCCGTCGACCCGATGCGAAACAGCGCGTCGTCCCCGAGGCTGATCGACAGCACCGGTTGCGAATAATCCGCCTCGTCGCGGTCCTGGTGCAACCCCATCTTCGCCCCCGCCCGGTAGAAGTTCACCAGGCAGCAATCGGGTACCCGCGCCTCGGGGGCCACCGCGCGCCACACTGCCAGGACAGGCTCCGGGATCTCCGGCCAGTCCACACCCGATGGATGGCGCTCGATGTAGCGGTAGCCGCGCCGATCTGAGAACCAGCCGTAGCGCCCCGCACTCGTCATCTGAACCGACATCGTCTTGCCCCAGCGGGTCTCGGGCGAGAACAGCGGCGCAGCGGCGACCACGTCGCGCAAAGCCGCGACCATTTCCGCTTGCGCCGCCGCCCCGAGCCATCCGCGCCAAACCGGGGCATCGCCAAGAACAATGTCGGGTGTGCGCAGGTCTTCGTTCATCAATCGATCCAATCCCCTGAAAACGACTCGCTTTTTTGCGTTTCGCACCGAATTGCGCCGCTTGCAGGCCTCAAACGCCCTCCCTATATACGCCCAGACGCCGGGACGGGATCACCGAACCGGTCAGCAACATCGGGATCGGGCAGGAGTGCTTTCCAAGGCTCAGGCCCCAAACATCGCCTAAGAAGAGGATTTTTGAGCATGGCCAAAGTCATCGGTATCGACCTCGGCACCACGAACTCCTGTGTCGCCATCATGGATGGGTCGCAGCCGCGGGTTATCGAAAACTCGGAAGGGGCGCGCACGACGCCCTCCATCGTCGCCTTCAAGGATGAAGAGCGGCTCGTCGGCCAGCCTGCGAAGCGCCAGGCCGTCACCAACCCCGACAACACCGTCTACGCCGTCAAGCGCCTGATCGGCCGTCGTTACGACGACCCGGCCGTCGCCAAGGACAAGAACATGGTGCCCTACGAGATCGTCAACGGTGGCAATGGCGACGCTTGGGTGCAAGCTGCGGGCGAGAAGTATTCGCCGTCGCAAATTTCCGCCTTCATCCTGCAAAAGATGAAAGAGACCGCCGAAAGCTATCTCGGCGAAGAGGTGACCCAGGCCGTCATCACCGTGCCCGCCTACTTCAACGACGCCCAGCGCCAGTCGACCAAAGACGCCGGCAAGATCGCCGGCCTCGAAGTGCTGCGCATCATCAACGAACCCACCGCCGCGGCGCTCGCCTATGGTCTCGAGAAGAAAGAGACCAAGACCATCGCCGTCTACGACCTTGGCGGCGGCACCTTCGACATCACCATCCTCGAAATCGATGATGGCCTGTTCGAAGTGAAGTCCACCAACGGCGACACCTTCCTCGGTGGCGAAGACTTCGACATGAGGATCGTGAGCTACCTCGCCGACGAGTTCAAAAAGGAAAACAACGTCGATCTCACCCGCGACAAGATGGCGCTCCAGCGTCTCAAGGAAGCGGCCGAGAAAGCCAAGATCGAACTGTCGTCCTCGTCGCAGACCGAGATCAACCAGCCGTTCATCTCGATGGGCGCCGACGGCCAGCCTTTGCACATGGTGATGAAGCTCACCCGCGCGAAGCTCGAAAGCCTTGTCGGCGACCTGATCAAGAACTCGATGAAGCCCGCCGGCGCCGCGCTGAAGGATGCCGGCCTGTCGAAGGACGACATCGACGAGGTGATCCTGGTCGGCGGTATGACCCGCATGCCGAAGGTGATCGAAGAGGTCACCAAATTCTTCGGCAAGGAGCCGCACAAGGGTGTGAACCCCGACGAGGTCGTGGCCATGGGCGCCGCGATCCAGGCCGGCGTGCTCCAGGGTGACGTGAAAGACGTGGTCCTGCTCGACGTCACGCCGCTGTCGCTCGGTATCGAAACGCTGGGCGGCGTGTTCACCCGCCTGATCGACCGCAACACCACGATCCCGACCAAGAAGAGCCAGATCTTCTCCACCGCCGAAGACAATCAGAACGCGGTGACGATCCGGGTGTTCCAGGGTGAGCGCGAGATGGCGGCCGACAACAAGATCCTCGGCCAGTTCAACCTCGAAGACATCCCGCCGGCCCCGCGCGGCATGCCGCAGATCGAGGTCGCCTTCGACATCGACGCCAACGGCATTGTCAGCGTCCAGGCCAAGGACAAGGGCACCGGCAAGGAGCAGAAGATCACCATCCAGGCCTCGGGCGGTCTGTCCGATGACGACATCGACAAGATGGTGAAGGAAGCCGAGGAAAACGCCGAGTCCGACAAGCAGCGGCGCGATCTGGTCGAGGCCAAGAACCAGGCCGAGAGCCTCATCCATTCGACCGAAAAGGCGATGGAAGAGCATGCCAGCAAGGTCGACCCGACCACCATCGAGGCGATCGAACTGGCCATCGCAGCGCTCAAGGACGTGCTCGAAAAGGATGATGCCGACAAGATCAAGTCGGGCATCCAGAACGTGACCGAAGCGGCCATGAAGCTTGGCGAGGCGATCTACAAGGCCGAACAGGAAGCCGAAACCGGCGAGGCCGAGCCCGACGACGGCGCGCCCTCGGGTGTGGACGACGATATCGTCGATGCCGATTTCGAGGACCTCGACGACGAAAAGCGGAAATAAAATCCGCGACGCTTTCGCCGGCTCGTGAACCACGGGTCGGCGCATGCGTTCTCAAGAGGCGAAATCATGTCGAAGCGAGACTATTACGAGGTTCTGGGCACGTCGAAGGGCGCGTCGGCCGATGAGATCAAGAAGGCCTACCGCACCAAGGCCAAGGAACTTCATCCCGATCGCAACGCCGACAATCCGGATGCGGAAGCGCAGTTCAAGGAAGTGAACGAGGCCTACGACGTCCTCAAGGATGGCGACAGGAAGGCCGCCTACGACCGCTTTGGCCATGCCGCTTTCGAAGGTGGCATGGGGGGTGGTCCGCGTCCCGGCGGCCACCCGGGCCAGGGCGATTTCGCCTCTGCCTTCTCGGATGTGTTCGACGATCTGTTCGGCGATTTCATGGGCGCGCAGCGCGGTGGTGGCGGCCGGCGCGCAACCCGTGGCTCCGATCTGCGCTACAACCTCGGTGTCACGCTCGAAGAGGCCTACCACGGCCTTCAGAAGACCATCAACGTGCCCACATCCGTCGCCTGCAACGAATGCAACGGAACCGGCGCCGAAAGCGGCGCGGAACCCACCACCTGTCCGACCTGCTCAGGCCTTGGCAAGGTGCGCGCGCAACAGGGCTTTTTCACCGTCGAACGCACCTGCCCGACCTGTCATGGCGCGGGCCACATGATCAAGAACCCCTGCAAGGCCTGCCACGGCCAGGGCCGGATCGAAAAGGACCGTTCGCTGTCCGTCAACATCCCCGCCGGGGTGGAAACGGGCACGCGCATCCGGCTCGCCGGCGAAGGCGAGGCAGGGATGCGCGGCGGTCCGCCGGGCGATCTCTACATCTTCATCGAAGTGGCCCAGCACCCTATCTTCGACCGCGAAGGCGTGAACCTGCACTGCCGCGTGCCGGTCTCGGTCACCGCCGCCGCGCTGGGCGGCGATATCGAGGTGCCGACCATCGACGGCGGCCGCAGCCGGGTAAAAATCCCGGCCGGCTCGCAGTCCGGTCGGCAGATGCGCCTGCGCTCGAAGGGCATGCCGGCGCTGCGCGGCAACGCTTTGGGCGACATGTATATCGAACTCGCCGTCGAGACCCCGGTGAACCTCACCAGCCGCCAGAAGGAGCTTCTGCGCGAGTTCGAGGAGATGTCCGCCGAGAACAACCCGGAAAGCTCGAACTTCTTCTCGAAGGTGAAGAGCTTCTGGGACGGGATGAAGAGCTGAGAACAGACCCCGGCGACTCCCCGCCGCTTCTGCGGCATGCAAAATCCGCACTGCCCCGGCCGTTCATCGTATCGGGCGGGGCAAACGCGTTTCGAAGACCAGTTTCCTAGGATACCGCGGTCGGTTTCCTAGGAAACTGGTTGGTCTTCCAGTCGGCAGAAACCAAATGATTCCAGCGTAGTAGGGGGTGAGGGCCCGTCGCTCCCAAAGGGTCGCATCAAGGATCGGCCAGGATCGCCCCGCGTACCAAGGATCCCCGCCTGAAACCCGTGGCCGGGCACGAAAACAGACCCTATTCCAGCGGAACCGTGAGTTCGGCGATCAGGGCGCTGGTCTCCGGCCACTTGCCGCGCCACCAGTGAAACGCCTCCGCCGCCTGTTCGACCAGCATGCCGACACCATCGGCGATCTGGCGTGCGCGGTATTCTTTCGCCTGGGCAAGAAACGGTGTCAGGCCCTTCCCGTAGGCAAGGTCATAGGCGAGCTCCGCGCCGACGAAAGCGACCCCGGGGATCGGCGGCGCCGCACCCGCGAGGCTGGCCGAGGTGCCGTTGAGCAGGATGTCGAAGCCGGGTTCCAGCGCCTCGTATCCGCACGCGGTGATCGACCCGCGCGGACCGAGAAGCCCAGCCACCTCCTGCGCCCGTTCGACGGAGCGGTTGGCGATGACGATCTCGGCCACCCCGGCCTCGATCAACGGTTCCAGCGCGCCGCGCGCCGCGCCGCCGGCCCCGGCGATCAGCACCCGTTTTCCTTTCGGGTCGACGCCGAGGTTGCGACGAATGTCGCGCACCAGGCCGATGCCGTCGAAGTTTTCGGCGATGATGCGCCCGTCTTCGAACTTCAGGCAGTTGGCCGCGCCGCAGATCGCTGCGCTCTCGCGCGAGTCGTCCGCCATTGCCTCGGCTTCGACCTTGAAGGGCGCGGTCACATTGAGGCCCTGGCCGCCATGTTCGATGAAGGCGTGCACCGCCTCCTCAAAGCCGCCGGCCTCGATCTCCCACGCCTCGTAGCTCATGTCTTCGCCGAACTGTTCGGCAAAGGCGGTGTGCAGCTTGGGGCTCTTCGTCTGGGCGATCGGGTTGCCGAAAACGGCATAACGGTCGGTCATGCGAGCAATGTCCCCATCCGGCGCATCGCCAACGCATAGCCTTCGACACCGAAGCCCACGATCACCCCGTCGGCGCGCGGCGAGATGTAGGAATGATGCCGGAACGGCTCGCGTTTGTGGATGTTGGAGATATGCACCTCGAGCACCGGCCCGTCGAAGGTGTTCAAGGCGTCAAAGAGCGCCACCGAGGTATGGGTGAGCGCGCCCGCATTGATGATGATGCCCGCACTCGTCTCGCGCGCCTCATGGATCCAGTCGAGGATCTCGCCCTCGTGGTTGGATTGGCTGAGCGCGCTGTCGAGCCCGAGCTCGCGTCCCACCGCGGCGCACATCGCCGCCACGTCGTCGAGCGTATCGTGCCCGTAGATCTCGGGCTCGCGCAGGCCGAGCAGGTTGAGGTTCGGCCCGTTCAGGATCGTGATGAGCTTGGCGCCGGTGTTGGCCACGTCTGTCTCCCCCGTTTGGTGCACGCTGTTTGGCACCAAAAACGGGGTTGGACAAGAATGGCCCGGAAATTAGCCCGCCCCGGCCGCCTCAGAACCAGCGGCCAATCGCCATGATGTTCGTGTCGGGAAGCTCGGTGCCGCCGTCCTGGGTGTAGGTGTTCAGCGTCGCGTCCGTCGCCGTCACGCCGGTAACGGTGATGAACCGGGCGAACGCGTCCCTCGCCGTCGTCGTCACCGCGGCATTCGCGTCGACGAACGGGGCCGGAAACGTCCAGACGCCGCCGCTGCTGCCCGCGGCGGTGAAATCGTTCCTCCAGCACATCTGCGTGCCGTCGGCGAACCGGGTGTAGCTGCCGTTGGCATTGGTCGCGGTCTCAAACAATGCCGAACCGGGCCCGGGCGTCGCGCTGACCGTGCCGACCAGGTTGCCGGTGGTCAAAAGCGCGTCGCCCGGCGACAGCTTGGCGGCGTCTTGCCAGCTGCTGCCGTCCGCACTGAGCTTGATCGAGAAATCGTCGTCGCCGGTGAGCCCGAATTCCGCGCGGCCCGAGAACCCGGTCTGGAACAGAACCGATGCGGTATCGGCGACGCCGGCCTTGTTGATCTTGAGCTGGTGGCCGCTGCCTTCATGCGACAGGAGCGTCGCGGGCGCGGAGACGTTGAGCCGGTTTGTGAGATCGGAGGTCGTGTTGACGCCGACGCCCGCGAGGTTCTGTGTGCTTGCCGCGCCGCCCCCGGTGACCGCAGACCAGACGGATCCGGTAAACACCCGCACCTCTGAGGTGGCCGCATGCGCCGCGATCCAGCCGGCGGTGGGCGTGTGAAACTGCCACGCGCCATCGACCCAGGTCGCGAGCAGCCCGGTCGCGCCGAACCAGTCGCCGGTGCCACCGGCGCCGACCGCGTAGACCTTGCCTTCCTCCGGGGTGACAGGCGGATCGGTGGCGTCGAACTCCTCCACCGTGAGCTGTACGAAGATGTCGAGTATTCTCAACGCTTCGTTGTGAGTCACATGTTTCTGCGCCTGCGCGGGCTGCAGGAGCGGCAGTTCGAGCCGTGGCGAAATGTCCGACATGGGACCTCCAGATGCATGGGAATTGGCCCCGGTGTACATGTCCGGGTCTCAAGGCTTTCGGTATCCGCCGCGCGTGGTCTTAACCTCTTGGAAAGGTCTCGCCCGCCCGTCGTCGACATCCGCCAGAGAAGGTAGCCGACGACCGCGAGGCCGAGGTTGATGACGACATGCCTGCTGGTCACGCCTTTGCGCGCCCGCGCGTCTTCGTCGTGCCGCGGGTCGAACACGTTCGACTGCGCGACCATGTCGGCCAGGGCGTTCTGGTCTTTCGGTTGCACCCGCCTGACCCCCCGCGCGCGCGGCGCGTTGAGCGCGTCCATCGCCTGCACCATGCTGTCCAGGCGCTCGACTTCCTCTTCGAGCTTGTCGGGCGACGCGTCCAGGTGTTCCGCCACAAGCGCGTTTCGCACCCCGGCGGTCGCCCGGCGCGTCGCCGCGTCCTCGAGCGCGCGTTGCGCCTCCTGCGGGTTGATCACGACAATCTCCGGCCCGTCCGGCTCTTCCAGCCGTTCCGCATTGCCCCGGCCACGGCCTACGAAGCGAAATACTACGATTCGAGGTAGATCAGAGACTGTGCCGCGCGGATCGAATCCAGCTGCATCTCCTCGATCTCGTTCACGATCTCCCGGTCCTGTTAAGGCGGTCCTGTTCGGGCGGTTCGGTGCGGGCGGTCGCGGTGACTACATCCCGTGCGGTCACATCCAGTGACGGCGGCCAGAACGGGTCCGCGCCCCGGCCCGGAACAGGCAGGGTCTGCCCCGTCGCCCGCTCCCACCGCACCCGCGCGAGCTCCCCGCGCGCGCGCGCCACATCCCCCGTCAGAGCGGTCGTCACGTCGTGCCAGGGCTGAGGTGGTCGCGGGATTTCGGGCCAGTTGTTAAGGTGGATCGTTC
>DQCI01000008.1:0-295 GCA_003545125.1 Paracoccaceae bacterium
TGGCGGTTCCAGCCGATGACCTTGTCGAAGTCACGCTGTTCGAGGGCAGCGCGCAGCTGGAACGTCGCCTGGTGCCCCGCCCCGATCATCCCGATCACCTTCGCGTCGTCGCGCGCGAGGTGTTTGATCGAGACCGAAGAGGCCGCTGCCGTGCGCAGCGCGGTCAGAAGATTGCCGCCGACCATGGCCTTGGCCTTGCCAGTGTCGGGATCGAACAGGAACACCGTCGACTGGTGATTGATCAGCCTGCGTCTTTCAAGGTTGTTGGGCCAATAGCCCCCCGCTTTGAGGCCCA
>DQCI01000008.1:340-3185 GCA_003545125.1 Paracoccaceae bacterium
ATCGCCGCAAAGACCTGTTCGACAGCATCGAAGGCCGCTTCACGTGTCATGAGCCCTGAGATTTCGTGTTCTGGAACGATCAGCATGGTGGTCTCCCGTCATTCTTCGTGCGCCCGTGTGGCCCTGTGTGGCCCTGCTGGAAGGCAGCATACACACGGGCGACTTCTCCGGCTGCGTTCGCGCCGGACCTCCCCTGGGGCTACGGCGGCTTCAGTAAGCCTTGCCGCGCGCCGAGACCGGCCAGAGGGTCTCGACCTTGCCGCCCCGCACGCCGACATACCAGTCGTGGATATTGGCGGTCGGGTCGCAGTGGCCCGGGACCAGACGCAGTTTGTCGCCCACTTTGAGCGCGCCGTCCGGATCGGCGATGACGCCGTGCTCGTCGGAGCACTTGATGTATTCGACATCATCGCGACCGTAGATGAACGGCAGGCCGGAATCGACCGACTGGACCTTGAGGCCGGCGTCGCAGATCGCCTTGTCGGGTTTGGCGTGGCTCATCACCTGGGTCAGGATGAAGAAGGCGTTTTGCCACTCGCCCTGGTCGATACGCTTGCCGTCCTTGTCGAGGATGCGGCCGTAATCGGCATCCATGAAGGCGTAGGACCCGCACTGAAGCTCGTTGTAGACGCCCGAGGTGCTCTCGAAATAGTAGGAGCCCGTGCCGCCGCCCGAAACCAGCTCGGGCGCCAGCCCGGCCGCTTTCAAACCCTCAACCGCGTCGCGGACCTGCGCGATGGCAATGTCGAGCTTGGCCTTGCGGTCCTGGTAGCTATCGAGATGCTGCATCGCGCCCTGATAGGCCTGGATGCCGGTGAACGTGAGGTCTTGCGCCGCATCGACCGCCTTGGCGATGGCCACCACGTCTTCGGTGGTGGTCACGCCGCAGCGCCCGGCGCCGCAGTCGATCTCGACGAAGACCTCGATCTCGGTGCCGTGGCGGGCGGCCGCCGCCGAGAGATCGGCGACGTTGTCGATGTCATCGACGCAGACGATGGTGCGCGCCCCGAGCTTGGGCAATTGCGCCAGACGGTCGATCTTGGCCGGGTCGCGGACCTGGTTGGAAACCAGGATGTCCTTGATCCCGCCGCGGGCGAAGACCTCGGCTTCCGAGACTTTCTGGCAGCACACCCCGACGGCGCCGCCAAGGCTTTCCTGCAGCTTGGCCACGTCGACCGACTTGTGCATCTTGCCGTGCACCCGGTGGCGCATCCCGTGCGCACGGGCATAGTCGCCCATCTTCTTGATATTGCGCTCCAGCGCGTCGAGATCGAGCACGAGGCAGGGCGTCTGGATGTCGACCTCGTCCATGCCGGGCAGCGCCGGCACGTCGTAACCAACTTCGAGGCCGTCGAAAATCGCCTGATCTTTCATGGGAATGTTCCTCAGTTTTTGGTCCACGGCAAGCGGTCGAGATCGACATTGCCGCCGGTGATGATGATGCCGACGCGCTTGCCTTTGACCGCGGCGGGATTTTTCAGGATGGTGGCGAGCGGCACCGCCGAGGACGGTTCCATCACCACCCGCAGGTGCTTCCAGGTGAGCTTCATCGCTTCGATGATCTCCTCTTCCGAGGCGGTGAATATCTCGCTCACATGCGCCTGGACGAAGTGCCAGGTCAGGTCCTTGAGCGGGACCAACAACCCGTCGGCAATGGTCTTGGGGGCATCATCGGCGATGATGTGGCCGGCCTTGAAACTGCGATAGGCGTCGTCGGCCTGCTCCGGCTCGGCGGCGATCACTTTGGTCTCGGGGGCGAGCGTCGAAAGCGTCAGGCAGGTGCCCGAGATCATCCCGCCACCGCCGATCGGGGCCACGATCATGTCGAGCCCGTCTGTCTGTTCGATGAACTCCTTCGAGCAGGTCGCCTGCCCCGCGATCACCCGCGGATCGTTGTAGGGATGGACGAAATCGCCCCCGGTCTCGGCCTGAACCCTGGCGAAGGTCTCTTCGCGCGAGGTTGTCGAAGGCTCGCATTCGGTGATCTTGCCGCCGTAGCGGCGCACGGTGTCCTTCTTGGCCTGCGGCGCGGTGCGCGGCATCACCACATTGCAGGGGATGCCGCGCCGCATGGCCGCGTAGCTCAGGCAGGACGCGTGGTTGCCCGACGAGTGCGTCGCGACGCCGAGCTTCGCCTGTTCTGCGTCCAGCCCGAACACCGCGTTCGACGCGCCGCGCACCTTGAAGGCGCCCGGCTCCTGCAGGTTCTCGCATTTGAAGAACAGATCTGCGCCGGTCAGCGCGCTGAGATGGTCGGACCGCAACACCGGCGTGCGCCGGATATGCGGCTTGATCCGCTCCTGCGCGGCCAGCATGTCCGCGTATGTCGGGATATACATCCGGACGTCGTTCATCATGCCGCCTCCTGGAGACCCAGCGCGGGGGTCGCACGGTAGACCTGCTGCGCGGCGGCGATCCCGCTGCCAAGCGCGATGGCGAAGCCCGCCGTGAGCATGAACCCCTTCTGCGAGCCGGTGACCGCGACATCGACGCCCCAGGCACCGAACCGCAAATCCATCGAGGCGATGGAACTCACACCATCGACGAAGAGCAGCGCCGGATGCCCCGCCGTGTCGAGCGCGCGGCGCACGGCGGCGATGTCGGATTTCACGCCGGTTGCGGTCTCAATGGGGGTGGCCAACACCGCCTTGATCTCGTGGCCGGTGTCGGCCGTCAGGATGTCCTCATAGCGATCCGCCGGCACGCCTTCGCCCCAGGGTGTTTCGACGACATGCACGTCGAGGCCATGACGCTGGCACATGTCGATCCACCGGTGCGAGACCATGCCGTTTCGCGCCGCGAGGATCTTGTCGCCGGCCGAAAGCGTGTTGGTCAACGCGGTTTC
>DQCI01000008.1:3299-8957 GCA_003545125.1 Paracoccaceae bacterium
TCGGGGATGTTTGTCGGCCCCGGGATGAAAACGGGATTCTGAAAGCTCATGGGTGTCTCCTGGCGTCGTCTCGGCCACGATATCGCGGACGTCGCCCGGTTGATATTTTTTTGAAAACGGCTTTCAGAAACGCCTGCGTCCAGATTTTCGGTTACTTGTCAAATGCTTGATTTTTTCATATGTTGAAATCTCATTTCAAAGCAATGAGAAGTTTGTTATGGATTTCCAGGAAAACGCGGATTCCAAGACCCGACGGTCTCGCGGGAGACCCCGCAATTGGGACGCGAAAACCGCTCAGAACACCATCAAGTCGTTGGACCGCGCGATGGAAGTCTTCGAGTACCTCAGCGAGGCACAAGGCAAGGCCTTGACGGCCATCGCCGGTGAGATGGGGCAGTCTCCGGCCACGGTCTACCGGATCCTGGTGACGCTGGAAGGGCGCGGCCTCGTCGAGTTCGACCCCGCGGCGCAATTCTGGCACATCGGCCCGCGCGCCTTCGTCATCGGCTCGCGGTTCCTGCGCCGCACCAGCCTGGTCGATCGCGCCCGCCCGATCCTGCGAAGACTGATGGAAGAGACCGGCGAGACCGCCAATCTCGGGATTGAACGGGAGGGCGCGGTGCTGTTCGTCAGCCAGGTCGAAACCCACGCCAATATCCGCGCCTTTTTCCCTCCCGGCAGCCTGTCGCCGATGCATTCCTCCGGAATCGGCAAGGCCCTGTTGGCGCAGATGGACGCAAGCAGGTTGGAACGGTTCCTCAAAACCGAGCCTCTAAAAGCCTTTACCGGCCGAACCATCACCGATCCGGACGCCTTGCGCCGTGATCTCGAAAGCGTGCGCGATCGCGGCTACGCAATCGACGACGAAGAAAAGAACCCCGGCATGCGCTGCATAGCGGCGCCGGTTTTCGATGTGAATAGCGAGGCGGTGGCCGGCATTTCGGTATCGGGGCCGACAAGCCGGATCGGCCCGCACGATATGGTCCGGTTGAGCCACCCCGTGCGGGAGGCGGCCCGGGACCTGACCCGGGCCATCGGCGGGGCAGCTACTGCGCCGCGGGCCTGAGCCGCCGCGGTTGGGGCGCGGCCGCCGACGCGGGGCGGAGCGCCATATGTCGGTTCACGTCCTTGTAAAGCAGATAGCGGAACTTGCCCGGTCCCCCGGCGTAGCAGGCCTGCGGACAGAAGGCGCGCAGCCACATGTAATCGCCGGCTTCCACTTCGACCCAGTCGGTGTTGAGCCGGTAGACGGCCTTGCCTTCGAGCACGTAGAGCCCGTGCTCCATCACATGGGTTTCCAGGAACGGGATGACGGCGCCGGGTTCAAAGGTCACCACGGTCACATGCATGTCGTGGCGCAGATCGGCGGGATCGACGAACCGGGTGGTGGCCCATTTGCCGTCGGTCCCCGGCATCGGGGTCGGGGCGATGTCGTTTTCGTTCAGGATCAGCACATCCGGGGGGTCGAGCCCCTCGACCGCTTCGTAGGCTTTGCGGATCCAATGGAAGCGCAGCGTGTCCTGAGAGCGGTTGTGCAGCGTCCAGTCCGTCTGCGGTGGCAGGAAGGCATAGCCGCCCGGCGTCAGCTCATGGGGCGCACCCGCAACCGTCAATGTCGCCGTGCCCTCGACCACGAAGAGCACCCCTTCGGCTTCCGGGTCGGATTCGGGGTGGTCGGAGCCGCCGCCGGGGGCGACCTCCATGATGTATTGCGAAAAGGTCTCGGCAAAGCCCGTGAGCGGACGTGACAGCACCCAAAGCCGCGTACCTTCCCAGAACGGCAGGAAACTCGTCACGATGTCGCGCATCGTGCCCTTCGGGATCACAGCATAGGCGTCGGTGAAGACCGCCCGATCCGTCAACAGCTGGTCCTGGCCGGGATGCCCGCCGTGCGGGGCGAAGTAGTCAGCGGTCATGAATGCTCCCCAAACTCTATCAGATCTGCCTGATTATCCGAGTTAAGGTCCGCGCCGACCACCCGGCAAGGGGCAACAGCTCTTTTCTGTGGTTTTTGAAAGTGAGAATGATCTTTCTGTTTTCCCAACGGAAAACGGCGGGTTGATCCCGCCGGTTTGACCCGATTTCCCGCTACCGCGCCGCCTTCCACTCCAGGCGGCGCCGGTGCAGAACCGGCTCGGTATAGCCCGAGGGCTGCGTGCGCCCCTCGAAGACGAGGTCGCAGGCGGCCCGGTACGCGATGCCGTCGAAACCCGGCGCCATGGGCTCATAGAACGGGTCGCCCGCGTTCTGGCGGTCCACCACCTCGGCCATCCGCATCATGATCTCCGTCACCTCGGCGGCGGTGACCACGCTGTGATGCAGCCAGTTGGCGACATGCTGGGCCGAGATCCGGCAGGTCGCGCGGTCTTCCATCAGGGCCACATCGTTGATGTCGGGCACTTTCGAGCAGCCCACGCCCTGGTCGATCCAACGCACCACGTAGCCGAGGATACCTTGCGCGTTGTTCTCCACCTCGCGGCGGATCTGGTCGGGCGTCCAAAGCCGGTAGGCAGCCAGCGGAATGTCGAGGAGCGCATCGACATGGGCGCGGCGCCCGCCTTTCTTCAGCTCGGCCTGGACCGCGCGCACATCCACCTTGTGGTAATGCGTGGCATGCAGCGTGGCCACGGTCGGGCTCGGCACCCAGGCGCAGTTCGCCCCTGCCCTCGGGTGCTCGATCTTCTGTTCGAGCATCGCGGCCATCTTGTCCGGCATCGCCCACATGCCCTTGCCGATCTGGGCCCTGCCGGAGAACCCGCATTCCAGCCCGATATCGACGTTCTGGTCCTCGTAGGCGCCGATCCAGCTCTTGCGCTTGATGAAATCCTTGCGGCTGAAGGGCCCCGCCTCCATCGAGGTGTGGATCTCGTCGCCGGTCCGGTCGAGGAAGCCGGTGTTGATGAAACACACCCGGGCCTTGGCGGCCCGAATGCACGCCTTGAGGTTCACGCTTGTGCGGCGCTCCTCGTCCATGATGCCGAGCTTCACGGTGTTCTCGGCCAGACCGAGGACCTGTTCGACATGGGCGAAAACGTCGGACGCGAAGGCCACCTCCTGCGGCCCGTGCATCTTCGGTTTCACGACGTAGACCGATCCGGTCTCGGAGTTCTTCAGCCCGGAGGTTTTGCCGAGATCGTGCATCGCGATCAGGCTCGTCACCATCGCATCCATCAGGCCCTCGAACACCTCCGCGCCGTCGCGGTCGAGAATTGCCGGGTTGGTCATCAAATGACCGACATTGCGCACCAGCATGAGCGCCCGGCCCTTGACCGAAAACCGTGATCCATCCGGCGCCAGATAGTCGCGGTTGGCATGCAGGCTGCGGGTGATTTGCTTGCCGCCCTTCTGGAAGCTGTCGGCCAGATCGCCGCGCATCAGCCCGAGCCAGTTGCGATAGGCGAGCACCTTGTCCTCGGCGTCGACACAAGCGACCGAATCCTCGCAATCCATGATCGCCGATATCGCCGATTCCATCACCACGTCCGCCAGCCCGGCGCTGCTGAGCTTTCCGATCGGGTTGTCGGGATCGAAGACAAGCTCCACATGCAGCCCGTTGTTGCGAAGCAGGACGGCGCTCGGCCGCTCGGGCTGTCCCCGGTAGCCGACCAGTTTCTCGGGCGCTTTGAGCCGGGCCCCGTCGACCTCCAGCACACCGTCGGTGATGCTGTAGGACGTCGCCATGCCGTGGCTTGTGGTGGTCAGCGCAAACACCTCGTCGAGGAAGACGGCCGTGCGCGCGATCACCCGCGCGCCGCGCCCGTCGTCGAAGCCGTCGGTCGGGGCGGGTCCGCCCATGGCATCGGTGCCATAGAGCCCGTCATAGAGGCTCCCCCAACGGGCATTTGCCGCGTTCAGGGCGAAGCGGGCATTGGTGATCGGCACCACCAGCTGCGGGCCGGGGAGCGTGGCGATCTCGGGGTCGACGTTCGCGGTCTCGATCTCGAAGTCGTCCCCCTCCGGCAGGAGATAGCCGATGTCTTCGAGGAAGGCCTTGTAGGCGACGCGGTCATGGGGCGCGTCGCGCCGGGCGCGATGCCATGCGTCGATCTGCGCCTGGAGGGTCTCGCGTATTGCCAGCAGTTCGCGGTTGCGCGGGCCGAAGGTCTGCACCAGCCCTGCCAATCCGGACCAGAACCGATCCGCCGACACGCCCGTGTCCGGCAACGCCTCCTCCTCGATGAAACGCGCGAGTTCGACCGCAACTGTCAGACCTTCTCGTGTGCAGGTGGTCGTGTTCTCTGGTGCCATCGACATTGTCGCTCCTCCCGTTGCGCGCGCCGGATTCAAATTCAGATTTCAGCATGCCGCGATATGCTTTTCTCGATCCTGAGCGACTTTTACCTGCGATGGAGGCGTTGGGTCATCCCAAAACCGGCGCAGATTGCGCCAATCCGCAAAGGAGCAGTTTCAAATTCTTCAAGCAAATGCTTGCTCAACCCGGTCAATCGCCTGCAAACCCGCGCCCGCGTGTGCGCCCGCGGTGCGTGGTCGTGGCGTACCCATGACATATCTTTCCCATAGCGCGTCCGTCCATTCCAAAGACTGGATCGCACCCTCAAATCCTGGGATCAAACACCTGGCGCGCCGGGCCTGAAAAAGGGCGGGCGGCTGCCTGATTGGGCGCGGCGATGGTGGGCCGAAATCGAAGTTGCATGCCGTGACCGATGCGGCGCGCCGACCGATCCGGATGTTCCTGACCGGCGGCCAGCGCAGCGACTACATCGATGCGCTGGCCCTGGGTGACGATCTGCCGAACGCCAAGGTGTTCCTCGCAGATCGCGGCCATGACGCGGATAGGTTCCGCAACGCCCCGAAAGACCAGGGGATCATGCCATGCATCCCGTCGCGCAAGATGCGAAAGGTGCCGATCCCGCACAACGCAGAACTCTACAAATGCCGCCACGGGATCGAGAACAGTTTCGCTCGGCTCAAGGATTGGCGCCGTGTTGCACCCCGCCATGACAGGTGCCCAAAGGTCTTCCTGTCTGCATGTGCCCTCGCCGCCGTCGTCGTGTTCTGGTTGCGAGATGTTGTAACGGGGCCGGCGGCGCGCACGGCCCGTCATGGCGTACAGGATCAGGGGCAAGCTGTCGCCGTTCCCGTACTGGATCCACAGCGAGGACGACGGGATGAGACTGTTTGTCGGACTGGACGTGTCATTGGCCAGGACCGCGATCTGCGTGGTCAGTGAACACGGCAAGATCATCTAAAAGGCCGAGGCCGCGATCGGCCTCGAGGCCGGTCCGTTGTCGCAATGGCTGCACCGTGGGCTGACCGATGCGGGTTTTGATCCAATCCTCATGGAAATGCGCCAGGGGTAAGGTGCCTTGAAGGCGATGCCGATCAAGACGGACCGGCGGGATGCCGAGGCGATTGCGCGCCTGCTTCACCTTGGCTGGTTCCGGCCGGTTCAATGCAGATCCGTCTCGGCACAAGAGGTCCGCGCTGTGCCCGGAGCCCGGAAGGCCATTCAGCAGAGTATGATCGCCCTGAAAAGGTCGCTGCGGGGACTGCTGCGGAACTTCGGCCTCAAGGTCGGCATGATCTCTCGCGGCAGGTTCGAGAGCCGCATTCGGGACCGCGCGGATGGCACTCCCCTGCTGGAGACCGCGGCCGGGCCAATGCTTCGATCATGAGCCTCCCTGCGGCCTCCCTGCG
>DQCI01000008.1:8996-11750 GCA_003545125.1 Paracoccaceae bacterium
GTGCGCCAGCTCGCCCAAGACGCCCCGGTTTGCCGCCGCCTGATGACGATGCGCCCTCTCACGCATGCAGGCATGCGCTGCCGGGCAGCAGAAATCGGGGCGGTCGTGGCGTTGAGCTTCCGTTCAGCCGTGGATGATCCGGCTCGCTTCGCCGCATCGAAGAGGGGTGGTCCCTGGGTCGGACTGACGCCGTCGCGCAACCCGTCCGGTGAACGTGATGTCTCTGGCGGCATCACCAAGGCCGGCGACACCACCCCGAGGCGGGCGCTGGGCCAAGCAGCGACCGTCATGATGAACCGCGGTCGATCTACATGGGTGAGAACATGGGGAGCCCAGCGGGCGCAACGCCGTGGCCGCACGGGCGCCATGGTCGCCCTGGCTCGTCGTATCGCGGTCATACTCGATCGGATATGGGTCGCCGGCACCGGGTTCCACGCCTATGAGATGGGCACATCGCAACTGCATCGAACCAGCCTCATGTTGGCAGCCGACGCGCTGACCGCGCACCGAAGCACGTCCCCAAAGGACCTCGGCCAACGACCGCGAGAGCAAGCCGGGCGCAAAGCAAGAGAACCCCGAATGCCCGCTCCGGCGGAGCAACGCGCCTGGGCAAAACAGCTTGACTGAAACGGCCCCGTTCCCGAAAGCCGGACCTTAGAACTGACATCAATCCCAATCGCAGACATTTCTTGCACCTGAAGAATCCGGACCCCGGGCGGGGTCTCACCGGTGATCTCACCCCAAAATATGCGCTCTTGCCAACCCGCTTTGCGCCCAAGATCTCGAATCCCCCGGACCGATCCGCCGGTGATTTCGCTGATCTTCCGAATACGTGCCTGTTCCCTTCGGAACCCCTATTCCCGCCTCAGGATCTCGGACATCGCGAGAGGGGTTGTCGGCAATCTGGCGCGAGAAGGGCGTCCTGTCGCCCGTTTTTCGGACCTCTCAAGTATCTCAAACAGGTTGACCCGATGACGGGTCAGAATGCAGCGAAGTCAAGACCCAGATCCCGCATCGCCTGGACGGCGATATCGCCGCGCGCCTCGACTGGTCGCACGTCGGCAATGGCGCACGCACCTTGGTCTCGCTGATCTATGTCGCGCTCACCGCCGAGGCGCAGTTGGTCCCGGCACCCCGCGCCCTGCCTGCCAGCGGCGGCGCCAGCCTGATCGGCGACGACGTACTCGCGTTACGTCTGCGGGCCCAGCGCGACTTTGAGTTGCGCCGGGGCCTGATCCCGATCCTCACCCGCCGGGCCGGGGGCGCTTTTTCCAAGCGCTGGATGATCTGACCTAACCCTCACGCCCTTGCGAAAGAGACAAGCTCACCGGTGGCGATGGCGTGGCGATGGCCGCCGAGGGCGCCCGCAAGCGCCTCGCGCGCGGCGTCACGCTCAACCACCCCGAAGCGATCGCGCTCATCACCGACGCGGTTGTCGACGGCGCGCGATGGCCGCTCGGTGGCCGACATGATGGAGGCGGGCGCCCAGCTCATCACCGCCGCCCAATGCAGGGAGGACGTGCCGGAACTGATCCAGGACGTCCAGGTCGAGGCCACATTCCCCGACGGCACCCTAAGCGTCACCGTCCAACAACCGATCCGCTGAAGGAAACCGCGCTGATCCCCGGAGACGTGTTCCCCGCCGAGGGAACGGGCGATGATCAGGCGGAATTGAACCAATGCGCCGATCTGACCTGTCAGCAGGCCGACCCCGAGCCGAATGCCCTGTGGCAAAAGGGGAAGAAAAAATCCGACGGCTTGGGCGCGGGCGACACACGACTGGACGCCCAGCGCAGGTGGATCGCGTTTCGCGACGCCGGATGTCGCGCGCAAGCCGCGCCTTTGCCGGGCGGCTCGATACGACCGCTCGTCTTCGCACCGTGTGACCTGCATCACCAACCCCGGCAGTGATGATCTGCGCAACTTGTCGCATTGCTCGAAGGAACCCATAGATGGTCGCCACGACCCGAAGGTCCAACCAGGTCGCGATGTTCGGCCCGCCACCGGCGACCGCTTGCGGCGCGCCGACACCGGGCTTGTCATCGAGGTTGAGAAAGATCTCACAACCTATTGGGAAGCAATGCAATTCAGCGATGGAAGGGATATCCGCCACGGCATGGGCGAGGGCCAGGGCCAGAGCCGGTTCAACCGCGCCGGAGGGGCCCTCGACACTGTGATCACAAATGCGCCGATCGTCGACCACACCGGTACCAGCAAGGCTGACGGCGGGTTGTGCGACGGCCGGATCGCAAAAACCGGCAAGGCGGGCAACCCGGGCGCGCAACCGGGCATCGACATTGTCATCGGCCCAGGGACCGAAGCGATTGCCGGCGAGGGTAAGATCCACACCGACACGCTGAACGAGTCCGGCTTCGTCGAGAACACCGTCAAAGCGATGAACGGCCGCACCTTCCACGCCTTTCGCCCCGAGGGCGCGGGCGGTGGGCATGCGCCGGACATCATCAGGATCTGCGACGCGGACCATGTGTTGCTCGCCTCGACCAACCCGCCCCGGCCTTTCACCCTGAACACGCTTGAGGAACGTCTCGGCATGCGCATGGTCTGCCACCATCTCGACAAGTCGGTTCCCGAGAAGGTGGCGTTTGCCCAAAGCCGGGTCCAGCGCGAAACTATCACCGCCGAGGACATTCAGCACGACTTGGGCACCATCTCGATCATCGCGTCGGACAGCCAGGCGATCGGGCGCGTCGGCGAGGGGCTCGTCCGCCCCTGGCAAACGGCGGCCAAGATGAA
>DQCI01000008.1:11790-13238 GCA_003545125.1 Paracoccaceae bacterium
CGACAACGACAACGACAGTATCCGGGTGCGCCACGACGTGGCGAATATCCCGATCAACCCGGCCATGGCGCGTGGCATGGGCGGCAAGATCGGCTCTGTCGCGGCGGGCAAGCGCGACCTGGTGCTGTGAACCCCGATGTCCTTCGGCGTGATGCCCGAGACGGTGCTGATCGGCGGCACCATCGCGCTGGCCCAGCTGGGCGGCCCGGGCGCCTCGCTCCCGACATCGTGGCCGGTAAGTTCGCGGCCGCTGTTCGGCGCCTTCGGACGGTCGGCGGCGCACTCGGCGGTAACCTTCGTCTCGGCCGTCGTCTCGGCTGTCGTCTCGGCCGTCGTCTTCGGCGCGGGCCTTCGCGACAACCTCGGGCGCGCCAAGCGGACGCTGGCGGTGGCGGTGGCAGTGGCGGAGACGAACACCCGGACCATCGGCAAGAAGGACCTTTTGCTCAACGACGCGACCCCGCAGGTCGAGGTGAACCCCGAGACCTCCGCGGTCCGCGCCGACGGCGGGTTGCTGACCTGCGCGCCGGCCGGCGAGCTGCCGATGACGCCACGCTATTTCCTGTTGCGAGGTCGGAGGGTGTCAGAACTCTTCGATCAGCACGAGGCCGGTTTCGCGGCCCCACAGGTCCAACACCGGCGCGTCGGCGGCGCGCGCGGCGACGGCGGACCTGGGCCAGGCCTCAGGCCTGACCACGGCGCCGCCTTTGGCGTCGAGCGCCCGGGTGACGACGGTTTGCGAGACCCGGGTCATCCAGAAGCGGTCGTCGTGAAGAATGGCTTTGGGCAGGCTGTCGCGATCGAACACCCGGCGCTGGTTTTCGCGAATGAAAACCTCGTAGCGTTGGCCGGCGATCGGCCCATTGGGGCGCGCCTCGATCAGCGCCTGGCGCAACGTGGCTTCGCGCGCCCTCAGCGCCCTGATTTCGGCGCGGACATCGCCGAGCGCATCGGCAAGACCATGCGGGGTGAGGCTTTTAACGTGGTCCATGCCGGCAGCTTTGCCGATCAAGGTAAAAAACCGGTTAACCCCTGACGTGACCGACAGGGCGGCGACACATGATGCACATCCCCGTCGCAGATCGCATCACCCGTGCCCTCTCCCGCGCCCACCCCGGCGGAGACACGGTGACCCTCAGCTACGCGGCAGGTTTCCTGCGCCGCCGGGTGCTCACCACCGTCTCCGGGCTCGAGTTCCTCGTCGATCTCGAACATACGACCTCGCTCGGCGCGGGCGATGCCTTTGCCCTCGACGACCGGCGCCGGGATGCGGGGATCGCGGTCGCCGATGCGTTCTTCGAGGTCCGCGGCGACCTTGCCCGGCTCGTTTGGCATATCCGCAACAGCCGCACCCCCTGCCGGATCGACACCGGCCGGCTGCGGATCCAGCGCGACCGGGTGATGCGCGACAGGCTTGAGACGCTCGGTGCCGAAGTCGCTGACGGGGT
>DQCI01000008.1:13268-14558 GCA_003545125.1 Paracoccaceae bacterium
CGGGTCCGATCCCGGGCGTGCCCACGCGAACGGGCACTAAGAATGCATCCGATGATCAAGATCGAGGGCGTGCGCCACGCCCACAATACCGCCGCCAGCCCCCTGCCGGAACTCGACGAGTGCGGCTTCCTGGCGAGCGTTGGCCCCGCGGGCCGCGGCAAATCCACCCGCACCAAGCCGCTGCCCGGGCTGCTGATACCCGACGAAGGCCAGGTGATGCTGCCCGGCGAGGTGGTCGACAAGCCACGCTCGACCGTCGGCATGGCGTTCCAGACCCCTATGCTGCTCGAATGGCGCCCGATCCTGCAAAACGGGATGCGCACGCTCGAGATCGTACCCAACACGCCCTCGCAGGCGGAGAAAGGAGACCGCGCGCCCCCCCCGGAGCCGGTCGGGCTCAACGGGTTCGAGGGCACGCGCCCCTCGGAGCTGTCCGGCGGCACCCGCCAGCGCGCCCCGCCCTGCCGGGCGCTGGTCCACGAGCCCGAGGTGCTGATCCTCGACGACCCCTTCGGCGCGCTCGACGCCTTCCCCCGTGAAGACCTCTGGCAGACGATGCACTGGGTGACGGAAAACGAGCCCTTTTCCGGCGTGCTCAGCACCCAGGACCTGCGCGGGGCGATCATCCTTGCCGACCGGGTGGTGGTGCTCTCGGGCCGCCCGGCCCGCACCCGATAGGTACTCGACGTGCCGACACGGGGCCCCGCGATCTCGTCCATCCCCACACGCCCGAGGCCGCCGGGATGCTGGCCGAGGACTTCGGCGCACTCAAGGCGGCGGTAACACTGGCCTTCATCGGCACCGACCCGATGGGGATCGTCAGCTCCCACGGCCGCGGCCTCGGCGCGCTTTGCGACAGCGGCAAAACCAACTCCGACGACCCGCTGATGTTCGCTGCGCTCATCGCCCCCAACCGTGCGCGGGACGTGCTCTACCACGTCGTGGTGGCGCCGCAACAAACCTTCACCGGCTGGGTCGAACGCTACTTGCGTTGACGCGGCGCCCGGGCGACGGCGTTTCGAAACGCCGTGACACGCGGTTTCGAAACCGCGTGCAAACCGCATCGATGCGGTTTCCCCCGGGGCGCGGGTCAAGACCGGCGGGAGACTGCCCCGAACGCCGACCTATTGCGCGGTCCAGCCGCCATCGACCGGGATGGTCGTGCCGGTCACGTTGTGGGCGAGCGGGCTGCACAGCCACACTGCCAGTGCGCCGATCTCGGCGGGATCGCAGGTGCGGCGCGCACGGTTGCTTTTGCGCCAGCAAACCGGCAATGCCTTTCTCGCGGTC
>DQCI01000008.1:14595-15058 GCA_003545125.1 Paracoccaceae bacterium
CCGGTGCGATGCAGTTCACCGTGCCCCCGCCGGCGGCGCGATTGCCTGCAGCGGCGTATTCGAGTGCGGCCACCTTGCTCACCCCCACGAGGCCATGCTTTGCAGAGACGTAGGCGCCCTTGTCTACCGAGCCCACCAGCCCGCGCACGGAGGCAATGTTCACCACTCTTCCGTAACCGTTCCCGGCCATCTGCGGCAGGGCCAGGCGCATGGTTTGGAACGCCGCGGTGAGATTGACGGCCAGGATCGCGTCCCAAATCACGGGATCGGCCGTGGCGACGCTGGCGGTCTTCTGGATACCGGCGTTGTTGACCAGAATGTCGGGGCCGCCCCACCCCGCGAGCGCCGTCATCAAATCGCCGATGGCCGTGACGTCGCGCAGGTCGGTGCCGAAAAACCCTGGCTTGCGGCGCCCCGGCAGCGCGCACGGCCGCAACCGCTGCCCCGGCCTCTGCCCCGGCCT
>DQCI01000008.1:15171-23646 GCA_003545125.1 Paracoccaceae bacterium
CTCCTCCTGTTTGTTCGTTTTCCAGCATCGCTCTCAGCGCGGTCTTGAGCACCTTGCCGTAGTTGTTCTTCGGCAGGGCCTCGACGAACCGGTAGCTCTTGGGGCGTTTGAAGCGGGCGATGTGGTCGAGGCAGAGGGCGTCGAGGGCCGCCTCTTCGGGCGTTCCGCCCCCATCGGCGACCACGAAGGCCACCACCACCTCGCCCCATTCCGGGTCGGGTCGCCCCACTACAGACGCCTCGCGCACAGTCGGATGCGACAGCAGCACCTCCTCGACCTCGCGTGGGTAGATGTTGGAGCCGCCGGAGATGATCACGTCTTTGGCGCGGTCCTGGAGGGTGAGGTAGCCGTCTTCGTCCAACCGCCCAATATCGCCCGTTCGCAGCCAGCCGTCCCGGATCGTGTCCGCGGTCGCCTCGGGGTTGTTCCAGTAGCCCGCCATCACCGTGGCGCCCCGGACCGCAATCTCGCCCACTTCGCCGGTCGGCAGCTCCCGGCCTTCGCCGTCGATCACCGAAACGCGAACCGGCGTTTGCGCGGTGCCCACCGAGCGCAGCCGGTCGCGCCAGTTCGGGTGGTCGCGGTTGGCCACGTCCGCACGCGAGAGCGCGGCGATCCCCATCGGGCATTCGCCCTGACCATAAATCTGCACGAAGCACGGGCCCATGACGCGGACCGCTTCGACGATGTCGGCCTCGTACATCGGCCCGCCGGCATAGACCACGGTGCGGATCCCCTCGCCGGTGCCGCCCCGGGCCTTCGCAACCTCGACCAACCGGCGCACCATCGTCGGGGCGGCGAACATCGACACGCGGTCCTTGCCCCGCCCGAGCTCGGCCGCAAGCGCCAGGATCTCGCCTGCGTCGAAGCCTCCGCTCTCGGGCACCACGTGCGCCGCGCCGCGCAGCACGTGCATGAAATTGTAAAGCCCGGCCCCGTGGCTCATCGGCGCGGCGTAGAGCGCCGCATCGTCCGCCGTCACTTCGTCGACATCGACGAAATAGCCAAGCGTCATCGACGCAAGGTTGGCGCAGGTCATCATCACCCCCTTGGGGGTGCCGGTGGTGCCCGAGGTGTAGAACAGCCAGGCCATGTCCGTGCCGTCCATGGATCGCGGGACGTCCAACGGTGCGGTCCGGCGCAAACCCGTGAACGCCGGACTGTCGGCGGCGATGATGTCGACCGTGTCGGGCAGGACCGGGTCCAGCGCGGCGCTGGAATTGGCGTCGGCAAAGACCACCCCGGCGCCCGCATCGCCGACGATCCAGGCCGCCTCGCGCGCGTGAAGCTTGGCATTGATCGGCACGGCGGCAGCCCCCGCCCACCAGATCCCGTAGAGCGCTTCGAGGTATTCGGTACGGTTCGCCATGAACAGAGCCACCCGGTCGCCCGGGTTGACCCCCTGCGCGGCGAGCGCGGCCCCAAGGCCGGCGGCGCGCCGGGCGAACTGCGCGTAGGTTCCCGCAAGGGTCGCGCCCCGGTACAGCGCCGGCGCGTGTGGTTGGCGCCGGGCAGTGCGGCGCAGCCATTCGGCCGGGTTCATTTCACCGCTTCCAGGATCGAGCAGTAGTTGGCCACGCCGGAGCCGCCCATGTTGTAGACCGCCGCGAGCTCGGCCCCGGCGATCTGCTCCTCGGTCGGCGCCAGCCCGGTCACATGCTTGGCCGCGGTGATATGCATCGACACGCCGGTCGCCCCGACCGGGTGGCCCTTGGCTTTCAGCCCGCCCGAGACGTTCACCGGCAGCCGACCGCCGCGCAGCGTTGCGCCCTCGGCGATCAGCCTCGCCCCCTGCCCCACCGACGCAAGCCCCATCGCCTCGCAGATCATCAGCTCGGCGATGGTGAAGCAATCGTGGACCTCGGCGAGGTCGAGATCGTCGAGCCCGATCCCGGCCGCGTCGAAAGCGGCCGCGAAGGCGTGGTGGGCCGCCTCCAGGCGGGTAAGGTCACGGCCCTTGAGGGGCAGGAAATCGTTCATCTGGACGGCGGCGCGGAAGCCGACCGCGCGCGGGAAATCGCCAACCATGTCATCCGCCACCATCACCACCGCCGCCGCGCCATCGCTGATCGGCGAGCAATCGGTGAGCCGGAGCGGTGCGGCGATCATCGGGTTCCTGTCGGACACCGTGTTGCAGGCGGCGAGATCGAACGCCTTTCGCAGATGCGCCAGCGGGTTGTTGAGCGCGTTGGCGTGGTTCTTGACCGCGATCCGGGCCAAGGTTTCCGACTGGTCGCCGAAGGCCTCGAAATAGGCTTCGGCGAACTTTGCGAAGATGCCGGGAAAACTGAGCCCCGCTTCGTCCGGCTGATAGGCGGCCCGGCCCAGCGCTTGCGTGACGCCCCGTGTGTCGAGGTCGGTCATCTTCTCCGCGCCGATCACCAGAGCCGTGCGCACCCGGCCCGCGCCGATCGCATCGCGCGCCGCGTAGATCGCCGCCCCCCCCGACGCGCAGGCATTCTCACACCGGGTCGCCGGTTTGAACCGCATGACCGGGTCGAGCCCGAGCGCGAGCGACGAAGCGAAGGCGGCGGGCACCATGCCGGCGTTGAAATGGCCGAGCCAGACTTCGTCGATATCGGCAGGTTCGATCCCTGCATGCGCGATGGCCTCACGGGCCGCTTCGAGGATCAGCGTCTCGAAGCTCTTGTCTTTGTGCACACCAAAGGGCGTGTGACCCCAGCCAACGATTCTCGCGTTCATCCTTGCCTCCCGCTCGTGAGGCCCCGATAATAGCATCGAGGGGCACCTGCGCATTCCGGGAAAACACGTACATCCCGGGAATTTGACCCCAAGCCCGTCTTGGAAACCGGATGACAGATCTTGCCACCACGGCCTTCGACTTTGCACCCGTCGGGCTGATCTACAGCGAGGATCGGGTGATCCGGCGCTGTAATCCGATGTTTGCAGAGATGTTCGGCTACCCGGCGTCGGAGCTGGAAGGCAGGTCGCTGTCGCGGCTCTACCCCTCGTCCGAGGAGTTTTTGCAGATCGGCCGGACCGGCGCGGAAAAGATGGTGGGCCGCGGGCGGTACCGCGACGGACGGATCATGCGACGGCGGTCGGGTGCGTTGTTCTGGTGCCGGGTGCGCGGACAGTCGCTCGACCCGGGCGAGCCGTTCGCGCGCGCGGTCTGGAGCTTTGCAGACATATCCGAGGCCCGGCCGGTTACGGCGCTCACCCTGCGCGAACGGCAGGTGGCGACGATGATGGCAGAGGGGCTGACCTCGAAGGAAATCGCCCGGGCGCTCGACATCTCGCCGCGCACGGTGGAGGTCCACCGCGCCCGGTTGCTGGAAAAGTTCTCCGCCCGCAACAGCCTTGAGCTTGTGGCGCAAATCGCCGGGGTGCCGTTGTGAGCGGCGCAGGCAGCACTATCAGAGCACCTCGTCGATCGCCCGCGCCAGCTTGGTCGTGATCTCGTCGATGTGGGTGTCTTCGAGGATGAAGGGCGGCGCGAGCAGCACGTGGTCGCCGGCGCGCCCGTCGCGGGTGCCGCCCATCGGGTAGCAGATCAACCCGGCCTCGAAAGCGGCCTCCTTGAGCCGGCCGGCTAAGCGCTGCGCTGGGTCGAACGGCGTCTTGGTCTCGCGGTCGGCGACAAGCTCCACCCCGCGAAACAAGCCGCGCCCGCGGATGTCGCCGACATGGGGATGCTGGCCCAACACCTCGACGAGCGCCGCGTCGAGCCTTGCGCCCATGTCGCGCACCCGGGGCAGCAGCCCGCGCTCGAGGATCGCGCGCACCACCGCCAGGCCCGCCGCGGCGGCGACCGGGTGGCCGATATAGGTGTGGCCGTGTTGGAAGAAGCCCGAGCCGTGCGATATGGTGTCATAGATCGCACCCGTGCAGATCATCGCGCCGATCGGCTGGTACCCCGCCCCCAGCCCCTTGGCGATGGTGACGATATCGGGGGTGATGCCCTCGGCCTCGCAGGCGAAGAGGTGCCCTGTGCGCCCCATGCCGCACATCACCTCGTCGAGGATCAGGAGCACACCGTAGCGGTCGCAGATCTCGCGGATGCGTTTGAAATAGCCCGGAACGGCGGGGACCGCGCCGAGGGTGGCGCCGACCACGGGCTCGGCGAGAAAGGCCATGACGCTGTCGGGACCGAGGCGAAGGATCTCGTCCTCCAGCTCCTGCGCGACCCGCTGGCCGTAGGCTTCCACCGTCTCATCCGGGCGCTTTTCGGCATACTCAAAGCAGGGCGCGATGTGGCTGACGTCGATCAGCATCGGCTCGAACTGGGTCCGCCGCCACAGGTTGCCGCCTGCCGCCAACGCACCAAGCGTGTTGCCGTGGTAGCTCTGGCGTCGGGCGATCAGGTGGCGGCGCTGAGGCTCGCCGCGTTCGACATGGGTTTGCCGGGCGAGTTTCAGCGCCGCCTCGACCGCCTCGGACCCGCCGGAGACGAAATACACCCGGTCGAGATCGCCGGGCGCCTCGGCCGCCAGCAGATCGGCCAGCGCCTCGGCGGGCTCGCTGGTGAAAAAGCCGGTGTGGGCGAAGGCAAGCCTGTCGAGCTGGGCCTTTGCCGCCGCGGTCACCTCCGGGTCGCCGTGCCCGAGACAGGAGACCGCAGCGCCGCCGGAGCCGTCGAAATAGCGCTTGCCGGCGCTGTCGATGAGGTAGCAGCCCTCGCCCGCCACGGCGGTTTTCATCTGGGCGCCCGAGTGGCGCGGAAAGACGTGGCCCATCAGGATAGTCCTCGTGGTTCGAACCCGGCCCGGGCGGCGGCGGCGACCAGGGCCGCCACCGCAGCGGCGTTGTCGGTGAACAATGTGCCGTCCGGGGCGAGGTGGTTGTTTTCAAAGCCGATGCGGACATTGCCGCCGCGGCGGATGGCATGGAGCAGGCAATCCTGTTCGCGCGGGCCGAACGCGCAGACCGACCAGGTGAGCGATCCCGGTCCAAGGGCAGCGAGGAACGGGTCGAGATCCTCCGGGACGGAGCGTTGGCCTGCGGCGTAGCGGCCAAGCACGAAGAGCACGGAAGTGAAGTGCGCAGGGATCGTGCCGGACTTGAGATGGCCCAACAGACGCGTAAGATCCTCGGGCGCGTAGAGGATGTGCTGGACCTCGGTGCCCGCCGCCTCAGCCACCCGGTAGGCCTCGGCCAGGCGATCCGGCGCGCGTTCGATCTCGCGCAGCGCCACGCTGGCCTCGGGGGCAAGGCCTTGCGCCAGGCAATCGATCTGGGCGGCGACGTCGAACAGCCCGGCCGCCTCGGTGGTGATCTGAACCCGCAGGTCCGCCGCGGCCGTGATCGCGGCGATGGCGGCGCGGTAGGCGCCCGGGTCCAGCGAATGCCGCCCGGCGGCGTCACGCACATGCAGATGGATCGCCGTTGCGCCCGCCGCGGCGCAGGCGCGCGCCGTCGCGGCCAATTCAGCGGGTGTCAGCGGCAACGCCGGGTGATCCGATTTGCCTTTGCGGGCCCCGTTCGGGGCCACCATGAGATCGAACGCTGTGGACAAGCCTGGCTCCCCTTACGTAACGTAATCGCGTCCGCCCAGTTGGATGTGGAACACGAATCCTGTCAACAATCCCGAAAAATCACATATGTTTTTCACATCCGTCACAAAACCGAATCAACATGGACCCGACCCTGCGCCCCCGAATCGTCGCCCGGCTGAAGACTGAAATCGCCGGTTTCGCGCCGCAGATGCATGCGGCTGCGAAATACCTGCTCGACCATCCGGCGGAATTTGGTCTGGACCCGATCCGCGAGACCGCCCGCAAAGCCCGTGTGAGCACCTATACCTTTGTAAAAATAGCCAAATACCTCGGATTTTCGTCGTTCGAGGAGCTGCGCGCGCCGTTTCGTGCGGCGCTGGTGGCAAACGTGCCCGGCCCGGCAAACCCCGACTGGCTCGAGGAGTTGCGCGACCGGGGAAGCGCCGGCGCGGCCTTCGCCGAATCCGCCCAGAACGCGCTGTCAGTGGCGAACCGAACCCTCGAGAGCCAGACACTGGACGAGTTGGCAGCGGTGGCGGACATGCTGACAAGCGCGCGCAGGGTCTACGTCACCGGTATGCGGGCAAGCTACGCGATGGCCCATTATCTGCATTACATCGGCCGAATGGCCCTGCCGGGAATGGAGCTCATCCCGCGCAACATGGGCAGCGCGATCGACGATCTGAACGACGCGCAGGAGGGTGACCTGCTGGTCGCGATCACGGTCACGCCCTACTCGCGCGAGACCGTCGAAGCCTGTCGTTTTGCCCAGGCCAAGGGATTGAAACTGATACTGATTTCGGACAGCACCGTGGTGGCGCCGGAGCTCTCGCCGGAATACAACCTGGCGGCCTGCGTGCTGAGTTCGCACCATTTCGCCTGCTACTCGGGCATGACCGTGCTGATCGAGGCGCTGATCGCGCTGCTGATCCAGCGCGGCGAGGGGCAGTCGCGCGCCCGGGTGGCGGCCTATGATTCTCTGCGCCGGGGCAGCAACGCCTATTGGCCGGAAAGAAAAACATAAGTTTTTCAGTGACAACTTGCCGCGCATTGCAGAACCTGCCCCCGCAAGCGAACAGGTGAATCAAAAATACCAAACGGGAGAGATCCAGAATGCTTCACAAATTCATCGGCGGCGCTGTGGCCGCCGCCGCCATCGCCTTCACGGGTGCCGCCACCGCGCAGGATCAGCAGTTCATTTCGATCGGCACCGGCGGTGTCACCGGCGTCTACTACCCGACCGGCGGCGCGATCTGCCGTCTGGTCAACCGTGACCGCAAGGAGCACGGCATCCGCTGCGCCGTCGAATCGACCGGCGGCTCGGTCTACAACATCAACACCATCAAGGCCGGCGAGCTCGAGTTCGGCGTCGCCCAGTCGGACTGGCAGTACCATGCCTACAACGGCACGTCGAAGTTCGCCGACAACCCGTTCCCGGAAATCCGGGCGATGTTCTCGGTGCATCCGGAGCCGTTTACGCTGATCGTGCGTGCCGATAGCGGCATCACCTCGTTCGAGGAGCTCAAAGGCAAGCGCGTCAACGTCGGCAACCCGGGCTCCGGCCAGCGCGCCACCATGGAAGTGGTGATGGAGGCCTTCGGCATGACGATGGACGATTTCTCCCTCGCCACCGAATACAAGGGCTCGGAAATGGCCAAGCAGATCTGCGACGACAATATCGACGCGATGATCTACACCATCGGCCACCCGGCCGCCGCGATCAAGGAAGCCACCACAACCTGTGACGTCGTGCTGGTCGACGTGGTCGGTGCACCGATCGATGCGCTGGTCGCCGACAACTCCTACTACCGTGTCGCGACCATCCCGGCCGGCATGTACGCAGGCACGGACGCCGACGTGACCACCTTCGGCGTCGGCGCGACCTTCGTGACCTCGGCAAGCGTGCCGGAAGAGACCGCGTATATCGTCGCCAAGGCGGTGATGTCGAACCTCGACGATTTCCGCGGCCTGCACCCGGCGTTCGCCAATCTCGACGCGGCCGAAATGGTATCGGACGGCTTGTCGGCCCCGCTGCACCCGGGCGCCGAGAGGGCCTACAGGGAGCTTGGCCTGATCGAATGATCCGGGCGCACGCGATCTGAAAAAACCTGCGCCAGCGCTCCCCGACCGGGGCGCTGGTGTTTTAGTAAACGCCGGGTGGGGCCCGGCGGTGAAACGGTGAAATGACGGGACGAAGAGAAGGGGCGACCATGACGGACACCACAACAAGAACCGCCGAAGACATGGTCTCGGAAGCCGACACCGGCGCCCGCGATGCAGGGCAATTCGTGGCCAGGCTGATCTTCTGGATCTCGATCCTGTGGTCGCTGTTCCAGCTCTATATCGCCTCCAAGGTGCCGGGGATGATCGCCGAGTTCACCGGCATTTCGATCTTCGCCAACATCGTCGCCCAAGCCCGCTTCGTGCACCTCGCCTTCGCGCTGACGCTGGCCACCCTCGCCTTCCCGATGTTCGGCCATCGCCACAGGGTTCCGTGGTATGACTGGCTGCTGGTCGCCGGCGGCATCGCCGCCACGCTCTATCTCGTGGTCTTTCGGTTCCAGATCGCCGATCGTCCGGGGCTCTGGAGCACCACCGACATCGTCATGTCCGGCATCGGCATGGTGGTGCTGATGGTCGCGGTCTTCCGCTCGCTCGGCCTGCCGCTGGTCGTCATTGCGTCGCTGTTCCTGGCGCTCGCCTTCTTCGGTGGCTATAGCGACTGGATCGGCTCGATCACCAATTACGGCGGCGCCTCGTTCTCCAAGGCGATGGGGCATTACTGGATGCAGACCGAAGGGGTCTTCGGGGTCGCGCTCGGTGTCTCCACCTCGATGATCTTCCTGTTCGTGCTGTTCGGCGCGCTCTTGGAAAAGGCCGGCGGCGGCAACTGGTTCATCAAGGTCGCCGTCGCGCTGCTCGGCGCGCTGCGCGGCGGACCCGCCAAGGCCGCGGTGCTGTCGTCGATGATGACCGGGATGATCTCCGGGTCCTCGATCGCCAACACCGTCACCACCGG